>NZ_JAFIBW010000001.1:1500000-1800000 GCF_017833295.1 Methylobacterium sp. PvR107
CGCTCGAAGGCGCGCTGATCTTCGGTCTCGGCTCGCTGCTGCACCTGCTGATGCTGCAAGGGCGGGTCCCTTTCGGGCTGACCTATGCCGGGGCCATCGGCCTGATCGCCGTGACGACGGTTACGCTGACCCAGGCAGTGGGCGGCTACCGGATCGCCGCATTCCGGGCCTTCTTCAAGACCGCGATCCGGCTGATCGCCGCCTGGTCGATGACCTTCCTGATGGTGGCCGCCGGTCTGGTCCTCGCCAAGGTGGCGGACCATTACTCGCGGCTGTGGCTCGGGACGTTCTTCGCCACCGGGCTCGGCGCCCTTCTCGTCGGCCGCTTCGTCCTGTTCCGGATCATCGACGCACAGACCCGCGCCGGCCGTTTCGATCGGCGCACCGCGATCGTGGGCGGCGGCCAGCCGGCCGAGGATCTGATCGCCGCCCTGGAGACGCAGAGCGACAGCGGCATCCGCATCGTCGGCGTGTTCGATGACCGCAACACCGATCGCTCGTCGGATGTGGTGGCCGGCCACCCGAAGCTCGGCAACGTCGACGATCTGGTCGCCTACGCGCGGCATGCCCGCCTGGACCTGATCGTCTTCACCATCCCGATTACGGCCGAGGCGCGTATCCTGCAGATGCTCGCGAAGCTCTGGGTCCTGCCGATCGACATCCGCCTCTCGGCGCACGCCGCCAAGCTGCGCCTGCGCCCGCGCAGCTACTCGTATCTGGGCTCTGTGCCGGTGCTCGACGTCTTCGACAGGCCGATCGCCGACTGGGATGTGGTGGTGAAGGCGCTGTTCGATCGCGGCGTCGGCCTGCTGATGCTCCTCGCGCTGTCGCCGATCATGCTGGCCGTCGCGCTCGCCGTTGGCCTCACCTCGCGCGGTCCGATCCTGTTCCGGCAGAAGCGTCACGGCTTCAACAACGAGCTGATCGAAGTCTACAAGTTCCGCTCGATGTACGTCGATCAGTGCGATGCCGGCGCGGCCAAGATGGTCACCAAGGGCGATCCGCGCGTGACGCCGGTCGGCCGCTTCATCCGCAAGACCTCGCTCGACGAGCTGCCGCAGCTGTTCAACGTGCTGAAGGGCGATCTTTCCCTTGTCGGGCCCCGGCCTCACGCCCTGCAGGCGAAGGCGGCCAACACCCTGTACGACCAAGTCGTCGATGGCTATTTCGCCCGGCACAAGGTCAAGCCCGGCATCACCGGCTGGGCGCAGATCAACGGCTGGCGCGGCGAGACTGACACGTCCGAGAAGCTGCAGCGGCGCGTGGAACACGATCTCTATTACATCGAGAACTGGTCGGTCCTGCTCGACCTCCAGATCCTGCTGACCACGCCGTTCGCCCTGCTCAAGACCGAGAACGCGTACTGAGCCGGTCTTCGGCCGGCGCCCGTCGGGACGCCGGCCGCCGCGCACCGCCTACGGCAGGGCGCCGGCCTTCTCCTTGGCCTTCATGATCGTATCGCGGCAGCCCTGGGCGTCGCCGCCCTTGTCCTGCTCCCGGGCCTGGGCGACGAGCTTCTTGGCCTCCTCCACGCCCGCGGCGGTGGGCTTCACGTCAGCGTCCGACTTGGTGAGGGCCGGCGGCTTGTCGAGCGCCTTCGGAGAATTCGACGAGGTCGGGCCGCCCGGCGGCGTCGTGCCCGTCACGGAGGCGGCACCGGCACTGTCGAGACGCCGCTGCAGGGTGTCGACCTCGTCGGCGCATGGGGTCGCCAGGGCCGGCGTGGCTGCGGCGAGGGCCAGGGCTGCGAGGGCGAATCTGATCATCATTGAGGCGTTTCTCCACTGCACCTGAGCGCGATCGGCTCCGGCTGCCCGCGATGCGGCGGGCCGCCACGTCCGGATGCGACTACCGTGGAGACGCCGGGCGCATCGGGCCGTTCCCGAGACAGGAGGCCGCACCGCGCACTGGGAAACGGAAGCGGGCGCCCCCGGGCGGCCTGGAAGCCGCCGAGAGCGCCCACAGCGGGTCGTGTCGTCCGTCAGTACTTGCGGATGATCGGCTCCGGCGACATCGGCACCGGGTCGGCGCCGAAGGCGTAGCGGATGCCGGCGTAGACCGAGAACGGCTGCGCCAGGGTCGTGGTCCGCGAATCGCTGATCCGCAGGTTGCCGGCCACCGGGCCTGGCTCCGCGAAGGTGCCGAAGGTCGCGTAGCGGTTGTTGGTCAGGTTGGTAATCAGCCCGAAGACCTCGAGGTTTTTCGTCACCTGATATTTGGTCTGCAGGTTCATCGTGTAATAGGCCGGGAGCTTGCGGTTCAGGTTCGACTCGTCGCCGCGGAAGTAGGACGAGGAGAAGGCCTGGAGGTAGAGCCCAAGCTGCCAGTCTGGTGTGATGAAGTAGTCGAAGCCGGCCTTGATCTGGTGCGCCGGCACCAGCGGCACGATGTTGCCCTTGCGGACCTGGATCGCCCCATCATCGGCGAGCGGATTGTTGGGCGACGACAGGGTGCCGTTGAACTGGAAGGTCGCGTCGACCAGCGCGTAATTGGCGTAGACCCGCAGGTAATCGGCCGTGTACTCGCTGCCGACCTCGATCCCCTGCCGCTGCGTCGAGGGCACGTTCACGAAATAGGCGCGCGCCGTGTTGCCGGGCGTCGCGAGCGACAGGATGTCGTTGCTGAGATCCGTGCGGAACGCACCGATCTTGTAGGTGATGACGCCGCCGTCATAGGTGTTCGGCAGCTGGCCCCGGAAGCCGACCTCGTAGGTCCGCGCCGTCACCTGCTTCAGCGGCGGATCGGCGACCAGCGAGTTCGGCAGGAGGCACGGCCGGTCCGGGTTGGCGCAAGCCAGTTCCAGCGGGGTCGGGGCGCGGTTCGACTCCGAGTAGCTGCCGTAGAGGTTCAGCGCGTCGAAGAAGCGGTAGGTCAGGCCGGCGACCGGGTTGATCTTGTTGTAGTAATGCGTGCCCGTCACGTCCGGAGAGAAGCCGGTGAGATCCTCGCTCTGGATGCGCGCGAAGTTGAGGCGTGCGCCGGCCGTCAGCGACAGCCGGTCGGTCACGTCGAGCGTATCGAGGGTGTAGAGGCCCATGTAGACATTCGAGCCGTTGACCGAGCTCGGCGCGATGCCGAGAGCGCCGGCTGTCCGCAATTGCGGCGTGCCGAGGCCCGGGATGTTGCCGTAATAGGGGTTGCTCGGGTTGGTGGTGATCGACAGGTCGGGGTTGATGACTCCGAGGGTGCTGGACGACTTGAACGAGTAGTTCGCCGTGTCGATGCTGCCGCCGACCACGAAGGTGTTGGGCAGGCCGAACACCCGGTCGCGGTTCGAGGCCTGGAGCGAGCCGCCGAAGCCCGTGGCCTCGGTCCGGGTCGTGTCCAGGGTGCCGTAGGGGATGTTGGCCCGGAACGGGATGCGCTGGTTCTGCTGGCCCAGGATCAGGAACTGATTGCGGAACGCGAGCTGCGACTGGCCGGCGGACGGGCTGAACCCGTCATCCTGGTAGCAGAGATTGCCGCGGAAGCTGGAGCGCGTGCTGCAATTCTCGAAGTTGCCGTCGTTGCCATCCACGTAGGTCTGGCTGAAGCGGCGGAAATAGGCGTTGCCGGCCAGATCCCAGGTCGGCGAGATGTCGACGCGGCCGGTGAGCTGAAGCGAGCCGACCTCGGTGGTGGTGGTCTGCGGGAAGGTGAAGATCGCCCGCGGGTCGCGATGGGTGAAGTCGACCGGCGTCGCGGCGGCGGCACCGTAGAAGCTGCGGGCCGCGAGACCGATCAGGTGGAACTCGGAATCCTGCGAGCGGTAGCCGAGATCGGCGTAGAGCCGGCCGATCGTGCTCGGGCTCTCGTAGCGCCAGCCGCGGTCATTCAGCCCGTCGCCGGTGAAGTACACGCTCCAATTGTCGACGACCTTGCCATATTGCAGGTAGCCGGCGGTGCGGGCATCGGAGCCGCCCCAGGCGGCGATCTCGGTGCCCTGCCAGGTGAAGCCGTTCTTCATCTGGATGTTGACTGCGCCGCCCAGCGCGTTGAGGCCGAAGACCGGGTTGCCGGTGACCACGTCGATCCGCTGGATCGCCTGCTGCGGGATCAGGTCGAAATTGACGACGTCGCCGAAGGCCTCGTTGATGCGCACGCCGTTCTGGTAGACGGCGAGCCCCTGCGGCACGCCCTGAACCGGCGAGGCCGTGAAGCCGCGATAGGTCACGTCCACGCGGTTGTTGTTGCCCTGCGAGTCGGAGATGTTGAAGCCGGGCGTGCGCCTTGCCAGCGTCGTGACCAGATTGCCGCTGGCCTGATCGATGGCGAGGTCGCTCGCGGTGACCGACTCGACCGTGCTCGGGATCTTATCGAGGGGCTGCTCGCTGCCGCGCAGGCGGGTCAGGCCGGTCGGCGGCACGGACCCGTTCGGCGGCACCGGGCCGGGACCGTTGAAGGTCTGCGCCTGGCTCGAACTTCCGCCCCCTGAGCCAACCGGCGTCGTGGACACCACGCTGATCTCGCCCAGCGTCACCGATTGCTGAGCCTGAACGCTCCCCGACAGGACCGTTCCGGCGAGCACCGATGCAGACGCGACCAAGCTGCTCCGCAACGCGCGAAGTGACATTCCCAACCCCCGTGGCCCGAGACCCATGCTCGTTGTCGACGAGCTTGTGATCACTCATGCCGAGTGGCGGGGATGCGCACAATTGTCCGTGAACCGCGATCGCGCTGTTTTGGCGGTCTTTCCCCCGCCGCGCCGCGGATGCCGGCTCGACGTGATGAAACCGCAACAGTTTCTTGAGCGCGATCAAGCACTTAGGGAGCATTCGGCAAGCTCCCCGGGATGATGTGGCAAAAGGCGTCTGTATCCGCAGAACGGCTTCAGAGCCGTGCCTGGATCATCCGCGCGATCTCACCCAGACGTTGCTCGAGGAGCTGGGGAACCTCGCAGACATAGGTGAGGGACTGGCTGCGCTCCTGGAAGATGCGGCGGTCCCAGGCGAACTTCGTCTCCAGCTCCGACTGATCCTTGGGGAGCTCCGTCGCATCGGAGGCGCTCGGCGCATCCTTGACCTGGCTGATCTTGTCGGCCTCGTCGCGGATCCGCTCCGCCATCCGGCGCTGGCCCTGGGCGTAGCGGGCGATGCCGCCGACCACCTTGTCGCGCTCGCCGTTGATCACCTCGAACACGCCGGCGTAGACCCGGGTCAGGGCCTTGTCCTTGGCGTCCTTGTCGGTGCCGGCCTTTCCGGTGAACTCGTCGAGGAGCGGTCCGACCTGCGAAAGCTCGGTGCGCCGAGAGGCGATCTTCTGGGCGAGCACCGCGGCATCGTTGTCGCTGCCCCAATCGCCGGCCGCGGCGATGTCCGGGCCCGTCCAGAACTGGCCGGGGCTCAGGGTTGCGACCTTACGCTGGACACAGGGCCAGTCCGGATCTTGGCGCGGCTGCGCCAGCGCCGGTCCCGCGAGGAGGCTCAGCCCGAGCGCGGTGCCGAGGATGCGGAAGTCAAGAGGGTTCATCGGAACGGGCTCCATCAGGGGGTCTCGCCAGCCGGGCCACCGCGCCGGGCCATGATGCCGCGGCCGGGATCGTAGGCCACGACGGCGGCGCCGAAGAAGGCGAGCGTCACGCCCACCACGACCGCGCAGGCGACCGGCTCGAACTGGATGTAGAGGGCGTAGCGGACGAGCTGCACAGCGTGGCTGAACGGATTGAGCTCGCAGATCCAGTACAGCGTCTCCGAGGATTCCCGGATCCGCCATAGCGGGTAGAGGGCCGAGGAGGCGAAGAACATCGGGAAGATCACGAAGTTCATCACGCTGGCGAAGTTCTCGAGCTGGCGCACCAGCGAGGACAGGAACAGCCCAATCGCCCCGAGCATCAGGCCCGAGGCCAGGAAGGCCGGGAGCGCGGTCAGGTAGCCGAGCGGCGGGATGTCCGTCTCCCAGAAATAGGCCACCGCCAGGAAGGCATAGGCCTGCACGATCGACACGGCGACGCCCGCGATCAGCTTGGCGAGCAGCAGCAGCCAGCGCGGGTAGGGCGAGGTCAGCAGCACCTTCATCGACCCCACCTCGCGGTCGTAGACCATCGAGAGCGACGACTGCATGCCGTTGAACAGCTGGATCATCACCGCCAGCCCCGGCACCACGTAGACTTCGTAGAGCACGTAGGTCTGGTAGGGCGGCTCGATGGAGACGCCCAGCGTGTTGCGGAAGCCCGCCGCGAAGATGAATAGCCAGACGAGCGGACGGACCAGGGCCGAGAAGAACCGCTCCTTCTGATTGAAGAAGCGCAGCAATTCCCGGCGGACGATGCCGCCGAGGCAGATCAGGTAGCCGACCGCGTCGAGGCGACCGATCCGGGGCTGTGCGACGCGCGCCGGCACAGCGCCAGGAGGCGAAGAAACCTGTATCGGCGCGCTCATGCCGCGGCCCTCCCCGGCTCGGCCACGAGGCGGCGGAAGGCATCGGCCAGGGACTCGCCGGGGCCGCCGATATCCCCGGCCCGGCCGCGGGCGATGATCCGGCCCCGGTGCAGAACGACAGCGTCGTCCTCGGGCGCAATCTCCTCGAAGATGTGGGTCGCCCAGAGAACCGAGAGTCCCTCCTCCCGTACCAGGGCGCGTACGATCGCCACGATGTCGGCGCGGGATTCGAGGTCCAGCCCGACGGTCGGCTCATCGAGGAGCAGCAGGTCCGGGCGATGGATCAGCGAGCGGGCGATCTCGATGCGCCGCGACTGGCCGCCCGATAGGGTGCGGACCTTGTCGTGCCGCCGGTCGGCAAGGCCGACCCGGTCGAGCAGTGTCCCGACGCGGGCCTTCCCGGCACCGCGGGCGATACCGTGAAGGCTCGCGTGATACAGGAGGTTCTGCTCGACGGTGAGGTCGGTATCGAGGGTCCGCGCCTGGAACACGACACCGAGCCGCGCGAGCGCCCGCGAGGGCTCCCGGTCGAGCCCGTGGCCGAAGATCGCGACCCGGCCGGTCTGGTTGTTGTAGAGCCGGGTGATCACCGAGAACAACGTCGTCTTGCCGGCGCCGTTCGGCCCGAGCAGGGCGGCGAAGCGCCCGCGCGCCACCGTGATCGAGACGTCGTCGAGCGCCGTCCGTGCCCCGAACCGATGCCCGACCTGCTCGACCTGCAGGGCAGCAGCCTCCACCGCGCTCATCGCCCGAGCACCTTTCGGGCATCGGCGACGGCGTCGAGGCACTCGTCGAACTCGCCCTCCTTCTGCTCTCGCTCGGCGACCCGCAGGGCCTTCTTGAGCTTCGGCAATGCGGGTTCGGGCGGGTTCAGCGCGAGCGCGTCACGAATCATCGTGATGCCCTCCGCGCAGGCGGAGGCATCATCGGCGGCGAGCGCCGGTCCGGCGAGGAGAAGGCCTGAGACGAGGAACAGGACGCGCATCATTTCACCGTCAGCGTGCCGGTCATGCCTTTCGCTTCCAGGCCGCGCGCTTCCCACTTGTAGGTGCCGGGCTTGATGGCGACGAACTCGATGGCGATCTCGCCGGGATCGTCGAATTCCAGGTGGTCGGGTGGGCCGCCGCCGTGGATCTCCTTGTGCTCGATCACGATCTGATTGAACCAGATGTATCGGAAGAAGTCCGGCGCGTAGAATTTGTATTCCTGGCGGCCCTTGGCGACGATGCGCAGCCTGTAGGCCTTGCCGGATTCGAGCGTGATGTCCTTGTTCTCGACGGCGAAGTCGTTGCCCTGGTCGTCACCCAGGACGAGGTCGGGCAGGTTCTCCCGCTTCTTGGTGAGGTCCAGGGCCAGCACTGGACCGGCCGCGAGCAGCCCCACCAGGGCGAGGGCTGCCGTTCGAAACTTGAGCGTCATGTCGCTTCCTACCCTTGGGCGCAACGCCCGGTGCCCGATTCGACTCGGATCTTGGATCAGTTCGGCGAGATCGCCACGCCCCAGGGCAGCAGTCCGACCGGGATGCTCTTGACCACCTTCTCGGCGGCGACGTCGATCACCGAGACGTCGTTCGACGTGCCGTTCGTTGTGAAGAGCTGCTTCTGGTCCGGCGTGAAGGCGAGCTGCCAGACGCGCTGGCCGACCGGCAGGTACTTCTCGACCTCGTAGGTCTTCGCGTCGATGACCGCGACCCGGTTGGCCGGGCCCAGCGCCACGAAGGCTTTGGTTCCGTCCTTGGTGATCCGGATGCCGACGGGCTGGATCGCCTCGTCGTTCACGCTCGGAATCTTGAAGCTGATCTTCTTGATCAACCGGCGCTGCGCCACGTCGATCACGCTCACCGTGCCGCCGACCTCCGCGGAGACCCACAGGAACTTTCCGTCCGCGGTGAACTCGGCGAAGCGCGGGCGTGCATCGACCAGCACGTTGTCGATGACCTGGAAAGTCTTCGTGTCGATGAAATGGGCCATGTTGGTCGTTTCAGAGGTATTGACCAGGATCTTCCCGTCAGGCGACAGGCCCATCCCCTCCGGCTCGACCCCGACCGGCACCTCGGCCAGAACCTTGTTCTTCTCGATATCGATGATGGTGACCTGGCTGTCATCCTCGTTGGCGACGTAGAGCGGGTTACCCGAGGAATCGAGAATGAACTGCTCCGGATCCGGGCCCGAGCGCAGGGAGCGCACCACCTTGCCGGAGCTCGTATCGAGCACGTCGATCCGGTCGTCGTCGCTCGCGCAGACGAACAGCTCCTTGCCGTCCTTCGACACGGTCACGCCCCGCGGGCGCCGGCCGACCTTCCAGGTCGCCGTCACCGCCATCGTGGTCGAGTCGATGACGCTGACCGAATTGCCCTTCTCGTTGGTGACGTAGGCGGTGAAGGCGGCGGCTGGCCCGCATAGGGCGAACCACGCTCCGAGGGCGAACACACTCAGACCTGCCTCGACGCGGCGGTTCATGCCATTCCCTTCCCTTGCGGCTTCCCGGCGTCCTCGAAGGACGTTCTCGGACGACAATTGTAGTGCGATGTCCGCGCGTTGCGAGAGCGTCGGCCGCTCACCAACGCCGCAGGCGGAGGCCTCACTTGAACTTGCAGGTGGTCTCCGGAAGATCCACGCCCAGCGTGTCGAGCGGGGTGCGCTGATGCAGGAAGCCCTGCTCGGGGGCCACAGAGACCAGCGCCTTCGGCTGCACGACGATGATCGCCTGCCGGAGCTGGTGGTCCCAAGGCCGGAAGCTCAGCGGCACGCCCTTGTAGGCCGGCAGCGTGAAGTCCGGCTGAGCGAGATAGGGCCCGATCACGGCCGGATCGTTGGTCTTCTTGCCCGTCACCGCTTCCCCGACGGTCCGCACCGCGGCCCAGACCTGATAGTCCAGTGGGCGCATCAGGCGTCCGGCGAGCCGCCGGAACCGGTTCTGCGCCTGGGCCGCCCCCCAGGTCTCCAGGACGGGCGACCACGTCGTGGGCGTCAGCGCCTGCGTGCCGCCGACCGGGCGCGGGTCGACGGTGCGGTAGGGAACGTAATCCCCCCAATCGCCCTCCTCGTCGGCCACGATCGCCATATCGTAGTCGAGCCCCCGGGTGAAGACCATCGCCTCGGCCCGGGTCGGGGTGTCGCCCCGCGCCTTCGCGAGCGGTCCGAAGGTCCAGGGCTTCTCGGCCGTGATCTTGAGCGCGAATTTCCGGGCCGAGTTGCGAACCGCGTCGGCATAAGCCTTGTCGGCGTCGGTGGGGCCGACGATCAGGAAGAGCTTCCGCCAGCGCATCACCGTCAGGTACTGCGCCAGTGCGTCGGCGAGCATGGCCCGCGACGGCAGGATGTGGAACACGTTGGCCCGGCAATCGGCCCCGCGCAGGCGGTCGTCGGGCGCTCCGGCATTGAGAATGACGGCACCGGACTCCTTCACGGCATCCGCGACCGCCAGCACCGCGTCTGCCGGCAGTGCCAGGACGAGAAAGCGCACGCCCTTCGCGACCAGATCCTTGGCGGCCGCGACCGGGTCCGGCTTGTCGTCGGTCAGCGCGATCTCGTCGAGCGCGTAGGTCTGTTTGGTGAACCGGCCGGTCGTGTTGCTGTCGGCGATGCCCATTTTGGCGCCCGCCAGGCCCTCGTCCTCCGGCGCCGCCTCGGCATCGTAGGAGGATGGGGCGGGCTGCGGCCGATAGATCAGGCCGATCTGCGTCTCGATCGGCTGCGCGGCGGCCTGCTGGGCCTGCGCGGAGAGCGGAAGCAGCACGAGCGCGGCCAGCGCGACGCGCAGCCATACCAGGCGCAGGACGACCGTGTCGGGTGCAGGATCTTGCATGTGCGCGGCCTCTAACAGCTTCCGCTCCGACCGCTCAACCGCGGCCTGTTGTCCCGACGTTCACGTTCCCGTCGTGGAATACGCAGGCCGCGAAGTACATTGCCAAATTGTCCCTTCGCCCGACCTATGCCGGCAGCGATGTCGCCGCACGCGGCGATCGGACCGTCGAGAGGAAGCCTGACGATGCGCCCCCCGTCTCTCCGCGCCGCCACCGCGTGCGCGCTCGCCATTCTGGGGACCACCCTGCCCGGCGCGGCTCGGGCGGCCGAGAAGGCCGCGGTGTTTCCCGTGGAGCTATTCGATCCCGGTGCCTCCTACGGCGCTCGTGCGCGGCCGGCCGACACCAAGAAGCTCACCCTGGTCACGGACGAGTTGCGCAAGGCACTCCACGATCAGGCCGGGCTGGAGATCGTCGATACGGCGCCGAAGGCCGACACCGTGGCCAAGGACGGCCCACTCTACAAGTGCAACGGTTGCGCGGCGGACATCGGCAAGAGCCTGGGTGCGGACCTCGTCGTGACGGGTTATGTGGAGAAGGGGTCCGGTCAGATCTTCAACCTGAGCGTCGCCATCGCCGAGGCAGAGACCGGCAAGGTGGTGCGCGGCGGGCAGGTGACGATCCGGGCCGACACCGACGATACCTGGGCCCACGCCATGCGTTGGGTGGTGAAGAACCGCCTGCTCGCCGAGCCGCTGCCCGGGAAGTCATAAGGCCTGCCGTCGAAATCCCGAGTCATCCGTGTCCGCGTCCTCTGCCCGAGCCACTCCCCTGCCCCGCCTGCTCGTCAGCGTCCGTGATCCGGCCGAGGCCGAGGCTGCGCAGCTGGCCGGAGCCGACCTGATCGACGCCAAGGATCCCGAGCGCGGGGCGCTCGGCGCGCTCGACACCCGGACAGTGCGGGAGATCGTCGCCCGGGTGTCCGGCGGTGCTGTGACCAGCGCGGTCGCCGAGCCGACGCCGCGCGACGTGGCCGCGATGGCGGCGGCGGGTGTGGATTGGGTCAAGACCGGCATCGGCGCGGCACGACGCGCGGATCGCGCGGCACTGGCGGCTCTCGCCGCCGCTTCGCCCGGACGCCTGATCGCCGTGCTGTTCGCCGAGGACGGCCCGGCCGCCGCCCTCGTTCCGCACCTCGCCGAAGCCGGCTTCGCGGGCGCGATGATCGATACGGCCGGCAAGCGGGGCGCGCGTCTGCCCGATCTCGCGGCGCCGCAGGATCTGGCGGCCTTCACCGCGGGCTGCCGCGCTCATGGGCTGATGAGCGGTCTTGCGGGCTCGCTGCGGGTCATCGATATCCCAAGCCTCAGCGCGCACGCGCCGGATTATCTGGGCTTCCGTGGCGGCCTATGCCGCGACTTTGATCGCCACAACGGCATCGATCCCCTGCGGGTCGCCGAGGCGCTGCGCGCCCTGCGGCCGAACCGGCGGGACGCCGCGTGACCGCCGTAGTCAAGGTCGGTGGCAGCCTCGAGGCGGATCCGCACCGTCGCCGCGCCCTGTTGATAGCGCTCGCCGACGGCGTGCTCGGGCGCTGCATCGTCGTGCCGGGCGGCGGCACCTTCGCGAGCGCCGTGCGGGCCGCGCAGGTGCGCGAGGGTTTCAGCGACGCGGAAGCCCACCGCCGCGCGCTCGACGCGATGAGCGATGCGGCCGGCATCTTCCGCGGGATCGAGCCGCGCCTGGTGCAGAGCCTGGAGCCCTGGACGGAGGCTGCGCCGGCCCGGGCGCGGGTGTGGAACCCGCGCCGGCTGCGCGCGGGCCATCCGGACATCCCCGAGACCTGGGACGTCACCTCCGACAGCTTGGCGCTCTGGCTTGCCGCGCAGGTCGAGGCCGAACGCTGCGTGCTGATAAAGTCCGTCGATGCGCCCGGTCATCACGATGCCGCCGCCTTGGCGCGCGTCGGTCTGGTGGACGCTGCCTTCCCGGACTTCGCCGCGCGGTACGGCGGCCCGATCGAGATCTGGGGTCCGACCGACAAGGTGACGGTCGCCCTGAGGAACGCCGCGTGAGCGCGCCCGAGCATATCGTGTTTGTTACCGGCCGCCTCGCGCGAGCGCGGCTGGAGAAGGTTGCGGCCGGCCTTCCCGATCGGTTCCGGTGGAGCATCGCCGATGCCGGCGTGAAGGTCGCCGCGCTGATGACCGAGGAGATCATCCGCCGCCGAGTCGTGCTGCCCGAGGGCGCGACCCGGGTGATCCTGCCGGGCCGGTGCCGGGCCAATCCCGAGCACCTGGCCGCGCATTTCGGCGTGCCGGTCGAGCGCGGCCCCGACGAGGTCGTGGATCTGCCCGCGTGGCTCGGCCTGACGGCCCGGAAGGTGGACCTCTCCCGGCACGATCTGCGGATCTTCTCGGAGATCGTCGACGCCTCGAAGATGCGTGTCGACCAGATCCTGGCCAAGGGCCTCGACCTCGCCCGGCGCGGCGCCGATGTCATCGATCTGGGCGGACTGCCCGACACGCCGTTTCCCCACCTCGAGGATTCCGTTCAGGCGCTGAAGGGCGCCGGCCTCACGGTCAGCGTCGATTCCTTTTCCGGCGAGGAGTTGGCCCGGGGCGCGGGCGCCGGGGCCGACTACCTGCTGAGCCTCAACGAGGAGACACTTGATCTCGCCTTCGAGACCGACGCCGTGCCAATCCTCGTGCCTCTGCGGCCCGACGACCTGCCGTCCCTCGACCGGGCGATCGAGCGGATGCTGAAGGCCGGGCGGCCGTTCCTGGCGGATCCGATCCTGGAGCCGATCCATCACGGCTTCGTTGATTCGATCGCCCGCTATCGCGAGACTCGTGCCCGCTGGCCAGAGATCGAGATGATGATGGGCACCGGCAATCTCACCGAGCTGACCGAGGCCGACTCCTTGGGCGTGACAGCCCTCCTCGTCGGCATGTGCTCAGAGCTTTCGATCCGCAACGTGCTGATCGTGCAGGTTTCGAACCACACCCGCCGCACCGTCGAGGAACACGATGCGGCCCGCCGGGTGATGTACGCCGCCAAGGCCGATTCCGCGCTGCCCAAGGGGTATGGTCGCGCGCTGCTCGCCCTTCACGACAAGCGCCCCTACGTGCAGACCGCCGAGGAAGTGGCTCAGGGCGCTGCCGAGGTGCGCGATCCCAATTACCGGATCGCGGTCGCGGAGGACGGGATCCACGTCTACAACCGCGACATTCACAGGGTCGGCACCGACGCGATGGCCTTCTTCCCCGACCTCGATGTCGCCAGCGACGGCGCGCATGCCTTCTATCTCGGCGCGGAGCTCGCCAAAGCCGAGACCGCGTGGCGGCTCGGAAAGCGCTACGTGCAGGACGAGCCCCTCGATTGGGGGAGCGCGGCCGACGCCGATGTCGAGGATGCCACCGCCTTCAAGAAGGCCGGTCACACGCGCCATTCCGGACCGGACGCGCCGCCGCCCGGAACGCGGGACGCCCGCCTCGTGAGGCCCGAGGCCGACGCTGGCGCGCCGGAGATCATTTCCGAAGAGGCCGCGCGCGCGGAGGCGGCGCCCGGTCCACCGCAGGATCCGAAGGCCAAGCTGGTCTGCGGGCGGCTCGTGCCGGCCGACAGGGCGTGAGCCGATGCCGCTGATCCTCGAGACGATCGTCACGACTCTGTCGCCCGCGGGTGAGCTGCACCTCGTGCCGTTCGGCCTGATCGGCGAGGATGAGGGCTACGTGCTGGCGCCGTTCCGGCCGTCGCCGACCATCGTCAATCTGGAGGCCAATCCGTTCTTCGCGGCGTCGAGCCCCCGCGATATCCGGGTCATCGCCGGTGCGGTGACGGGCCGGCGCGAATGGCCGACGGAGGCGTGCACGGCGATTCCGGGGCGCCGACTCGCCGACAGTTTCGGACATGCCGAGTTCGCGGTCGCGGCGGTGGAGCCGCACGCGACGCGCCCGCGCTTTCGCGGGCGCCTGGTTCACAGTGCCGCGCACGCGCCGTTCATCGGCTACAACCGCGCGCAGGCCGCCATCCTGGAGGCCGCCATTCTTTCGACCCGGCTGCACATGCTCGAGCCGGACAAGGTGTTGACGGAGATGGCCTACCTCGCCATCGCCATCGGCAAGACCGCGGGACCCCGCGAGCGCGAGGCCTGGGGCTGGATCGAGGACAAGGTCGCGGCGGCGCTCGGCCCCGAGGCGCGCGTTCTCGATCGTGATGACCGCTGACGGCGGGAGGAGAAGGACAAGATGAAGAAAATTACCCTGGCCTTGGCGGCCACCGCGGCACTCGTGGCCGCGACGGCACAGGCTCACGGCCCGACTCGGCGGAAGATCACCGAATCGATCGAGATCAACGCGCCGGCCGACAAGGTCTGGGCCGTGGTCGGCGACGTGAAGAACGCCGACTGGGTTCAGAACGTTACCAAGACCGACTTCACCGGCGATCCGGCGGGCAAGTTCAAGCGTGTGCTGACGCTCAAGAACGGCGATCAGATCTCGGAGACCAGCAACAAGCTGAAGCCCGACGACAAGCTGTTCTCGTATTACATCGACAAAGTCGACGTGAAGGACCTGCCGGCCAACGACTACTCTGCGACGATCACGGTCGAGCCCGCGGGCGACGCCAAGTCGAAGGTCGAGTGGAAGGCGGCCTTCTACCGGGGCTACATGAACAATGACCCGCCGCCCGAGCTGAACGACGAGGCGTCCGAGAAGGGCGTCGGCAACTGGATCAAGGCCAGCCTCGCGAACCTGAAGGCCAAGGTCGAGAAGGGCTCGTGACGTCGCATCGGGGTCGCGCGGCGCTCGCCGCCGGCCTCACCCTCCTCGCGTCGGCTGCCTCGGCCGAGCCGGCGCGGGAGGCGATCGTCACGGCTCAGCTGGGCGGCGCGGTCGAGATCATCGACCTCGCCGCCGGCACGGTCCTGCGGCGCGTACCGGTGGACGGGGCGCCGGCCGGGATCGCGTTGTCGACCGACCGCAAGCGCGCCTACGTGACGCGTCCCGAGGGGCATGGGATCGCGATCATCGACCTCGATTCGGGGCAAATCCTGTCGGAGGTCGCGCTGCCCGGTGGTCCGCTCGGCATCGCGGCGGACCCGCGCGGCGGCACGGTCTACGTGGCCGACTGGTACGGCCACCGCCTGTTCGTGCTCACCGAGCACAACGGAACGCTGAGCCCGGACGGCGAGATCGGCGTCGGAGCCTCGCCCTCCGGCTTTGCCGTGAGTCCCGACGGGGCGACACTCTATGTGGCGAACCGCGAAGCCGACACGATTTCGGTGGTGGACGCCAAAAATCGCCGCGAGACGAAGGTCATTCCGGTGGGGCAACACCCGTTCGGCCTCACCCTGGATGCCGCCGCGGGCCGGGCCTATACGGCCAACGTGACCGGGGACGACGTCTCCGTCATCGATCTCAGCGCGGGGCGCGAGATCGGCCGGGTCCCGACGGGTCGAAGGCCCTACGTGATCGCACTGACGCAGGGACGCGGCTTCGTCACCGATCAATATGCCGGCAGCGTTACCGCCTTCGACCTCGCGACGCTGAAGCCGATCGCCGACATCGACGTCGGTGACCACCCGGAGGGCATCGCCGCCGATGAGGATGGGCGCCTCTACGTGGCGAATTGGGGCGACAACACGCTGAGCGTCCTCGACGCGCGGACGCTGACGGTGATCAAGACGATCCCCACCGGGAACGGCCCGCGCTCCTTCGGTGCCTTTCTGCGCTGACACGGGTTCAGCTGGGGGATGCCTCCCGCGAGACACGTCCCGATCGGGCTGGAGCCGGCGCGGCCCGAAAGCCGTCAGAAGGTCCGGCGGCTCGGGGCCCGGCGATATGCCACGCGCGCCAGCAACAAGGCCCCGCAGATCTGAAGGAGGCCGTTCTCGCCGAGATCGGACGGCGTGAGATGGGTCTGGATCAGAACGCGTGTCAGCGCGTTCAGCGCGAGCAAGGTGAGGCAGAAGGCCGCCGCGGCGAGCAGGCTGGCAACGAACTCGGGCATGGCTTGGCTTCCCGTGTCGAACGGGACCAGATTAGCAAGCCTTGAGCCAGGGCCAAGCTGCCCGGACGGCCAAGTCAGTAATCGGCAGCTCAGCGCCCGCCAGATCAGCGCTTGCGTGTAGTGGCCGGCGGCGCACCGGCCTGGACGGCTGGCGCCGGGCGCGGCGTCTCCACCGCGAGTCGCTTCACCGGCCAGCCGTCGCTCCACCGCTCCATGTCGGCGAGCCGCGGATTGTTCTTGAGCGCGGAAGCGTCCGAGCCCGCGAACGCAGCGGCGGCGGCCAGATCGAATGTCTTCCAGAACCCGAGGTAATCCAGGGCGTCGACGCGCCCGAGGTTGACCTGCGAGACGAGGGTCTGCTGCTCGCCTGACAGCGCCATGTCGGCGGACCACCGGAAGGGCGGCGGCTTCGGAGCGTCCTTCCCCGTATCCTTGGGTTCGGGGCCGGCTTTGATCGCGCCGCCGTCATAGGCCGTATCGAGGCCGGCGGGCGCCGCGAGGGTCGCGGTCAGGGCCGGGAAGCCGTGGTCGTCCGAGAGCGCCCGCACGAAGAGCTTCCGCTCCAGAGGCACCGCGCTGGCCTCGCGCAGGAGGCGCTTCGCGGCGAGGTCGGCGGCCCGGGTATCCTTGTCGCCGACCATGGTCACGATGAGCGTCGCGGGATCGATCGCCGACAATTCGCCGAGCGCGATGCCGCGCGATTTCGGCCCGCTGGCGATCCCGCCGGGCGTCACGGCGAAGATCAGCTTCGGCGTGGGCAGCCCATGTGTCTTGGCGTCGGCGGCCAGATCCATCGCGAGTGGAGCGCCGGCGAGGTGGCCGATCATGGCGACGCGGCCGAGATCCGGCTTGGCCTCGTTATCCCCGGTCAGATCGGCCAACGCCGCCTTCACGAGCGTTTCGGCGATGCCCGGCGCATCGGCCGGGCGCGTCCGATTCACCTCCTGAAAGCGCGGAAAGAGCACCAGCCAGCCCTGGCGCGCCAGATGGTCGATCCAGGCGCCGTAGCTCTGCGGGTTCACGACGCCCCAACCGTGCAGGACGATCGCCACGGGCC
The DNA here is from genome assembly GCF_017833295.1 of Methylobacterium sp. PvR107. Classification (NCBI taxonomy): domain Bacteria; kingdom Pseudomonadati; phylum Pseudomonadota; class Alphaproteobacteria; order Hyphomicrobiales; family Methylobacteriaceae; genus Methylobacterium; species Methylobacterium sp. PvR107. Next base: position 1,517,171 of record NZ_JAFIBW010000001.1, read on the forward strand.
TTCCAGCCTCCGGGGCAGCGCCGGCGGCGTAGAAGGCGAAGCTGCTGGCGGTGCCGCGCCCGAGCAGGCGCTTGGTGATCGTCATCTTGCGGTCGCCGATCCCACCAGGCCCGCCGGCGGGCTGAGGCGGTGGCGCGGCAGCCTGAGCCGAGACGAAGCCGGCAAGAGTGAAGAGCGCGGCCGCAGCGAGCGGTCTGCGGATGGGCGAGAGACGCATGAAGGGCTCGACAGAGAGACGCGATGCGTCAGCAGGTCAGGGAGCGCTGAATAGCAGATTCTGTCGTCTTGGCGACTCGCCGCGGCAATCTCCGCGCCCGGCACCCAGTTTCGAGGCTCGCGCAGCCAGCCGAGAGCGCAATGCTCAAGCGGAGACGCTCTGTCCCGTGTCCGGCCGGTCGAGCCGGCGCGCCAGCGCGGTCAGGTCTGCCGGGAGGTCATCGTCCGCGTCGCCGAAGACGCAACGGAGTTCATGACGCACCGTATCCAGCACGGCGGATTCAGCCGTGTTCCTTGAGCCGGATCGGCGTAAGGTATCGGCATAGTTGGCGGCGACAATATGCATGGCCAAGGTCGGGTTCGACTGTATTGCACGGTCCCGGACGCGACGGGCTCCGAGAGTGGCGTACAACTCGATCCGCGCGTCAGGTTTCCAATCCGGGAGTGATAATTTTTCCGCCTGGTCCGATCACGGCCGGTCCCTTGCCGACGTCGGGGCGTCCCGCGGCTTGCTCCAGCCACGCCAGGATATCCTCGGCGCGCCAAGGTTTGGGGATGAAGGTCGCCGAGACCCGCAGATCGCTCGGCTGGTCGCCGGCATCGCCCGAGGTCAGGAGCACACGCACCCGCGGCCATGTCACGCCGATGATCCGCGCGAGTTCGAAACCGCCGATAGGCCCGGGCGTCCGCACGTCCGAGAAGACGACGCTGACCTCGTCGCCGCGGTCATTAAGGATGGCGAGGGCCCGGTCCGCGGTCTCGGCCTCGATGACGGTGAAGCCGGTGTCTTCCAGCAAGGTGGCCGCGAGAAAGCGCTCGTCGGGTTGGTCCTCCACGACGAGGATCACGGGCTTCCGGCCGGGCTGCACCGAATCGCTCATAGGCCAGGACACTCTACAGGGGCTGAACGGCGGCCACGGCGATCAGTTCAAGGACCGATCGCCGCGGTAGGCCGGACCCGCGCAGGCACAGATCCTCCCTGGATCCTTGCATAATCGGAAAGTTGTCGCCGTGTCTTGAGTAACACAGCCGGCCACGAACGTCCCGGACAGAAGCAAAAGCGGCTCAATCAGCCGACGCCGTGTGCCTTCAGGAAGGCGAGCGCCCGTTTCCACCCATCCTCGGCGGCCTCCTGGCGATAGCTCGGCCGGTAATCGGCGTGGAAGCCGTGCGGCGCATCGGGATAGATCATCAGCTCGACGATCTTGCCCGCGGCTTTTGCGCGGTCACGTGCCGCCTCGACGGCGGAAACCGGGATGCCCGTGTCGCTGCCGCCGTAGAGGCCGAGCAGCGGCGCGTTGATCTCCGCAGCAACATCACCCGCCGTCCGCGGCTGGATGTCGGTGCGATCGCCGCCCACAGGGCCATACCAAGCGACCGCCGCCTTCAGATCGCGGCGATGCGCTGCATAGAGCCATACGTCTCGGCCGCCCCGGCACCAGCCCATGATGCCGAGCCGGCTTGTGTCGCCCTTCGCGGCCGATCCAGCCCAGGCCACGGTCGCATCGAGGTCGCCGATCCACTGCGCATCCGGCGTCTTCGAGATGACGTCCCGGATGATCAGCTTGGCATCGGTCATCGTCGAGAGATCGCCCTGCCGCGCGTACAGCTCGGGGGCGACCGCGCAGTAGCCGGCTTTGGCCAGGCGACGGCAGATGTCCTTGATGTAGTCGTGGACGCCGAAGATTTCCTCGACCACCAGCACGATCGGGAAGGGTCCCGCGCCGTCCGGTACAGCCCGGTAGGCCGGCATCGGCCCGTCGGCGGCCGGTATCTTCACCTCGCCAGCCTCGATGCCGTTGGTGTCCGTGTGGATCACCTGCGCCTCGACCCGGGTCGTCGCCAGGGTCAGGCCGCTGATCAGGCTGGTCATCACGAAGCCCCGCCGCGATAGGGGCGGCGTGATCAGTCCATCGAGCCCTGCCTGATCCTGGTCCGCCATGATGCTCTCTCCCGCGCTGTGTCGCGGAGGGCTATCCGGGCAGGGGGCACGCGGTCAAATCGCCGTCGGGCCGTCAGGACGTTACGCCCCCGCGGCAACGAGCGTCCGTGCCGGGCGGGTGATGGCCCGGCCCACATCCGCGACCTCGCGCGGCTGCAGCATGTCGGCCAGCGTCACGAACGTGTCGGCGGCGGGCGCCACCACCGCGCGGATGCCGTAGCCCAGAGCGAACGAGCGGATCAGTTCCGCGTCCCGGGCAATGCCGAAGCGCTCCAGCGCAGCCAGGAACGCCTCGCGGAACAGGCTCGGCCGGCACCAGCGCTTCTCGGCCATCTGCAGCGGCCAATCCCACAGGCCTTCTCCCCGGCGCGCCGCAAGCAGGTCGCGGGCGATGAAGTAGCCCGTGTCGCGATGCTCGATACCGTCGGGCTGGACGGACCAGTCATCGTTGCCGAACAGTTCGGCCTCGGCCACGTCGCTCATCGGGTCCTCCGCACTGACCGGCGTCCCGGCGCACCGGAACATTGCCGGAACACTGGCGCGGAACGCGGCGGCGGTCAAGCGCTTGTTCCCGATGCGTTCGCGGTTGACCGAGGCGGGTTCAGCGCGCCTTGAACAGGGGATGTTCGATGCGGTCTCCCGGCTGGATGCCGAGCTTCGCGGCGGTACCGGCGTTGAGTTCCAGCACGGCGGAGACGGGGCTGCCCGACGGGATGATGGCGGTCGACAGCGGCTCGGTATTGGCCGCGATCCGGCTGATCGTGCCGTCCGGACGAATGAAGACCATATCCAACGGAAGATAGGTGTTCTTCATCCACATCGTGACGGGCTCGTCGCGTTCGAAGTCGAACAGCATCCCGTGGTCGGCCGCCATGTTCCGCCGGAACATCAGCCCACGGGAGCGCCCGGCATCGTCCTGCATGACCTCGACGTTGAACCGCTTCGGCCCCGCCTTGGTGACGATCGTCAAGGGCTCACCCGCCGCCGCAACGGCCCGGGCTGCCGCCTGCGCCCGGACGGCGGGAACGGGAGCGGCCGCGAGGATGAGGCATGCGGCGGCGGCTGCCGACACGAAACGGGTCGAAAACATCACAGGCTCGTGCCTTTCAGGGGGACAGGCGCGCCGGTCGGGCCCGCCGCGCAGCCATAGACCAGGATGCGCGCCGTGGAAATCGGGTCCTGAAATGCTTAGCTGCGACAGCGACATAGATGCGCTGCCGCACGCGGCCGTTCAGTGCGACGCCGGCAGGGCTCCGTCGACCAGCCGGATCTCGGCGGCCATGACGCCCTTCGAACCATCCCCGTAGCGCACCAGCACCGCCTCGCCCGGCTTCAGCTCCGCGATCCCATAGCGGCGCAGGGTCTCCATGTGCACGAAGATGTCCGGCGTTCCGTCGCCCCGCGTCAGGAAGCCAAAGCCGCGCAGCCGGTTGAACCATTTCACCACGGCGGTCTCGAGCCCGCTCGTTGGCGTCACGCTGACATGCGTGCGCGGCATCGGCATCTCGGAGGGATGCAGGGCCGTCGCCTGATCGAGCGAGATCACCCGGAACGCTTGCCAGCCCCGCGGACGCTCCACGGCTTCCACCACGATGCGTGCGCCCTCGCTGGCCGCCTGGAAGCCGTCCCGCCGCAGGCAGGTCACGTGCAGCAGGACGTCCGGCGACCCGTCATCCGGCACGATGAAGCCGAAGCCCTTCGATACGTCGAACCACTTGATGCGGCCTGCCACCTCGACGAGATCCAGGGCCTCGTCCTCGCGCGAGGCGGTTTCGCCGGTCCGAGGGCTCGTGGCCCGATCGGGGTCCTCCGGCCCGAAGCCGTGTTCGTCAGACATGGCCGAGCAACCTACACCGAATCACGCCGCGCGCTCTCCCGGCAAGATTAACGAAGTCCTGATTCCCGGGAAGCCCATTTCACCGGCAGCCGAGCCCCGGCGAGATGCAATCTTGGGGCTGGGAGGCGAGCCGGCAACAGTCGATTGGTCGCAGCGACCGGCGAAAGCAGCGTTTAAGCGCTGCATCCAGCGCGCGGATTTTCCGCGGCGAGGGTCGATCGCGCCGGGTGTCGCGCGCAGGATAGCCAGGTTCACGTTTGCGAGAGCGCTGCAGCGCGGCATCGGCTGACCGCGTGAGGTGATGCCAATCGGTTGGCATGTCCGGCGCCGACGTGGTTTGGGTTCGGCATCATGGCCATCGAACTCACGCAGAATCGTCCAGCCGCAACGCCGGATGCGACCGTTCCGCCGCGCCGCTTCCCTGTCATCGACGCGGCGCGCGCGGCGGCCCTCGCCGCGATGGCGAGCTATCACACGCTCTGGGATCTCGGGTTCCTGCGGTTGACGGCCGAGAACTACGCTCTGACCCCGGCCGGGCGGATCGCGGCCGAGATGATCGCCGGCAGCTTCCTCGTGCTTGTCGGCGTCGGGCTGGTCTTGATGAACGGTCGCGGCGTGCGGCCGAGACCAACGGTTCTGCGCCTCGCGCGGATCGGCGGCGCCGCCCTCCTCGTCACGCTCGGAACAAGGATCGCGTTTCCGGACGCGTTCGTGTTCTTCGGCGTTCTGCACTGCATTGCGGTGGCAAGCCTGCTGGGCCTCCCGTTCCTGTTCGCGCCGATCGCCGTCACCGTGTTGGCGGCCGCAGCGATCGTCGCCGCGCCGCACGTGGTCCACGCGCCCGTCCTCGATGCGCCGGCCCTCTACTTCCTCGGCCTCGGATCCGGGACGCCCCGGACCAACGACTACGTGCCGCTCTTTCCCTGGTTCGGGCTCGTCCTCGCCGGGATCGCGGTCGGCAGGATCGGCCTGCCCCGGCTCTCGCGCTCTGCCTTGGGCGCCTGGGTACCCCTTTCGGCGATCGGCCGGGGCGCGACCTGGGCCGGACGCCACAGCCTGGCGATCTACCTGATCCACCAGCCCGTGCTGCTGGCGCTCCTCACCGGCGTCGTGGCGCTCACGGGCGCCAATCCGCGGGCGGGCCTGCGGGCATTCCGGGCGGATTACGTGGCGATCTGCACGCGGACGGGCGGCGAGCGGCCCTTGTGCCGGATCGCGGCCCGCTGCACCTCCGACGCGCTGCTCCGCGAGGATCTCTTCCGTGAGGACGGACGACCGTTCAGCGGGCCTGAGCGCCTGCGGGCGCAGGAACTCTCACAGCAATGCTACGCGACCCTGGAGCAGGCCGCCCGGACGGAGCGCTGATACGCTCCGCGACCCACGCGACGCATTCCGAAGGTCCGCTCAGTCCTTGGCGCGCTCGACATAGGCGCCATCGGCCGTCATGACGACGACACGGGTACCGGCGGCGATGTGCGGCGGCACGGTGGTCCGCACGCCATTCGAGAGCGTCGCAGGCTTGTAGGAGGACGAGGCGGTCTGCCCCTTCAGGACCGGCTCGGTCTCGGTAACCTCCAGCGTCACGCGCTGCGGCAGCTCCACGGTCAGCGGCACACCGTTGTGGACCGAGAGCATCACGGCCATGCCCTCCTGAAGGTACGGGGCGGCATCGCCGACCACGTCCGGAGGCACGGCGATCTGCTCGTAATTCTCGGGATTCATGAAATGAAACCCTTCGCCGTCGCTGTACAGGAAGGTGTGCTCGCGATCCTCGACGAAGGCGCGCTCGACCTGCTCGGTCGTCCGGTAGCGCTCCGACACCTTCACGCCGTCGGTGATGCGGCGCATGTCCAGCTGGGTCACCGGCGTGCCCTTGCCGGGATGGATGTTCTCGGCGAACAGGATCACGTAGAGCTTGCCGTCCTTCTCGACGACGTTGCCCTTACGGAGCGTTGAGGCGATAACCTTCACGGAATAGCGTCCTGCATTGACAAGGGGGGCGGCACGCGCCTAGCGCGGGCACTGCATCTCGGACCACGCCACTATCGCATCTCCGTTCCGGTTGCCAGCGGGCCGGCGGGAACGGTCGTCCGAGTATACCCTCTTCCCGATCGCGACGCTTCATCCCGATGTCGAGGGCGGAACAGGGCCAGGGGATGCGTATGCTCCGGAACGAGCTGCCTGTGCGAAGCCGTGCACGCCGACGCCGACTGGCGTCACGTCGGTGCGATTTGCTGGGCCGGCCGTGACGGCGCAGGGTATCGATTGGTGGTCGCCCGAGCGCCATGCCGATCGCCGGCCGGCGCTTCTCATGCGCAACCGGATCCTGTCGGCGTTCCGGGATTGGTTCAGCGCGCGGGACTTCGTCGAGGCCGACGCGGCCTGCCTTCAGGTCTCACCGGGCAACGAGGCACATCTGTCGGCTTTCGCCACCGAGGCCATCGGGGCAAGCGGGACACGGACGCCCCTGTTTCTGCACACGTCGCCGGAATTCGCCTGCAAGAAGCTGCTGGCTGCCGGCGAGACGCGGCTGTTCAGTGTCGCACGCGTGTTCCGCAACCGTGAGCGCGGGCCGCTGCATCACCCAGAATTCACGATGGTGGAATGGTACCGCGTCGGCGCGCCCTACCGCGTGCTGATGGAGGACTGCGCCGATCTGCTGAAACTCGCGGCCGAGACGGCCGGCCTGCGCCGCTTCACCTATCGCGGCCGGGAGGCCGACCCGTTTGCCCAACCGGAGCAATTGACGCTGGCCGAGGCGTTCGACCGTTTCGCCGGCATCGACCTCCTCGCCACCGTCGCGCGGAGCGGTGAGACGGACCGCGATGGACTCGCTGTCGCCGTGACGGGCGCGGACCTGCGAGTCGCCGCGGACGATACCTGGGCCGATCTGGTCTCCCGTGTGCTGGTCGCGCGGATCGAGCCGCATCTGGGCGTCGGGCGGCCGACCTTTCTGTGCGAATACCCGGTCAGCGAGGCGGCCCTCGCCCGGCCGGCCCCGCACGATCCCCGTGTCGCCGAGCGCTTCGAACTCTACGCCTGCGGGGTCGAACTCGCCAACGCCTTCGGTGAGCTCACCGATCCGGTCGAGCAGCGGCGCCGCTTCGAGGCGGAGATGGCGGAGAAGCTCCGCGTCTACGGTGAGGCGTATCCGATCGACGACGAGTTTCTCGCCGCGCTGGCCGTCATGCCGGAGGCCTCCGGCATCGCGCTCGGATTCGACCGGCTGGCGATGCTGGCCTGCGGCCGGACCCGCGTTGAGGACGTGATCTGGACCCCTGTCGCGGAGACGGCGCCGTGAACCGTGTTCTCCGGAGCGCCGAAGATCTGGCGGAAGCAGGCCTGATCTCGGCTGCTGAGACCGAGGCGTTGCGGGCGGTGCTCGCGCGCTACGCCGTCTCGGTGACGGCCGACATGGCCGAGCTGATCGACCCCGCTGATCCCGAAGACCCGATCGCCCGCCAGTTCATCCCGGATCCCCGGGAGTGCACGACGGTCCCGGAGGAGCGCGCCGACCCGATCGGCGACGCGGCCCACGCGCCCGTGGCCGGCATCGTCCACCGCTACCCCGACCGCGTGCTCCTGAAGCCGCTGCATATCTGCCCGGTCTATTGCCGCTTCTGCTTCCGCCGGGAGATGGTCGGACCGGAGGGGCTCGGGACCTTGACCGAGGCCGAACTCGACGTGGCCCTGGCGTATATCGAGCGGGATCCGCGCATCTGGGAGGTGGTCCTCACCGGCGGCGACCCGTTCGCGCTCTCGTGCCGGCGGCTCGGAACCATCGCGCAGCGCCTGTCGCGCATCGATCATGTGCGCGTGATGCGGCTTCACACGCGCGTGCCCGTGGTGAAGCCCGAACTGGTCACCGACACCCTCGTCCACGCGCTGCAACGCTTCGAGGGCGCGGTGTTCGTGGCCCTGCACGCCAACCACCCGCGCGAGTTCACATCCGCTGCCCGCGCAGCCTGTGCCAGGCTGGTTGATGCCGGCATCCCCATGGTCAGCCAATCCGTGCTGCTGCGCGGCATCAACGACGACGCGGCGACACTTGAGGCTCTCATGCGGACCTTCGTGGAGAACCGGATCAAGCCCTACTACCTGCACCAGGGCGATCTCGCCCCGGGCACGGGACACATGCGCACCGGCTTGGCGGAAGGGCAGGACCTGATGCGCGCGCTCCGCGGGCGCCTCTCGGGCCTCGCCCAACCGACCTACGTGCTCGACATCCCAGGCGGCCACGGCAAGGTGCCGGTCGGACCGAACTACCTGCGCGAGACCGGCGACGGCGCCCGGGTGACGGACCCGAACGGTTGCGAACATCCCTATCCACCGAAGGCGTAATGGAGATCGTTTGACGATGCGCAGGCTTTGGGGACGCCTCACTTCGGTGAACGTGCAGAAGGCGGTCTGGGCGCTGGACGAGGCCGGGCTGGATTACGAGCGCGTGGAGGCCGGCGGTGCCCATGGCGTGGTCGACGATCCCGCTTACCGCGCGATGAACCCGAACGGGCTCGTCCCGACCCTGGAGGAGGACGGCTTCGCTCTCTGGGAGTCGAACGCCATCCTGCGCTATCTGGCCGTCGTCGCCCCTGCCCTCGCGCTCCCGGCCGATCCGCATATGCGCGCCCATGTCGAGCAATGGGCCGATTGGCAGGCCACGAGCTTCACGCCCGCGATGCGCGACGCGTTCTGGCAGCTCTTCCGCGCGGCCGAACCCGATCGCGCGCTGGTTGCGAATTCGCTGAGGAAGAGCGAGGCGATGGCCGCGATCCTCGACGCCCATCTCGCCGATCGGACCTACGTGGTCGGCGAGCGGTTCGGTATCGCCGACATCGCCCTCGGCTGCGCGGCCCATCGCTGGTTGAACCTTCCTGCGGAGCGGGTCGAGCGCCCGGCCCTGCGCCGCTGGTACACGCGCATTGCAGCCCGGCCGGCCGCTGCCCGGGCACTCGGCGAACCCATCGGCTGAGATCGAGGCCGGGCTTGTCGAAGGGCCCGTGAGATCCACCTTGGCGGAGCGCCGCCGGAACGGGGGCTGCATTTCACGGAGTCCCTGATGGCAATCGACCCGACCCTGCGCGACGCGCTATCCGCCGTGACGCCGGCGAGTCTCGCCCGGGCCCTGACTCGGGCCGGAGTGAAGGCCCATAGCGCCCAGGGGTTGACCGGACGTGGTGGGCGCGCGATCGGGACCGCCTACACGTTGCGGATGATCCCGGCGCGCGACGATGCCGTGGGCGATCTGGCGGCGGCGATCGACGCGATTCCCGAAGGCGCCATCGTGGTGATCGACGCGGCCAATTCCGGACTGGCCCTGCCGTTCGGATCCATCCTGGCGGCGCGTCTCGCGCAGGGTGGGGTCGCGGGCCTGGTGACCGACGGTGCCCTCCCGGCCGAGGTTGGGCTGCCCGTCTGGTCTATGCCTGAAGCCGCGATCGGAACGCTCGCGCTGGTCGGCACGCAGCAGCCGGTCTCCTGCGGAGGTGCCGCGATCCATCCGGGCGACGTCGTGGTCTGCGCGGACGGTGGCATCGTCGCGGTACCCGCCAGGCTCGCCGAACAGATCGCCCTGGAGGCGGTGGAACAGCAGCGCCTCGATCTGTGGATCCAGCGCGAGGTCGAGAAGGGCGCGAGCCTCGCGACCCTGCTGCCGCCGGACGCCGCGGCCCGGGCCCGGTTCGAGGCCGAGACGAAGCCGGCCTGACCGCAGTGTTCTTCCCGCTCTCGAAGGTGATCTACTTCGTGATCACCCCGTCGAACGCCTTCATCTTCGCCGTTCTGGCCGGTCTTCTGCTGCTCGCAGCAACCCGCCTGCGCCGCACCGGGTTCGGCCTCGCCGTCGTCGGGGGCCTCGGCCTTGCGCTCGGTGGATTGTCGCCGCTGTCGGAAGCGATGCTGCTTCCGCTGGAGCAGCGCTTTCCCGCCTATCCGCCAGACGGACCTGCCCCGGCCGGCATTATCGTCCTGGGCGGCGGCATCGAAGCCGGCCTGTCCGAGGCGCGCGATCAGATCGTCTTCAACGATGCGGCCGAGCGGCCGATCTACCTCGCCGACTTGGCGCGCCGCTTCCCGACAGCGCGGCTCGTCTTCTCGGGGGGCAGTGGCTTCATCCGTGGCGGCATCGCGGAAGCCGACATCCTCAGTCGCCAAGCGGATGTCATCGGCGTCCCGCGCACCCGCCTGATCCTGGAGAACCGCTCCCGCAACACCCAGGAGAACGCCGCCTTCTCGGCATCCCTCGTCCAGCCGAAGCCCGGGGAGCGCTGGCTGCTCGTAACGTCGGCCTGGCACATGCCCCGCGCCGTCGGCTGCTTCCGGCAGGCCGGCTTCATAGTGGACGCCTTCCCGGTCGACTACCGGACACGCGGTTGGGGCGACCTGACGCGCTTCAACGGTTTTGCCTCGGACGGATTGTTTCAGCTCGATCTGGCCGTGAAGGAGTGGATCGGGCTCGTCGTCTATCGGTGGTCCGGCTACACGCCGGATTGGCTGCCGGGTCCCGAGGATCCGGCGGGCAGCGCCAACCGATAGATTCCGCGGAAATCGTCCGGATCCACGGGTTTGCCCTTCCGCAGGATCGCGATCCGGCCGGCATGGGCGAGGCGCACGGCGACCCGGCGCACCGGTTGCATCAGGGGCCCCCACCCGTCGGGATGCGGGCCGCCCAGAGCCCGGGCAACTTCCGAGGGGCAGACGGTCTTGTCCGCGCCACGCTCGGTCACCAGGCCGAGCATCGCAGTCTCGATGGCTGCGTCGTCGGGTTTCGTATCGGTCATGTCCGTGCCTGTTCCGCCGAAGCTCCGAGGGGTCCCTCGTGCGGGCCTTCCCCGACTTCGAGCAACGTGTTGCGGATCTCCGAGGCGAACTGACGGCGCCACATGATGATCACGACCGCGGATGTCGAGACGATGAGCACGTAGGGACTGACGAACCAGCCGAGATAGGCAAGCGCGAAGAAGAAGGCCCGCTGTCCCCGCGCGAAATGCCGGCCGGCGCTGACATTCATCGCGGCCAGGCGTCGGACCGCCCGCAGCATCTCGGCTTCGCTCGCGCCGGAACCCTTCGACGGCACGGTGCCCAGCAGGATCGCCGCGTAATTGAACAGCCTGTAGGCCCAGGCGAACTTGAAGAAGGCGTAGACGAAGACCAGCGCCAGCCCCGCGACCTTCAGCTCCCAGGTCAGCCGGTTCGCCATAGTCCCGAATGGGAGCGTCGCGAAGAGGTTCAGCACATCGTCGCCGGAGCGCGACAGGGTCAGAACCGATCCGAGGGCGATCAGGGAGGTCGATGCGAAGAAGGCGGTGCCGTTCTGCAGCGAGGCGTTGATCTGGGTGTCGACGACGCGGTTGTCGCGGCTGATCACCTGCCGCGCCCAGTTGGAGCGATGGCCGTTCATGATCTGGCTCAACGACACCATGCGCCCGCGAAGACGCCCGACGGAGAGCCCGTACGCCATCCAGGCCACGATGAAATAGACGAGGGCCCCGAGATCGAGGGGGGAGAAGGCGGCACTTCCGGCGGTCAGGTCGGGCATGGTCTCCGGATCGCGGGCTCGACGGTGGGGCGCGATGCCATACCAGCCCGCATGCCGATGCAGAACCCGCCCGGTGCGGCCGTCAAGCCCGCCGAGACTTGGCCGTCAGCCGCGCAGGATCTCGAAGCCGCTCACGCTAGGGACGTCGTCGCACGTCCGAACCGTGACGTCGGTGACCCGGGCGCCGGGCGGCCCGGACCAGCACAGCGTCTCCATTTGTGCCACGGCCTCGCTCGGTCCGCGGAACACGGCCTCAACCGCACCGTCGTTGCGGTTGCGCACGGTGCCGACGAGATTGCGCGCACGGGCCTCGGCTTGGGTCCAGGCCCGGTACGACACGCCCTGCACGCGACCTGTGATGACGACGGCGACCGTCCGTATCTCGCTCATCCAAGCCTTTACCTGCCGAACGGAGCCCGCGCGGCGAGCGCACGGGCCCGTGTCGTCCTATTCGGCTGCGATGGGGCGACGGAGCCCGGCATCGGCCACCGTCCGGGTCGCACCGGTCCGGACGTGGGTGGAGTAGAGCATCAGACCCGTGAAGGCGATGCCGCCGACGATGTTTCCGATGAGCGTCGGGATCTCGTTCCAGAGCAGGTAGTCCATGACCGTCAGGTGGCCGCCCATGAGGATCGCCGACGGGAACAGAAACATGTTCACCACCGAGTGCTCGAAGGTCATGAAGAAGAACACGGTGATCGGCATCCACATCGCAATCACCTTACCGGGCACGGAGGTGGACAGCATGGCGCCGATGACGCCGGTCGACACCATCCAGTTGCACAGCATCGCGCGGATGAAGAGCGTCAGCATGCCCGACGCGCCGTACTTCTCGTAGCCGAGCGTCCGCGCCTCGCCGATCCCGGCGATCAGCTTGCCGACGGCGTTCGGCTCGGTGGCGAATCCGAAGGTGAAGACGATCGACATCATGACCGCCGTGGTCAGCGCGCCGGCGAAGTTGCCGAAGAAGACCAGAACCCAGTTGCGGGCGATCCCCGCTACCGTCACGCCGGGGCGCTTGTCGATCAGGGCGAGCGGCGTGAGCACGCAGACGCCGGTGAACAGATCGTAGCCCAGCAGGTAGAGCATCGAGAAGCCGACCGGGAACAGCAGGGCTGCAACCAGCGGTTGGCCGGTGGTCTGGTTGATGGTCACCGCGAAGGCGGCGGCGAGCGCCAGGATCGCCCCGGCCATGTAGGCTCTGATGAAGGTGTCCTTGGTCGCCATGAAGACCTTCGCCTCACCGGCATCGACGGCCTTCTTCACGAAATCGGCGGGCGCCAGATACGACATGCACAACTCTCCCTCGCAGGCGGCCGGCAATCGTCGTTGACCGACGGGCGCGCTGCGCTATCGCGGATCGCCGCAGGACGCGGTGCTGCCCGCCGCCCTCCAGCTCGGTCGTGCCCAAGCATGTCGCGTACCAGTTGGCCGCCGATCAGGCCGGGAGGCCACGCGACCAAGTGCGGAGTTCCCGGACATAGGCTGGCGGTAGCTGCGCCGCGCGTGCCGCCGCGACGACGGCTTCCAAGTAGCCCGGCCGCGGGCGGCCCGGTGCGGCCGAGCATCCGCGATAGATCAGGGCGCGCTTCACGCCGCCCGTGGTCCGGACCGGGAGGCTGGCTTTCGTGTACAGGCCCCCTGCCACGCCCTCATAGCGATCGAGAGCCGGGATGTCGTCGAGAGCCAAGTCCCAGACCACGCCCCGGACGAGGCGGCCGGGGGCGCGCACCACCGAGGCGTAGCCTTCGCGCATGATGATGAAGCGATAGCCTGGAAGATGGCCGCCGCCGATCAGCCGCGAAACCGGGCACCGCAGCGCCATCGCGGCGGCATCCATGTTGGCGCCGTAGGCGAAGTAGAGGGGCACGCAGCGGCGACGAAAACGGTCACCCGCCCGCGGGCGGATCGAGGCGTCGGGCGGCGCGATGGTTCGCACGCACGGCGGCATAGGCAATCACCACGGTGTTTGCCGGGATGCCGAACGTGACGAAGAGCCAATCGTAATTCACGACTTCATGCTCCGGAGGGCACGCCTTGCGCCGTAAGGTAAGATGCAACCCGTCCACAGCCAAACCAGCGTGAACACCGCATTCTCGAACCGCAGGGCCGTGCGTTCGGGACACCGAAGTTGGCTGGGGTCATTGGCGTCACGAAGCCGATGGCGACGTAGGCGACGGCGACGTTGTTCAGCGCCGTCGCCAGCAGCTTGGTCTGCTCGTTGTGGACTGCGCTCACGCCGAACGCCCGTCGGCCTCAGGCGAATTCGAGGATCACCGCATCCACCGCGAGGCTGTCGCCCTCCTTGGCGTGGATCTTACTGACCGTGGCATCGCGCTCGGCGCGGAGCACGTTCTCCATCTTCATGGCCTCGACGACCGCGATCGGCTCGCCGTTCTTCACCTCCTGGCCCTCGGCGACCAGGATCTGCTTCACGAGGCCCGGCATCGGGCAGAGTACCTGCTTGCCCGAGCCGGCCTGCTCCTTGACCGGCATCAGAGCGGCGAGTTCGGCTTCGCGGCGCGTGTAGACCCGGGCCTCGGCGGCCGCGCCGGCGTGCTGCAGGAACACACCGTTGAGGAGGCTGCGCACCTGGATCGCCACACGCTCCGACCCGATCGTGCCGATCCAGACCGGCTCGCCCGGGCGCCACGTGCTGGCTACCGTGAGGGCCGTGCCGTCGGGCTGGGTGACCAGCAGGTCACCGGCCTCCGGCTCCACGGTGACGGAATAGGATTCACCCGCCAGGATTACGACGCGGTCGCGCTCGAAGGCGAACAGGCCCGGCGCGCGCATCTGGCCGGAGATCCCGCGCTTGCGCTGGTTGAGCTTATGATCGATCGCGGCCGCCGCCGCCATCATGCGGACCGCCACAGGTCCGGCAGGCTCGGGCGGGACGAAGCCATTCGGAAACTCCTCGGCGATGAAACCCGTGGAGAGTCGTCCCTCCTGCCAGCGCGGATGCGCCATCAAGGCCGACAGGAACGGGATGTTGTGGCGGATTCCGTCAATGGCGAAGGCATCCAGCGCCTCGCCCTGCGCGGCGATCGCTGCGGCGCGGGTCGGCGCCCAGGTCACGAGCTTGGCGATCATCGGGTCGTAGTGGATCGCGATCTCGCCGCCCTCCTCCACGCCGGTATCGTTGCGCACGATGGCCGCGCCCTGCTGGCCCTCCTCCGGCGGACGGTAGGTGGTCAGCCGGCCGATCGAGGGCAGGAAGTTGCGGGTCGGGTCCTCGGCGTAGACGCGGCTCTCCACCGCCCAGCCGTTGAGCTTCACGTCGTCCTGGGAGATCGGCAGCTTCTCGCCGGCCGCGACCCGGATCATCAGCTCGACGAGGTCGAGGCCGGTGATCATCTCGGTCACCGGGTGCTCCACCTGCAGGCGGGTGTTCATCTCCAGGAAGTAGAACGACTTGTCCTGACCGGCGACGAACTCGACCGTGCCGGCCGAATCGTAATTCACCGCCTTCGCCAGCGCGACGGCCTGCTCGCCCATCTTCCGGCGGGTCTTCTTGTCGAGAAGTGGCGACGGCGCCTCCTCGATCACCTTCTGGTTACGCCGCTGAATCGAGCACTCGCGCTCGCCGAGATACACGACGTTGCCGTGCTTATCGCCGATCAGCTGGATCTCGATGTGCCGCGGATCGGTGATGAACTTCTCGATGAAGACCCGGTCGTCGCCGAAGGAGGACGACGCCTCCGACTTGGCGCGGGCGAAGCCTTCGGCGACCTCGTCGCTTGAGAAAGCGATTCGCATGCCCTTGCCGCCGCCGCCTGCGGAAGCCTTGATCATCACCGGATAGCCGATCTCGTCGGCGATCTTCTTGGCGTGCTCAGGGGACTCGATCACGCCGAGGAAGCCCGGAACGGTCGAGACCTCCGCGGCGGCCGCAGCCTTCTTCGATTCGATCTTGTCGCCCATCGCGGCGATGGCGCCCGGATTCGGGCCGATGAACACGATGCCGGCGGCCTCGAGCGCCTTCGGGAAGGCCTCGCGCTCGGAGAGGAAGCCGTAGCCGGGATGGACGGCCTGGGCGCCGGTCTGCTTGCAGGCCTCGACGATCTTCTCGATCACGAGGTACGATTCGGACGCTGCGGCGGGGCCGATATGGACCGCCTCGTCGGCCATGGCGACGTGGACGGCGTCGCGGTCGGCATCGGAGTAGACCGCAACGGTCCTGATGCCCATTCTCCGGGCGGTCTTGATGACCCGGCAGGCGATCTCGCCGCGGTTGGCAATCAGGATCTTATCGAACATCGCTGGCGCACTGCTTTCGAGATCGCCGGATTGCACACCGGCTTGACTGTCCCGATAAATCAGTTGCGCCGCGGACGGAAGCTGCGCCTTTGTCGGAGACTCAGGCCGCGAGGGCGAAGGACATGCGGGTCGGCTGAACCGCGTCGCGGATCCAGCGGTTGGCCGCGAGGGCGAAGGCCATCAGCGACTCGGCGCTGCCCTGTGCCTCGCGGACGACTTCCATGGCGATCCGGGCGCCGACCGGGCTCGGGCCGTCGCGGCCGCTGAGCGAAGACGCGAGCCAGGTGGCGACGTCGCGGTCAATGTAGCCCGTCGGACGGGTGCCCCACACGGCGAAGTCGACGACCGATGCCACGAGGAAGTCGGCGAAGGCGTCCGAGCCGATCACCGCGCGCTCCAGGGCGATCAGCATGTCGGCGTCCTCGCGGTTCATCAGGCCATCGGCCAGAACCTCGCGCTTCAGGACCAGCAGGTCCTCGTCGCTGATCGTACCGGCCGAGACCGCATGGTTGCAGAACTGTTGAACGGAAATCATGGTCATGGTCGCCTGCTCCTCCGGCCTTTGCTGCGGCCGGTGCTTGTCCCTGTGTGTCCTCAACTTACGGGACGGCTTCCCTGCCAGAAGTTAATGGCCAGATCTGAACGGAAGTTCAGGTAAACACCCCACGAGCAAGCAGGCTTATTGGGACGTTGACCGGTTGCGTTACCGGACGATGACCGACGCCCCGACCGGGACGCGGTTGTAGAGGTCAACGACGTCGATGTTGCGCATGCGGATGCAGCCCGAGGAGACCGCCTGCCCAATCTTCTCGGGCTCGTTGGTGCCGTGAATCCGGTACAGCGTGTCCTTGCCGTGATCCGACAGGTAGAGGGCGCGGGCGCCGAGAGGGTTCATCGGGCCGCCCTGCATGGCGTGGACGTGCGGCCAGCGCTTGATCATCTCGGCCGGCGGATTCCACGCCGGCCACTCGGCCTTGCGGTCAATCCGGGCCGTGCCGGTCCAGCCATAGGCCTCGTCGCCTACGGAGACCCCATACCGGATCGCCTTCCCGTCCGGCAGGACGAGGTAGAGCTGACGCTCCTTCGTCTCGACGACGATCGTGCCGGGCGGCTCATGCGTCGGATCGCTCACTTGGTAGCGGGCGAAGTGCGGGTCGAATTCGGCGTTCGGGACCAGCGCCATGAATTCCGCATCGCGCGCCGAGAGCGCCGGATCAGGCACGCCCTTGAAATTGCAGCCCGTCAGCAGCAGCGCGCAGGCAAGAACCGGTGTGATGCGCATGCCCGCTCTCCGGGTTCGGTTCGCGAGGCCGGACAGGCGAAAGGCCCGGCCTCGTCGTTGAGAAGATTCGGTGAACCATAGGCATGGTGGGCACCGCGCCGTAGTCCGCGCGTTGCGCCCATGGCACATTGCCGGCTCCTGTTGCAGGCGCGCGACAGGACCGCATCCGGGAGCGACCGTCGTGACCACCCTCTACGTGAGCCATCCCGCCAGCTTCGACCACGAGGTTCCGGAAGGGCATCCTGAGCGGCCGGCGCGGATGCGCGCGGTCGAGCGCGCACTCGAAGACGAGCGCTTCGCCGGACTTGTGCGCGCCTCGGCACCACGGGCCGAGCTCGAGACCGCCACGCTCGCCCATCCGCGCGAATACGTCGACGCCCTCGCTGCGGCGATCCCGGAGAGCGGGATGGTCGGAATCGACTCCGACACGATCCTGTCTCCGGGCAGCCTGGAGGCGACCCTGCGGGCGATCGGCGGGGCCAACCACGCCCTCGACGCCGTCATCGCGGGCGAGTGTCGCAACGCCTTCGTGGCGATGCGGCCGCCGGGTCACCACGCCGAACGCACCCGGTCGATGGGGTTCTGCCTGTTCAACCACGCCGCCATTGCGGCCCGCTACGCCCAGGAAAAGCATGGGGCGGAGCGCGTGGCCCTCGTGGACTGGGACGTCCACCACGGCAACGGCAGCCAGGACATCTTCTGGGACGATTCGACGGTGCTCTACTGCTCGACGCACCAGATGCCGCTTTTCCCGGGCACGGGGTCTGCCTCCGAACGGGGCGACAAGAACACCATCGTCAACGTGCCGCTGCGGCCGAACGACGACGGCGAGGTGTTTCGCGAAGCCTTTGAGACCGGCATCCTGTCGCGTCTGGAGGCCTTCCGGCCCGACGTGATCGTGATTTCCGCGGGCTTCGATGCCCACCGCCTGGATCCGCTGGCGAACCTGCGGCTCGAGGCGGAGGATTTCGGCTGGGCGACCCGCCGGCTGATGGACCTGGCCGATCGCTGCGCCGAGGGCCGGATCGTTTCGGTCCTGGAGGGTGGCTACAGTCTCGAAGGCCTGGCCAAGTCGGTGGCCGCGCATGTCGATGCACTGATGGGTCGGTAGGCGGCTCTCCCGGATGGGGCATCGCCGGCACACGCACGAGAGCACCGTCCCATCCAATCCCAGCATCCTGAAAGGCCGGAGTATGGCGCTGGCCTCGAATGAGCCCTCCAGCCAGCGCTGCGATCTCTGGAAACCGCCTTCGAGGCTTGCTGACGCGGTCACCTCAGGATGAGGGGTTGAGCGGGATGTCCGTAGACGGTTCAACTGTCATGTACCGCGCGGTTTGCCAACGCGGATCGGTTTCGCGCCTGTCCAAGCCTGGGGTCGGAATGATGACGGCATGCATCCGCGCTACCTCTCCCGCGCTGAATGATGATGTCTCGGATTTCGGCCGGTGACGCAGGCGAGTTTTTTGGCCTACGCCCTGGCGCTGGGTGTCGCTGCCGCGATCCCCGGCCCCGGCGTTGTGGCACTCGTCGCCCGGTCGCTGGCTTCGGGCTTCTGGGCCGGCATGGCATTCGCCGTGGGGCTGATACTGGGTGACCTGACCTTCCTCGCGGCCGCCGTGTTCGGGCTGACCCGCGCGGCCGAGGCGCTCGGCGACGTGTTCGTTGTGGTCCGGTTCGGCGCCGGCCTGTATCTCGGCTACCTCGCTGTCCAGCTCTGGCGCACCGCGGCGCGCACGCAGCCCGTTGCGGGCCGCGAAGCCGATAGCCCCTTGGCGAGCTTCCTGGCCGGGCTCACCGTGACGCTCGCCAACCCCAAGACGATCGTCTTCTATCTCGCGGTGCTGCCGACTCTCCTGGACCTGCGGACCGTCTCGCAGAGTGACTTCGCGACGCTCGTCGCCGTCACCACCCTCGTCCTGGTTGCCGTGATGACACCATACGCGGCCCTGGCGTCGCGGGCGCGGCATGCCCTGCAGAGTTCGGCGTTCCATCGGCGGCTGAATCGCAGCGCCGCCGCGATCATGGCCGGCGCCGCGATCTGGACGGTCGCGCGCCGCGCCTGATCACGCTCGTTACGCCTCCAGCGGCTCGTCGCCCAAGTGCTCGATGCCGAAGCCCGACAGGCCGACATAGGCCCGCGACGAGGTGGCCAGATTGCGGAACGACACCACGCCGAGGTCGCGCAGGATCTGGGCGCCCAGCCCAATTTCGCGCCACTGACGCGCGCGCTGCGCCTCGGTGCCTTCCTCGGTGACGCTCTTCATCGGCACGCCAGCCGTGCCGTCCCGGAGATAGACCAGCACCCCGCGCCCGGCCGCGGCGAACCGCGTCAGGACGGCATCGATTTGCTTGCCGCCGCCGATCACGTCGGCGACGACGTTGGAGCGGTGCAGGCGCACGAGGACGTCCCGGCCGTCGCCGATTTCGCCGACCACGAAGGCGAATTGCTGGATCGTCTCGAAGGGCGTCGAGAACACGTAGGCCGTGACGTCGCCGTGCTTCGTCTGGACGGGGAAGTGCCCGACACGCTCCACCAGCCTGTCGCGGGCCTGCCGGTAGGCGATCAGATCGGCCACCGAGACCCGCTTGAGATTGTGCGTCTCGGCGAACGCGTCGATCTGCGGCCCCTTCATGACGGTGCCGTCGTCGTTGGCGAGCTCGCAGATCACGCCCACCGGCGGCAGCTCGGCGAGGCGGCAGAGATCCACCGCGGCCTCGGTGTGGCCCGAGCGCATGAGCACTCCGCCGTCCCGGGCGATCAGCGGAAAGACGTGGCCCGGCCGGACGAAGTCGCCGGCGCCCATGTTGCCGTTGGCGAGCGCCCGGACCGTGTTGCAGCGCTGCTCCGCGGAGATGCCGGTGGTCAGGCCGTGCTTGACGTCCACCGTCACCGTGAAGGCGGTCCCCAGCGGCGCGTCGTTGGAGGCCACCATCGGGTCGAGATGCAGGCGCCGCGCCTCGGCCAAGGTGAGCGGCGCACAGACGATGCCGCAGGTGTTGCGGATGATGAACGCCATCTTCTCCGGCGTGCAGAGCGAGGCGGCGACGACGAGATCGCCCTCGTTCTCACGATCGTCGTCATCGGTGACGACGACGATCTCACCTTTGGCGAAGGCCGCGATGGCCTCGGTGACGGTGCAATGGGGCACGGGCATTCTCGAGATGTTGGAGCCGGGACCGGGATCAGGGCTGCTGCCCGACCTGTCCGCGATGGCGCAGATAGTGATCGGCCAGCACGCAGGCCATCATGGCCTCCGCCACCGGCACGGCGCGGATGCCGACGCAGGGATCGTGGCGGCCCTTGGTGACGAGGTCCACCTCGGTGCCGTCGCGCGTCACCGAGCGACGCGGGGTCAGGATCGAGGAGGTCGGCTTCACCGCGAAGCGCACCACGACGGGCTCGCCGTTGGAGATTCCGCCCAGGATGCCGCCCGCATGGTTGGCAAGGAATCGCGGGCGGCCCCCATTGCCGGCGCGCATCTCGTCGGCGTTGTCCTCGCCGCGGAGCGCGGCTGCCGCGAAGCCGTCGCCGATCTCGACGCCTTTGACGGCGTTGATCGACATCATCGCGGCGGCGAGATCCGCGTCGAGCTTGCCGTAGACCGGCGCGCCGAGACCCGGCGGGACGCCCTCGGCCACGACCTCGATCACGGCGCCTACCGAGGAGCCGTCCTTGCGGATCGCGTCGAGATAGGTCTCGTAGAACGCCGCCGTCTCGGCGTCGGGGCAGAAGAACGGGTTGTTGCCGATCTCGGCCCAATTCCAGCGCGTGCGGTCGATGGCGTGCGGGCCCATCTGGACCAGGGCCGCCCGGATGGAGACGCCCGGGATCACCTTGCGCGCAACGGCGCCGGCGGCGACGCGCGCCGCGGTCTCCCGTGCCGAGGAGCGCCCGCCGCCGCGATAATCGCGGATGCCGTACTTGGCGTCGTAGGTGTAATCGGCGTGGCCGGGACGGTAGCTGTCGCGGATCTCCGAATAATCCTTCGAGCGCTGATCCGTGTTCTCGATCATCAGCGCGATCGGCGTGCCGGTGGTGAGCTGGCGGCCGGCGGTCCGGTCGTCGGCGAAGACGCCGGACAGGATCCGAACCTGATCGGGCTCGCGGCGTTGCGTTGTGAAGCGCGACTGACCGGGCTTGCGCCGGTCGAGCTCCGCCTGGATCTCCTCGGCTTCGAGGGGCAGGCCCGGCGGGCAGCCATCGACGACGCAGCCGAGCGCGACCCCGTGGCTCTCGCCGAAGGTCGTGACGCGGAACAGATGGCCGAAGCTGTTGTGGGACATGGCGCCGCTGCCTTAGCGCGGGAGCGCCGAGGGCACAAACGCGGCCGGTGCAGAGCGGAACGGCGGACGCGATGGGTCCGCATGACCGCGCCGTCCTTGCGAACGCAGCGAAGCAAACCCGGGCGGCGGCACATGGATCGCCGCCGCTGGATCGCTTCGCTGCGCGCGCACCCCGACCGGGGGAGCGATCTGCGGCGTCAGGCGCCTCGGCCGGAGCCGGGCAGATCCAGCCCGCCCCGCGCCTTCAAGGCTCGATAGGCCGCAACGGCTGCGGCGAGATCGCGGCGCAGCCGATGCTCGTCGCCGAGATCCGCGAGATCGTAGCTGAGCCCGAGGATATGTGCGGCCTCGTAGCCCTCCGGCAGCGCGCCGGCGCTGCCCAGGGTGATCGCGTCATTCGGCAGAAAGCCGGCGACATCCGACAGGCGCGCCCGCAGGGCCGCGCCGCTGGCCCTGAGATAGGCTTCGGCGCCTGGACCATGCTGGCGGATCGCCGCGACGGTCCCTTGAGCCAGCGACAGGTGAACCGCCTGGCGGTGCGCCGGAAACAGGTAGACGAGGTAATAGCCGCGGGTCGCGCTGGTGGTAATGGCCGGGTCGAAGATCGCGACCCACGGAACGGCCGCCCATCTGCTGCCGCGTCCCGGGCTGCCCTTGACTAAGAACGGGCCGTCGATCGGCTCGAGGGCGCTGCGCAGCTCGTCGGGGATGCCCTTGCGGATGACTGCGGCCAGGGGGTGTCCGGCTGGCGGGTCCAGTCGGGCAAGCGGATATTCCTCGACGACCCGCCGCAGCGCGTAGCCGAGGCTCACGGGCGCGCCAGCACCCCGCCGGTCATCTCTTCCCGCACTCCGGTGGTCGACGGGAAGGTGATCGGCAGGCCCTGGAGCGAGCGCACCGCCAGGTAGGCGAAGGCCTGGGCCTCAAGATAGGCGGAGGACCAGCCGATGGCGTCCGCGGTCGTGATCTCGGACCGCAGGTGGTAGTTCAGCAGTCGCACCAATTCGCCGTTGCGGGCGCCGCCGCCGGCCACGATCCAGCGGGTCGGGACCTCCGGCGCATGGTCGAGGGCCCGCGACACCGCTCGGGCCGTGAAGGCCGTGAGCGTCGCGGCGCCGTCCTCGGTGGAGAGCTGCCCGGCGAGCTTGTGCGAGAACCAGTTCCGGTCCAGCGATTTCGGCGGCTTCCGAAAGAAGAACGGGTGGGTCAGAAGCCAGGCGAGGAGCTGCTCGTCGGGCCGCCCGCGCGCGGCGGTGCGGCCGCCATCGTCGAGATTCTTGCCCTCGCGCTCCTGCATCCACTCGTCGATCAGGGCGTTGCCCGGGCCGGTGTCGAAGGCGATGACGCCGCCCTTGGAATCGATCAGGGTTGCGTTCGCGACGCCGCCGATGTTGAGGATGCCGAAGGGTCCGTCGAAACCCGAAGCCGCGGCGAGCGCCTTGTGGAATACCGGTACCAGCGGAGCGCCCTGCCCGCCCGCCTCGATGTCGGCCCGCCGCAAATCGGAGACCACGGGGATGCCGAGCCGGGTCGCAAGGGCCTGACCGTCGCCGATCTGGATCGAGATGCGCTGGTCCGGCCGGTGAATCACCGTCTGGCCGTGGAAGCCGATGACGTCGATCTCGGACGCCCGCAGCCCGTGCTCCGCCAGAAAACGCTCGACAGCCTCGGCATGGGCCTGCGTGACGAACGCTTCCGCCTCGGGCAAACGGCCCGGCCGGTCGCCGGGATGAAGGACCGACTCGGCATCCTTCGTGGCTGCGCGCAGGAGCGCCTTCTCGTCGTCCGAATAACCGCGGTAGCCGGTCGGCCCCAGCGGTTCCAGGAAGTTGTTGTGGCCCTTGACCACGTGAACCCGGTCGCCGTCGGTCTCGATCAGGGCGATGTCCACGCCGTCCAGCGAGGTGCCGCTCATCAACCCGATCGCGCGCATCATCGCCATGCCGACCTGCCCCGTGCCTTTCGGCCAACGCCCTGCTAAGAGCGCGCCGTATCCTGAACCCAGCGCGAGCTAGCACGCCGAGCCTCGGCCTGTCGCGCGACGCCCGCGACCCGAGATGGCATCCATGACCGCCGAGAGCTTCGCGCCGAAATCCGACTTCCTCCGGATCCTGACCGAGCGCGGCTATATCCACCAGACTTCGGACCTCGCCGGGATCGACGCGGCCGCGCGCGAAGGCCGCCTGACGACCTATGTCGGCTACGATTGCACGGCACCCTCGCTGCATGTCGGGCACCTGCTGTCGATCATGATGCTGCACTGGCTGCAGGCCACCGGGGGCAAGCCGATCGCCCTGATGGGCGGGGGCACCACCCGCGTCGGCGACCCGTCGGGCCGCGACGAGACGCGCAAGATCCTGACCGTGGAGCAGATCGACGCCAACAAGGCCGAGATCCGCAAGACCTTCGACCGGTTCCTGCGCTTCGGCGAAGCGGCCGGCGACGCGGTCATGGTCGACAATGCCGAGTGGCTGACGAAGCTCAACTACATCGAGATGCTGCGCGACGTCGGCCGGCATTTCTCGGTGAACCGCATGCTGTCGATGGACAGCGTCCGCCTGCGCTTGGAGCGCGACCAGGAACTCTCGTTCCTGGAGTTCAATTACATGATTCTGCAATCCTACGACTTCGTGGAGCTGAACCGCCGCTACGGCTGCGTGATGCAGATGGGCGGATCGGATCAGTGGGGCAACATCGTCAACGGCATCGATCTCGGCCGCCGCATGGGCACGCCGCAGCTCTATGCCCTGACCTGCCCGCTGCTCACCACCGCGTCCGGCGCCAAGATGGGCAAGACCGCTGCCGGCGCCGTCTGGCTGAACCCGGACATGCTGAAGCCCTACGATTACTGGCAGTTCTGGCGGAATACCGAGGATGCCGACGTCGCCCGCTTCCTCAAGCTGTTCACGCTGCTGCCGATGGCGGAGATCGACCGTCTGGCGGCGCTGGCCGGCTCCGAGATCAACGCGGCCAAGATGGTGCTGGCCACCGAGGCCACGGCTCTGATGCACGGCCGCGAGGCCGCGGAGGCCGCCGCCGAGACCGCGCGCAAGACGTTCGTCGAAGGCACGCTGGCCACGGATCTGCCGAGCGTCACGGTGCCGGTGGCGGTTCTGGACGCCGGTCTCGGTGTCCTCACCGCCTTCGGCCCGGACGTCGCCAAGCTGGTCCCCTCGACCAGCGAAGCGCGGCGCCAGATCAAGGGCGGCGGTCTGCGGGTCAACGACGTGCCGGTCACCGACGAGAAAGCGCTGCTCGGACGGGGTGATCTCAGCGGCGACGGTGTGATCAAGCTGTCGTTCGGCAAGAAGCGGCACGTGCTGCTGCGGGCGGAATGACCCGGGCTTGAAGCGATGCCGCCAGTCCGGCAACTGACAGCGTGAGCGCGGCGCGCATCCTGGTGATCGACGATGAGCCGCCGATCCGTCGGCTGCTGCGGACCGGCCTCGGGACGCAGGACTATGCCGTCGTCGAGGCCGCTGACGGCGCCGCGGCGCTCGCCGCGCTGGACGCGGACGGCATCGATCTGGCGATCCTCGATCTCGGCCTGCCCGATATCGGCGGCCACGCGCTGCTGGCGACGATCCGAGAACGCTGGCCGGATTTGCCGGTTCTCGTCCTCTCGAGCCGGGATGACGAGCGCGGCAAGGTCGAGGCGCTGGATCTCGGGGCGGACGATTACGTCACCAAGCCCTTCAGCATGAACGAGCTTCTGGCCCGGATCCGGGCTGCCCTGCGCCACCGGCTTGCCATGCAGGGCGAGCGGCCGATCTTCCGGCTCGATGATCTGTCCGTCGACCTGGTGCGCCGGATCGTGCGCGTCGGTGAGCGCGAGGTGAAGCTGTCGCCGCGCGAATACGAGTTCCTGCGCGTTCTGGTGCAGCATGCCGGCAAGGTCCTCACGCATGCGCAGCTCATGCGCCATGCGCCGTCCTCGTCGGACCCGCAATACCTGCGCGTCTACATGCGCCAATTGCGCCAGAAGCTCGAGCCGGACCCGGAGCGTCCGCGCTACCTGCTCACCGAGACGGGTTTGGGCTACCGCCTGCGCGCGCCGGACTGAGCCGGCGCTATGGCCTAGGGGTCAAGACCTTCCTGGGACCGCCGCGCGGCGCGCAGCTTCTCGACGCGAGCCACCGAGAACACGGACGCCTCGTAGAGAAGCAGCATCGGGATCGCCAGCGAGAGCTGGGAGATCACGTCCGGCGGCGTCAGCACGGCGGCGGCCACGAAGACCAGCACGATCGCGTAGCGCCGTTTCTCGCGCAGGAAGGCGGCGTCGATGATCCCGATCTGGCCGAGCAGCGTCAGGATGACCGGCAGCTGGAACGCGATGCCGAAGGCGAAGATCAGCGTCATGATCAGCGACAGGTACTCGTCGACCTTGGGCAGCAGCTTGATCGTCGGCTCCCCGGCCACGCCCACCTGCTGGAGCGACACCGAGAACTTGATCAGCAGCGGCATCGCCAGGAAGAACACGACCAGCGCGCCGAGGATGAAGAAGATGGGCGTGGCCACGAGGTAGGGCAGGAACGCCTTGCGCTCGTTCCGGTAGAGCCCCGGCGCCACGAACGCGTAGATCTGTGTCGCGATCACCGGAAATGCCAGGAAGGCTGCGCCGAACACGCTGAGCTTGATGTTGGTGAAGACCTGCTCGAGGAAGTGCGTCGCGATCAGCTCGGCATTCTGGGCACCGACGATCGAGACGTAAGGATAGACGAGAATGTTGTAGATATCGCGTGAAAAGAAGAAGCAGGCGAAAAACATCAAGACGAACGCAATCAACGACTTGATGAGCCGTGACCGCAATTCGATCAGATGCTCGAGCAGTGGCGCCCGCGACGCCTCGATATCGGCCTCGTCCGCCTCGCTGATCATCGGGCAGCCGTGCCGTTCTTCGAGTCTGTGGAATCGTGATGTGGGACCGGTGGCTCGGGCGACCCGAACGGATCGTCCACCGAGCCCGGGATCGGCAGCGGAACATCGGCTGGCGCGTGCGGCGCAGGATCCTGCGACGACTCGGCGGCGTGCGGGTTGATCGACGGCTCGGCGACCGCGGTCTGCGTCGCAGCGTCCTGCTCAGCCTTCAGCTGGGCGGTGGCGTCGGCAAGCGAACGGGTCTCCGCCGCGGGCATCTCGGGGCCGAGCTTCTCGGTTGCGACCTTGGCACGGCCCTCGACCGCGCCCTTCAGCTCGTCCCGGATGGTCTGAACGGGGTTGAAGGTCGAGCTCGCCGTCCGGACGGTGTTGCGGATGCCGTCGACCTCGCGCCGGACGTCGTCCAGTTCGGCTTCGCGGATCGCCTCGTTGAACTGCATCTGGAACTCGCCCGCCATGCGGCGCAGCTTCGACGTGATCTGCCCGACGGTGCGGAGCGCCTTCGGCAAATCCTTCGGTCCGATGACGATGAGGGCGACGCCGCCGATCAGCATCACCTCGCCCCAACTCATGTCCAGCATGTCGTCGACGGTCCTGCTGCCCTGAGATCCGCACCTGCGTCCGGATCCCGTCAGGCTCTACACGAGCGCGCGCGCCCTGACAGTCCCCGAGACCATCTCGCCGTCAGACCGGCTTGCGTTCGCCGCCGGGCAGGTGGCTCGCCGGGATTGCGGTCCCGGGGCTGGTCTCGGCGGTGTGTGGGATCGTCCGGACCGGCTCACTCGGCGTGGTCACGGTCGGGCTGGCCGGAGGCGTTTCGTCCTCGGCCATACCCTTCTTGAACGCCTTGATGCCCTTGGCGACGTCGCCCATCAGGTCGGAGACCTTACCGCGACCGAAGAGCAGCATCACGATGACCGCGACGATGACCCAGTGCCAGATACTCATGCTGCCCATGGCAACCTCCTGCGTGCGCCCCCAGCTGCGAGAGCGTGACGCCACGTCCGGTTGAGGATTTCCGGGCGAACCTAGGGATCGCGCCGCCCGAACACAAGCAGAGGCGGTGCCACGGCCGGTGGAATGCCGCAGGGACGGCTGTGGATCAGGCGGCGGCCAGCGCGGCGGCGAACTGCGCCCGCGCCTGCGGGACGTCGAGGCCGTCGCCTACGCGATCGAGACGGGCCAGGGCTGCCGCGGCCCGCTCGGCCGCCCGGCCGGCCAGCAGCGGCGCCGCCTCGGCAACGGCGCGCATCTCGTCCATGACACCGTTGCAATGCAGACCGACATCGATCCCCGCCTCAAAGGCGAGCCGCGTGCGGTCGCGGAACGTGCCCGTGAGGGCGTGCATCGACAGATCGTCGGTCATCAGCAGACCGTCGAACCCGATCGCGCCCCGGATCACCGTGCTGATGACCTCCCGCGACTGCGTCGCGGGGCGCTCGGGATCGATGGCGGTAAAGACAACGTGTGCGCTCATGGCCATCGGCATGTCGGCCAGCGCCCGGAAGGGACGGAAATCCTGCGCCGCGAGGGAGTCCAGGCTCGCCTCGACGATCGGCAGGTCGTGATGGCTGTCGCAGGCCGCGCGGCCATGGCCAGGCATATGTTTCACTACCGGAAGCACGCCGCCGGCCATCAGGCCCTCGGCGACCGCACGCCCGATCTCGGCGACGGCGTCGGGGTCCGTGCCGTAGGCACGGTCGCCGACGATGTCGTGCGAGCCAGGTGCGGGAACGTCGAGCACCGGCGCGCAATCGACGTTGATGCCGACCTCGGCAAGATCGTGCGCCATGAGCCGGGCGCCGAGCCGGGCGATGGTCGCGGCGCTTCCGTCGAGCCGACCGTACCGGCCCCCCGCCGGATAGGCAGGCCAGTGCGGCGGCCCCATCCGCTGGACCCGGCCGCCCTCTTGGTCGATCAGGATCGGCGCCGCGTCCGAGCCGAGACAGCCGCGGAGCGAGTCCGTGAGGGCGCGGACTTCCGCAGGCGTTCCGATGTTGCGCTTGAACAGGATGAATCCCCAGGGCCGCAGGTCGCGGAAGAAGGCGACCTCCTCGGCGGAGAGCGACTTGCCGGCGCAGCCGAGGATCAGGGCACGGGAGGTCATCGGGACGTCTCGGGGACTTCTTGGTGGCTGCGCGACAGACGTGTCACGCACTTTAGGCGGTCCGGATCCGTGCCGGCAGAGTCGGGCGGGATCGGGGAGTCGGCAAGACCAAACCGCGGCTCAGAACGTCGGATCGGCAGCGTGGCAGCCCGGTTTTGCAAACGGAGATCGGCGCTCTGTCACCCGTCCGTTGCGCGCCGCCCGGTCGGTCCCACCGGATCGCCTGAGGCTGATCTGGCGGGCGACTCGCAAGCTGATGATTGGCCGCCGATCAGTTCTTGGCCACGAAACACTGGCCGCCCTGGCCCTGAAGGGCGCTGCAGAGGCTCGCAGCCTCGGTCTTGTCCAGCGGCCCGACACGGACGCGGTAGATGGTCTTGCCGTTGACCTCCGCCTGGCGGATGAGTTCGGGCTTGCCGGCGAGCTGGGTGTACTTGGCCTGCATCTGTCGGAACGCCGCCTTCGCATCGGCGGCGGAATTGCGCACGCCGAGCTGCACCGAGAAGCCGCTGACGGGGCCGTTGCTGACGGCGACGTCGTCGGACTTGGACGTGCTGGCGGTCGTGTCCGGTGCGGCCGCACCGGCCGGAGCCACGGCCGCGACCCGCTGGGCAGCCTTCGGCGGCGGCTTCACGGCGACGGGCTTCGGCGTCTGTGTGTCGACGGGCGCGGCCTCGATTGGCGCGGGAATGGCCGGCGGCAGGCTGGCCGCGGCTTGCCGGACCGGCTTCGCCTTGGTCGGCGCAGGTTCGTCGCCGGGCAACACCATGGTGGGGATCGGGGCTGGACCCGCGTCGGCCGGAGCCGCGTCACGGGCCGGCTGGGCGGGCGGGGCCTCCGGCTTGACCGCGACGGTCCGGACCCGGCGAGGCTCGCCGAACGCTTCGAAGGGGCCGTTGCCCGGCGTCGTGCCGCCCTGGGCGCTGCCGGCGAGCGAGGGACCCTGTGCCGCGCGAGCGGCCTCGCCGACGTCCAGCGGCTGCTCCTCGCGGTTCACGATCTTGATCTGACCGTCCTTCTTACCCTTGGGATCGTAGATCTGGCGATTCTGGTCCGGAATCTCGACGCCGTCGGCGACCTTCGGCGCCACCTTGAGCGGGGTCGTGTCGGCCTGAACGACGGGTACGCCGCCGTGCCCCGAATTGCTCAGGCCCTTGTAGGTGAGCGCACCGGTGACCGCGACCGCGACCACGGCAATGCCCGCGCCCACCGAGATCAGGCGACGGCGCGGGTTCACGCGGCGCAGCGCCCGGCCATCCTCAAAGGCGCCGTCGGTACCGTCCTGCGGCTCGAGGCCGCCCTGCGTGTAGGGCCCGGCATCCTGGTGCGTGTCCTGGTCGACCGAGGCGAGATACTGATCGAACGCGTCGGCCGGCGTCGCCTTGGGGGTCTCGTGCGCGAAGCTGGGCTCGACCCGGCCGTTCCAGCCGGGTTGCATCTGGGCGTTGGGCTCCGTCCGCATCTCGTCGCGGGCGGCAAGGAGTGCCCGAAACGGGTCGTCCTGGCCGACGATGCGGGCGAGTTCGGCCAGCGGGTCCGCCTTGCCCGCGGTTTGCGGCGCACGGGTACCGTCCTGACGCAGATCGCGCGCGAGGGCGTCGAGATCGACCTGAGCGCGCGAAGCGTTCGTCATGGCAGCATCCTCACATCAGCGCCGGTAACCGGCCCGATGCTCCCGGGCCTATCGCATCTCGTCCGGCGCGGTCACACCGAGAACCGCAAGGCCGCTGGCTAGCGTGCTCCTGAGAGCTTCGACGAGCGCCAGCCGTGCCCAGGTCGACTTTCGGTCGGTTGCATTAACAAACCGTAATTGCGGCAAGTCTTTGCCCTTGTTCCAGAAACTATGAAGCGAGGAGGCAAGTTCATAGAGGTGAAACGCGATTCTGTGGGGCTCGTGCGCCACGGCGGCGGATTCGAGGATCCGCGGGTACTGGGCGATCAGGCGCATCATCTCGATCTCGCCGGCATCAATCAGGATGCCGAGATCCGCATCCTGCACCAGGGCGGCGGCGGACAGATTCGCATCGGGGAACGCCTCACGGGCCTGCCGTTGGACCGATCGGGCGCGGGCATGGGCGTATTGAACGTAGAAGACCGGGTTGTCCTTGGATTGCTCGACCACCTTGGCGAGATCGAAATCCAGAGTCGCGTCGTTCTTGCGGTAGAGCATCATGAAGCGGATCGCGTCGCGGCCGACCTCGTCGATGACGTCGCGCAGGGTCACGAACTCGCCCGCGCGCTTCGACATCTTCACGGGCTCGCCTGCGCGCAACAGCCGCACGAGCTGGCACAGCTTGACGTCGAGCGTCGCCCGACCGTCGCTGACCGCCTTCACCGCCGCCTGCATGCGCTTCACGTAGCCGCCGTGGTCGGCGCCGAGGACGTCGATCAGCTCCGTGGCCCCTGCGAGATACTTCGCCCGGTGATAAGCGATGTCGGAAGCGAAGTAAGTGTAGGAGCCGTCCGATTTGAGGAGAGGCCGGTCGCTGTCGTCACCGAATTCCCGGGTGCGGAACAGCGTCTGCTCGCGATCCTCCCAATCCTCGGGCAGCTGGCCCTTCGGCGGCGGAAGACGGCCCTCGTAGACCAGACCTTTCTCGCGAAGCTCCTGCAGCAGCGCCTTCACGGCGCCGCTCTGCTGCAGAGTCCGCTCGGAGAAGAACACGTCGTGCCGGATCCCGATCGCCGCGAGATCGGCCCGGATCATGTCCATCATCATGCCGAGCGCCGTCTCGCGCACCGCAGGCAGCCAGTCCGCCTCCGGCAGGTCAAGCAGGGCGCGGCCGTGAGCCTGCGCGAGCTTGGTGCCCACCGGCTTGAGGTAATCGCCGGGATAGAGTCCCTCGGCGATGGCGAAGGGCTCGCCGAGCGCCTCGCGGTAGCGCTGGAAGGCAGAGCGGGCGAGCACATCGACCTGGGCGCCGGCATCGTTGATGTAGTATTCCCGCGTCACCTGCCGGCCGGCGGCGACCAGAAGGTTGCAAAGCGCGTCGCCGAAGACCGCCCCACGGCCGTGGCCGACATGCATCGGCCCGGTGGGGTTGGCCGACACGTACTCGACATTGATCGGCCCGCCGGGCAGATGCGCGCGGCCGAACTTTTCGGGCTCCGTCAGTGCGCTGCGCAGGACCGACTGGAAGATCTCCGGCACAAGACGCAGGTTGATGAAGCCTGGACCTGCGACGCTGACCTCGGCGATCCGCGGATCCGCCCGCAGCTCCGCCGCCAGCGCTTCGCCGAGCGCCTTTGGGTTCGTCCGGGCCTCCTTGGAAAGCACCAGGGCCGCGTTGGTCGCGAGATCACCATGGGACGGATCGCGGGGCGGCTCGACGACCACGCGGCCGAGGTCGAGGCCTTCCGGCAGTTGGCCGGCGCGCGTCAGCGCTTCCACGGCCTCGCGCACGCGCGCCTCGAACAGGGCGAAGATGTTCATCGGTCTCGGTCTCGCTCGCGCGGGGATCTCGTCGGCTGGCCCACCCGGCCTGCGCCCGCCCGGGTGCTCTAGCAAGGGGGCGGAGGGGTGTCACGGCATCGAAGGAGCCGCGTCCGATGCGCGAACCGAAGGCCCGGTTAACCGAGCGGCGTGCGGCGGCACGTTATCCCGTGCGATGAGTACTGATCCCTATAGACGTGGCTTGTCTTGAGGAAAATCAGACGGTGTCCTGACCGACGATCGTAAGATCCTCGATGACGGAGAGACTGATGAAGACCTTGATGATCGCAGGAGCGGCGCTCGGCGCCGTGATCCTGGCTGCTCCCTGCGCGGAAGCCCGCGGCTTCCGCTACGGTGGCGTCTACGGTGGCGGGTTCCACGGCGGCGGCTACGGCTATCGCGGGTTCGCGGGGCGCGGATTCTACGGGCGCGGCTATGGCGGCTACGGGTACGGGCGCGGCCTCGGCTACGGACTTGCCGGCGCCGGCATCGGGCTGGGTCTCGGCCTCGCTGCAGGCAGCCTCTACGGGGCCTACGGCTATGGCGGATACGGTGGCTACGGTTATGGCTACGGCTATCCCGCCGCCTATGGCGGCTACAGCTACAGCTATCCGGCCGGCTATTACGGCGGCTACGGATACGGCTGCGGCTGCTGAGCCCGATGTCCCTCGCCCGGCCTCACGGCTCGGCGAGGGGCAAGCCCCGACTCGGCAATGCCCAGTGCAGATCAGGCGTCGAATCGTAGAGCTTCCGGTGGGCCAGTACCGCGTAGGTGTCGGTCATGCCGGCGATGTAGTCCGCGACCCTGCGCGCCACGCGCGCCTCGCTGGCGCCGTCGAGGCTGGTGCTCCACTCCTCGGACATGCGCGACGGATCCGCCGTGAAGGCGGCGAACAGATCGCGGACGATGGCGTCAGCCTTCCTGCGCACCGCAACGACGCCCGGATGCCGGTACATCCGCCCCCAAAGAAAGTGCATGATTTCGGCGTCGGCTGCCGCGATTTCCGGCGAGAACGCGATGACCGGCTCGCGCGCGCCACGAATATCCTCGACGCCGCGTGGATCGAGCGCCGCGATTCGGCGCCCGCCTTCGCGGATCACGTCCTCGACGAAGCGCGTGATCACGCGCCGTGCCAATTCGTGGATCTTTCGCGACGGTTCCAGACCGGGATGAAGCCGGTCGATCTCGTCGAGGAGGCCAGCCAGGAACGGCACGGCGCGCAGATCCGGGATCTCGAACAGGCCGGCCCGTAATCCGTCATCGAGGTCGTGGGCCGCGTAGGCGATATCGTCGGCGAGCGACGCGGCCTGCGCCTCCGGGCCGGCTTGGCTCCACAGGTCCAGGGGATTCAGCGCGTCATATTCGAGGATGGCGGCCGGGATACCGCGCTCGACGTAGCGCGGGGTTGGCCGTCCGTCGGCGGTAAGCAGCGGCCCGTTGTGCTTGACGAGACCTTCCAGCGACTCCCAGGCGAGGTTGAGCCCGTCGAAACCGGCGTAGCGCCGCTCCAGGCGCGTGACGATCCGCAGAGCCTGCGCGTTGTGGTCGAACCCACCATGGGCGGCCATGCAGGCGTCCAGGGCGTCCTCGCCGGTATGGCCGAAGCAGGTGTGGCCGAGATCATGGCTCAGCGCCAAAGCCTCCGCGAGGTCTTCGTCGAGGCCCAGGGCCCGGGCAAGGGCACGGCCGATCTGGCTCACCTCGAGGGTATGCGTAAGCCGGGTGCGGTAATGATCCCCCTCGTGATGCACGAAGACCTGCGTCTTGTGCTTGAGGCGCCGGAAGGCCGTCGAGTGGATGATCCGGTCCCGGTCGCGCTGGAAATCGCTGCGCGTGGGCGATTCCGCTTCGGGGATGTGTCGGCCGCGGGTCCGGGCCGGATCCGTGGCGTAGGGCGCGCGCCAGCGCTCACCGTTCGGTCGCACGATGTCCGCTCGCCTGTGCCCGCAGCCTAGTCATGACCCCTCCCCGTCGGGCGCGTTGCAGCGCGGGCCCGCGCCTCATATCTTGTGGGCGAAGGCGTCCGCGGCAACACGCGCACGTCGCCGTCCACCGAACGAATGCGTGGCCCGAGATCGATGACTGATATCACTCTGACCGCCCGCGCGGCCAAGCGCATCAACGAGATCATGGGATCCGAGCCATCCGGCTCGTCATTGCGGATCAGCGTCAACGGCGGCGGCTGCTCGGGCTTCTCCTATGCCTTCGACATCGCCCGGGATCGGGCGGCTCAGGACATCGCGATCGAGCGCGACGGCGCCACCGTCATCGTCGATCCGGTCTCGCTGGAATATATGAGCGGCTCGACCATCGATTTCGTGAACGATCTGATCGGCCAGTCCTTCAAGATCGAGAACCCGCTGGCGACCGCCTCCTGCGGCTGCGGTACGTCCTTCTCCCTCTAGGCGGCCTACCGCGAGCCGTTGCGCTCTTACGACACCCGCCCCGGCACGGAAGCCCGACCCGGCCCGCGCGATTGCCAGGTCCGGCAAAACGCGGCACCCCTACGGGATCCTCCAAAAGCCCCGGTCCTGAGACGGTCATGATCCATCCGAAGGCCTGCTTCCGCCTCCGGTCGGCCTTGGCGGCGGCTGGCGCGATGGCCCTGCTCGGCCTCGGCGCGCCCCTTGCACCGGTCGCCGCGCAGGAGGGCGCCGCCGCCGTTCAGGACATCACCGTCACCGACGTGGTGTTGCCGCTCGGCGGAACGCTGCTCAAGGCGCCGAAGCTGACGGCGAGCGGCACGCGCCTCTCCAAGGACGACCTCGCCGGGATCCTCCGGCCGGACTCGCCCGTTCCCTGGGAAACGCGGCTTGCCCAGCTCGACGCAGCGAGCCTCACGGTCCCGGTTCTCACGTCGGAAAATATCGGGCCGGGCGACAACCGCCAGATCGTCACGTACCGCGACGTCATCGCGCGCGATGTTCGGGCGGGCCGCGTCGGTGAGCTGACCGCCGCGGGTGCAACGATCAGCGTCGTCGCGGGTCCGAACCGCAGTTCCGGCACCTACGGTCAAGTGCGGGCGACGGATCTCGATCTCGCGGCACTGAACCGTCTCTATACCCTCCCCGGCGACGGGAAGGGACCGGTCCAGCGCGTCTACGGCTCCGTTCAGGTTTCCGACGTGACCTACTCGGACGCACGCGGGACCACCGTGAAGATCGCGCGTCTGAGCGGGCGCGACCTCGGCGGCCGTCAGGTGCCCGACGGGTGGAACGGGGCCTTCGAGATCGTGGCCGCGGGCTTTCAGGAGGCGAATGATCGACGGGCCTTCGCCGGTGCGGCAGCCGACCTGATCGAGGCGACCGCCGTCGGAAGCCTCGAAATGCAGGGCCTGAGCGTCAGCGACACTGATCCGAAGGGGCCGGTCCTGTTCGAGATCGGCCGCGTCGCCTACGCATCCACCGGATCGGATGCCGGTACGACCCTGCAGGATCTCTCATTTTCGCGCGGGAGCCTGCGTGCGCATATCGGCCGCCTCGCCCTCGCCGGAACCTCGCTTGCACCCACGGTGGCGGCGCTGCACGGCATCGCGGCCGAACCTGCGGCAGAAGCCGGCCTGTCGGATGTCGAGATGCGCCGTCTGGCGCCGACACTGGGCAACCTGACCCTGAACGACCTGTCGATCGATCTTCCGTCCGAGGTCGCGCCGGAGCCGGTGCTCCCGCGCGACGCACCGGGCCCGGCACGTGGCGCCGGTCCGGACGCGAGCCGGCCGGGCGCCGGCAAGTCGGCGGATCCCAAGGGTGCGGGCCTGAAGGCGGCTGATCCGCTCACCGTGACGGTCTCGCCCCGCCCGGCGCGCCAGATTGGCCTGCGCAATGCGATACTGGCTTTCGGACCGCCCAGCGACGGTGTGCCAAGCACCAGCCGCCTCAATCTGACGGGGCTGAGCCTGCCCGCGGATCTGCTCGCGGGCGCGCCCATCCTCGGCATGCTGCCGGTCTACGGCTACCGGGATCTCGACCTGGACGTCGTGGCCGATGCCAGCCTGGACGACAAGGCACGCGATCTGTCCCTGCGCGAGATCACGGTCACCGGGCGCGACATCGGGACGGTCCGGGTGTCGGGGACGCTGGGCGGTATCGGGCCGGAGCTGTTCTCCGGAACACTCCCGGCGGCGACGATGCTGATGTTCTCCGGGAGCGCCAAGACCGTCGAACTTACGGTCGAGAATGCCGGGCTGTTCGAGCGCTTTCTCACGGCGCAATCGAAGGACTTGAGCCTGAAACCGGATGAGCTGCGCAAGGAATATGTCACCGCCAGCCTTCTGGGTGTGCCGATCATCCTCGGCAACAGCGCCGCCGCGAAAGGGATCGGCGCCGCAATGGGCCAGTTCGTGATGAAGCCCGGCAAGCTGGTTGTGCACGCCAAGGCCAAGGAGCCTGCCGGGATCGGCTTCATCGATCTCGGCGCGGCGCGCTCGCCGGCTGCGGTGCTCGACCGGCTGGACGTCGAGGCGAAGGCGAACTGAGCGCGCGCCGAGGGCCGACCCGCAACAACCGGCGCAGGGGACGAACGAGCCGTCCAGCCTAGAGGGCGATGATGTCCGGGTGTTGCGCCGCGAGTTTGGCCCGCGTCGCCGCGGCCCAGGCGCGGTCGCGGTCGCATCGCGGGCGATCGAGGGGCACATCGTCGATCAGGCTCGCCGGACGCCGCGACACGAGCAGAAGCCGATCCGCGACGCCGATGGCTTCCGCGACGTTATGGGTCACCATCAGGACGCTCATGCCGGCCGTGTCCACGGTGTCCACCACGAGCCCGCGCAGCTCGGCGGCTGCGGCATCGTCCAGGGAGACGAACGGTTCGTCGAGCACGAGTATCCGCGGTCCGGCGGCGAGGGCACGGGCGAGCGCCACCCGGCGCTGCATCCCCAGAGAGAGCGCCTTGGGATAGCTCCCGCGCCACGCCGTCAGCCCGAGTTGTGCGAACAACCCGTCGAGGTTCTGGTCACGGCGTGCCCGGGGCAGCCCGAGGCGGACATTGTGCTCGATGCTCCGCCACGGCAGCAGCCGAGGATCCTGGAAGACGATCCCGGCTTGGTCCGCCCCGGAGATGCGCCCCTCGAAATCCGGGTCGAGGCCGAGCAGGATCCGCAGGGTCGTGGTCTTTCCGGCGCCCGAGGGACCGATCAGGCAGACGATCTCGCCGGCGCCGACGTCGAAGGCGAGGTTGCGGACGGCCTCGACCGGCTCGGCCCGAGGAGGCCGGTACCATTTCGAGTCGATCGCGACCTGAAGGACGGGCTCAGCGCCAGCGGCGGACATAGATTTCGAGCCGCTGCAACAGAAGGACATCGATGCCGATCATCACGGCCATGAAGACAAGGCTGTAGCCGATGATCGCGGCCACGTCGGTGCTCTGGACGAAGTAGTAGTTGATCGCGAAGCCGACCCCGTCCGGGCGTCCGAGCAGTTCGACCACCAGCACGATCTTCCAGGCGAGCGAGAGGCCCGAGCGCGCGGCCGTGACCATGTAGGGCTGCAGCTGCGGGATCAGCACGTCACGGATCCAGGTCCGGCGGTCTAGGTGGTAGGCCCGTGCCATCTCGTCGAGGCCCGGATCGAGGTTCCGGGCGCCCTCGCGCACGATCACAGCCACGTTCGGAAGCTTGTTCAAGACGACCGCGAGGATCGCCGCCGTCTCGGTCAGCCCGACCCAGACATAGGCCAGCACGGTGATGACCAGGGCCGGCGTGTTGAGGAGGACGAGGAGGGGCGTGTCGAGGGTCAGGTCGGCGGCCTTCGACCGCCCAAGGGCAACGCCCAGCAGGATCCCGAGCGCCATCGCCACCGCGAACGAGATCGCGACCCGGAGCAGCGTCACACCGACATTGTGGACGAGGTCGCCGCGCTCGGCCTCCTGCACGATGAAGCGCAGCACCGCGACGGGCGGCGGCAGCAGACGCGACCCGGCCTCCAGAGCGGCGGCCTGCCACGCGGCGACGAGCACGATGAGGGACGCGATGCGGGTCAGCGCGCCCATGCGGTCCCGGCGTTCGGGATGACCGTCACGGCAGCCGGGCGGAGGGGTGCCTCAGCCATTCCGGCCGGAATCGTAGTAGAGGTCAGGCGGGAGCCCGTTGCCCTTGCCGACCAGACGGGAGCCGCCGAGCCGCGCCATCACCGCATAGAGCTTCTCGGCATCGGCGCGCTCCTCGGCCACGGGCCTGCGCGGGATCCCGGCCAGGAAATCGCGCTTCAAGGCCTCGAAGGTGGCATCGTCCTCGGCAGCCATCAGGGGGCGCACGATCTGCCAGGTGCTCGGATCCTGCGCCAGCATGTCCTTGGCGGCCCGCGACGCTCTGGCGAAGCCGGCGACGGCGTCAGGCTTCTCCTTCACCGTCGTGTCCTGGAACAAGTAGCCGATCAGCGCGACATCGCCCGACACGCCCAGCGCGTGCATGATGTCCTCCGCCCCGACGAGCCGGCGGAAGCTCTTGGCCTCCAGCCGCGCGCAATAGGTCCAGTAGGTCAGCGCCGCGTCGAGCGCGCCCTGCTCCAGCTTCAGCGTGATGAGCGGCGGCGCGCCGTAGGCGATCTCGGCGGCATGCTCGAGGTCGATGCCGGCGGCGTCCTTGGCCTGGGCCTTCAGAAGCAGCCAGTTCTTGTCGAGGGGGCCGCCGGCCACGCCGAGACGCTTGCCGTCGAGATCCTTCAGGGACTTGATCGCGCTGTCGGCCGGCACCATCACGGCGCCTTCCGACGTCGAATACGGAATGAAACGGACCGCCTGCCCGTCGTTGCCGAGGCGGGCTGCCCAGAGCAGGTCGCCGATGATCGTGTCGGCCTGGCCGCCGATGAAGCTGATCCGTGCGGCGTCGTTCCCGGCAAGCTTGACCGCGTCGAGCTGGAAGCCGTTCGCGGTATCGAGACCGCGCGCCTTGATGACGGCGGCCTCCCAGGTCGAGGTGCCGAAGGGCAGGCTTCCCAACCGGATGACCGGCGCGTCGGCGCGTGCCGCCCGCAGGCCGAGGCCGCCGAGCAGGCTTCCGGCGAGCATCGCGCGCCGTGACAGCATCACGCCTTCTCCCATCGTATTGCGCAGTTTTCAGCGGCCGCAGACTGAGGTGCCGTCTGGTCCGGGCGCCATTGGAAAATGGTCATAGGGCTCGCATGGGCCTGCGTCCACCGCGCACGATGCGCTTGCGCGTGACCGGCCGCGGCGGCACCTTCGGCGGGTAGTGAAAAACGGGAGGACGAACCCATGACCGAACGACGCGAAGGCGCTCTGGACGACGCGACCGTGGAGGCACGGCTGAAAGCCGAGTTGCCGGCGTGGCGGCTGGAGGATGGGTGGATCCGCCGCACCTACAAGACGGCAGGCTGGAAGAGCACGCTCATGGTCATCAACACGGTGGGTCACCTTGCCGAGGCGGCGTGGCACCATCCCGACATCACGGCCTCCTACGCCTGGGTCGAGGTGCGGCTCATGAACCACGCCGCGAAGGGCATCACCGACAAGGATTTCGCCCTCGCGCGGAAGATCGAGGAAGTGGTCGGGTGGCAGCCGGGCCAGGAAGGCCAGGGCCTCGAAGGCACGCCCACCGATGCCCGCTTTGCCTACATCAAGTATGACAAGTAGCGGCGGACCGGCGGTCACTGCGAGGCCTTCACCCGGCGGCACTCGGTCTTGAGATAGGCGCTCTTGCCGATCTCATCGCGCCGCTCGGTGCGGGCGATGATCTCCTGCCATCCCGTGGCGCAGCCGAGTTCGTTGGCGACCCGGACCTTGCGCACTTCCAGAGCCTGCTCGTCGGTGCAGGAATCCTGGGCGATGCCGTTGGCGCAGACCAAGACGACGGCAATGAAGGCGTTCATGCAGGTGACGTTCCCCGTTACGGCACCACCCTACGCGCCGACTGCCGCAAGAGTTGCGCACGTCGTCACGTCCCAGCTTTTCGTGATGGGACGGCGCCAGTGATCCCGCCCCGTGCGGACGGACGGTCGGCAGCTCTCAGACCCCATGGCACTCCGGAAGCGCGCGGTGTCAGACGGGTTCGGATGGTAAGTCAGGCTTCGCCGTCTTTGCGAGCGGAGCGAAGCAGTCAAGCCGGCGCGATACCGGCCGATGTCGCGCTGCCCCGGGGTCACTTTGCTGCGCGGGTGATGACGGAAATGGATACCTTTCGACGTCACCGTCACGGTCGGCCCGCCTGAGGGGGCGAAAAGGCGGGCCGACCGTTTCTCGCGGCGCCCATCGCGGGCGCCGCGATCTCTGTCGCCGCAGATCAGGCGGCGTGCGTCGTCGGGCTGCCGGCTGCCGGCCGGAGGCGGTAGCAGCCGACATACAGGGCAGGCAGGAACAGCAGCGTCAGGAACGTCGCTGCCAGGATGCCGCCGATCATCGCGAAAGCCATCGGT
Source organism: Methylobacterium sp. PvR107 (assembly GCF_017833295.1). NCBI lineage: Bacteria > Pseudomonadati > Pseudomonadota > Alphaproteobacteria > Hyphomicrobiales > Methylobacteriaceae > Methylobacterium > Methylobacterium sp. PvR107. The sequence continues at coordinate 1,557,308 of NZ_JAFIBW010000001.1, forward strand.
CCCCAGAACACCTCGCGGGCAATCGGGATCAGGCCCAGGCTCGCCGCCGCGGCGGTCAGCAGGATTGGCCGCATGCGGTGGTGGGTCGCCTCGAACACGGCGTCCCACGGGACCATCCCCTCGTCCCGGAACTCCTCGATCTGGCTCACCAGGATCACGGCGTTGCGGATGATGATGCCGATCAGCGCCAGGATGCCCAGGATGGCGACAAAGCCCATGGGCTTGTCGAACAGCAGGAGCGCCGGGACCACGCCGATCAGGCCGAGCGGCGCGACCGTAAACACGAGCAGCATCCGCCCGAAGCTCTGGAGCTGCATCATCAGCAGCAGGGCCATGGCGAGCAGCATGACCGGGACGACGGCCGCGATCGGACCCTGACCCTTGGCGGATTCCTCGACGGCACCGCCGGTCTGAAGCGTGTAACCTTCCGGCAGCGCCTTCGCGAAAGCGTCGATCCCGGGCTGCAGGCCGGCCACGATGGTGGCGGGCTGTGTGGCATCGTGAATCGTCGCGCGAACCGTCACGGTCGGAAGCCGGTCGCGACGCCAGACGATCGGCTGTTCGAGGTCGTAGCCGATCCGCGCGAAAGCGAGGAGCGGCACAACCGAACCGTTGGCGAGACCGACCTGCAGCGACTGGAGGGTGTCCAGCGAGGAGCGCTCCGCCGCCCGGGCTCGCCCGACGACGTTCACCAGATAGATCGAGTCGCGCACCTGGGTGATCGCCTGGCCGCCCTCGATCCCGTTGAGGATGCCGGCGACGTCCTGGCTGGTGACGCCGAGCTGGCGCGCCTTGTCTTGGAGGATCTCGACCCGCAACACCTTGCCGGGCTCGTTCCAGTCGAAGGTCGGCACGTCGAGGCGTTTGTCGGTGGCGACCACATTCGCGAGGTCGAGGGCGAGGTGGCGCACCGCCTCCATGTTCGGGCCGCTGAGCCGGTACTGGATCGGTCGTCCCACCGGCGGCCCGAGGCTCAGCGGCTGCACCAGAACGTCGGTGCCGACGAAGTCGCGCCGGGCGACGTCCTGCAGGCGCGCCATTACGCTGTCGCGCAGCTCCAAGGATTTCGTGACGATCACGATCTGCCCGTAGAACGCGTTCGCGAGCTGCTGGTCGAGGGGCAGGTAGAAGCGCACGGCCCCCTGCCCGACATAGGACGACCAGCCCGACACCTCCGGATCGTCCTTCAGCTTCGCCTCGAACCGATCCGTCTGCGCCCTGGTCTCGGCGATCGTAGCGTTCTGCGGCAGCGTCAGGTCGACCAGCAGCTCGGACCGGTCTGAGGACGGGAAGAACTGCTGCTGCACGTGCCCCATGCCGACGATGGCAACGGCCATCACGGCAAGGCAGACGACCACCGTCGTCCAGTGCCAGCGCATCGCGACGCGGAGCGCCGCCGTGAATAAGCGCGTGAACAGGCCGTCCTTCTCGCTGTGATGCTTCATGGTCTTGGGAAGCAGCGTCACGCCGATGAGCGGCGCGAACAGCACCGCAACCACCCATGACACCAGCAGCGACGCGGCGAGGACCACGAACAGCGAGTAGGTGTACTCGCCCGCTCCCGAGCCGTTGAATCCGATCGGAAGGAAGCCCGCTACCGTGACGAGCGTCCCGGTCAGCATCGGGAACGCCGTGGACGTGTAGGCGAAGGTCGCGGCCTTCCGCAGCGTGTCGCCGCGCTCCAGGCGGGCGACCATCATCTCCACGGTGATCATGGCGTCGTCGACCAGGAGGCCCAGCGCGATGATCAGCGCGCCGAGCGAGATGCGCTGCAGCGTCACGTCCATGATCTGCATGACCACGAACACGATCGCCAGTACCAGCGGGATCGACACGGACACCACGAGCCCGGCGCGGACGCCGAGGCTCACGAAGCTGACGGCCAGCACGATGATCACCGCCTCGACCAGGGCCTCGGTGAAGCCGCCGACCGCGTGCTCGACCTGCTTTGGCTGGTCCGACACGAGATGGACGCCGACGCCCACCGGCAGCTTGGCCTCGATCAGCCGCATCCGCTCCTTCAGGGCCTCACCGAAATGCAGGAGGTTGGCGCCCGGCCGCATGGCGATGGCGAGGCCGATCGCGGGCTTGCCGTCCACCCGGAACAGGGCGGAGGGCGGATCCTCGTAGCCGCGGCTGATCTCGGCGATGTCGGCGAGGCGGAAGAAGCGGTCGTTCACCCGCAGATTGAAGTCCTGAAGCGCGGCCTCCGACGCGAACGAACCGCTGACCCGCAGGGAGACACGCTCGGGCCCCGCCTGGACCACGCCTGAGGCGGAGACGGCGTTCTGCGCCTGCAGCGCCTTGATGAGGGCCGAGAAGTCGATGCCGTAGCCCGCGAGCTTGCGGGTCGAGAAGTCGAGGAAGATCGTCTCGGCCTGCGTGCCGATCAGCTGGGTCTTGCCGATATCTGGCACGCGCAACACTTCGGTGCGCACGCTCTCCACGTAGTCGCGCAGCTGCCGGTAGGTCAGCCCGTCGGCCGTGAAGGCGTAGATGTTGCCGTAGACGTCGCCGAATTCGTCATTGAAGAACGGGCCCTGCACGCCGTCCGGGAACTGTCCCTTGATGTCGCCAAGGCGCTTGCGCACCTGATAGAAGGCCGGCTGGATCTCGCCCTTCTTCAGTGTGTCGCGGAACTGCACGAAGACCGTCGAGGACCCTGGGGTCGTGTAGCTGCGGACGTAGTCGAGCCCGTTGAGTTGCTGCAGCTCTTTCTCGACCCGGTCGGTGACCTGATCGATCGTATCCTTGATGGTCGCACCCGGCCACGTCGTCTGCACGACCATGGTCTTGATCGTGAATGGCGGGTCCTCCTCGCGGCCGAGGCGCGAATAGGCCATCACGCCGGCGACCAGCGAGACGAGCATCAGGAACCAGACGAACGAGCGGTGCCCGAGCGCCCAGTCGGAAAGGTTGAAGTCCTTCACGCAATATCCCCGTGCGGCCGGCTTAGACGGCGCCGTCGGTCAGGCGCACGGCCTGGCCTTCCTTCAGCGCGTGGACGCCGGCGACGACGACCCGGTCGCCGGGCTGCAATCCGGCGGTGATGACGATACGGCCTGTCTCCTCCCGACCAGGAGGCGAGGCCACCGTCACGTCTCGGCGCGCCACAGACTTTGCGTCGGCGGAGACCACCCAGACGGAGCGACGGCCGTCCTGATCGAGCAGGGCTGATGCGGGCAGCAGGAAACGCCGCTGAACCTTGCTGGTGAGCGCTACATTGATGGTTGCGCCCAGCCGGAACGCGGGATTGGGGTCTTCGAGCGAGATGCGGATGCGCCGCGAGCGCGTTCCGGCCTCCGCGAGCGGTGCAATCTCACGCACCCGCCCGCGGGCCGTCAGGTCTGGCGCGCTCTGAAGCGCCACGGTGAAAATGCAATCCGCCGGCAACGCGCCGACATAGGCTTCCGGAATGTCGACCACGGCCTCGCGGACGTCCGGCCGTGCCACCGTGACCACGCCCTGTCCCGCGCTCAGAACCTGACCGACCTCGGCCAAGCGCTGTGTGACCACGCCGTCGAATTCAGCCTTCAGCTCGGTGTAGCCCATCTGGTCGCGGGCCTTCTGGAGGCTGGCTTGCGCTTGGTCGACGCGCGCCCGGGCTGTCTCGCGTTTCGCCACGGCTTGGTCGAGGGTGGCCTGCGCGACGCTGTTGCCGGTCATCAGGCGGCGCGTCCGCGCCTCTGCCGATTCGGCGTTCTCGGCCTGCGCGCGCGCGTCTGCGAGATCGGCCTCGGCGCGTGTCAGGTCGAAGCGCGTGACGATGACGTCGAGGGCGGCCAGACGCTGACCCTTCTTGACCACGTCACCGACCGTCACGTCGCGCGCCACCATCCGGCCGGGGATCTGGAAGCCGAGCTGCGCCTGGTAGCGGGGTTCGATCGTTCCCGCGAACGGGCCGAAGGTGATCGTGTCGCTCGGCTCGGCCACTTGCGTCAGCACGGGGCGTACGAGTGCCGCCTCGGCGGCAGTGTCCCGCGTCTTGTCCTCGTGTCCGTTGCAGCCGCCGAGCGCCGCAGCGAGGAGAGCGATCGCGAAGCGCGCATGCGGTCTCATGGACGGGTTCCGACCTCGGCGGCCGCGACCGTCTGGCCGGGCCGTAGGAACTGGATGCCGGCGACCACCACGCGCTCCCCCGGCTCGACGCCGCGCTTCAGCGCGATGGTGTCCGGCCCGAAGCGATCGATCTCGACGGCGCGCACCGACACGGTCCGATGGGCCGGATCGTAGATCCAAACGGAGGGTCGTCCGTCGTAGCGGTAGAGCGCCGACCAGGGCAGGACCACGGCCTCGTGCGGCGCGAACCGTCCCCGCCCGACGACGACTGCCCCGAGGCCCATCGCGCTCGGCGTCGATTGCAGACCGATCTTGACGCGGACCGTCCCGCTCGACGCGTCGACCGTGGGCGAAATCTCGCGCACGGTCCCGGTCGCCGTGACGGCGGGATCGGATTGCAGCGCGACGGCCACGGTCTCGCTGGCCGGCGGCTGCGCAGTGAGCGATTCGTACACATTGAAGACCGCATCCCGCGGCCCGTCCTGCGCAAGTACCAGCACGGTTTGACCGGACTGCACCACCTGCCCAACCTCGAAGCTGCGGCTGGTCACGATCCCGGCGACACCGGCGCACAATTCCGTGTAGGAGAACTGCTCCTGCGCGGTGCCGAGGGCGGCCCTGGCGGAATCCACCGCGGCCTGCGTGGTCCTCAGCTCCTGCTCGGCATTGTCGTAGGAGGTCCGCGTCGTAAACCCGCCGGCCAGCAGCTGCTTCTGCCGCTCGAACGACATCCGGGCCTGCGTCAGCAGCGCTTCCGCCGAGGTGAGCGCCGCTTTGGCGTTGTCGAGATTGGCCCGCTGGGTTAGCGGCTCGAGAACGGCAAGGACCTGGTCGGCCGCGACGTGGTCACCGATCTCAACCCGTCGCTCGGCGACCTTCCCGTTCGTCCGGAACGAGACGTTGACCTGCGCCTGCGCCTGGATGTCGCCTGTCAGCACCACGTCGAGCGCCATCGGCGTGCGCCGTGCCTCGACGATCCGCACGCGCGCGAGCGACGGATCGACAGCCGCGACCGGCTCGGCATCGGCGAGGGCGATGCCGACCGGCGCGATCAAAGCCAGCAGAACGGCGGTTGGACAAAGAAGGGAGAAACGGATCATGCGGTCGACCTTCTCGGCCGGGCTCGTGCAGAGTGCGTGGCATGGTCCTACTCGATCAGTTACATACCGTCCAGTCGGTTTTTAAAGCAGGTGATTTATGGAAGCGAAGCGCAAGCGGCTGGCGGAACGGCCCGAGATCATCCTCGAAGCCGCCCATGCGGTCCTCCGCAAAAGCGGGGCCCGCGGGCTGACCATCGACGCTGTCGCGGCCGAAGCCGGCCTGAGCAAGGGTGGCGTGCTGCATCATTACGCCTCGAAGGACGCGTTGATCTCGGCCCTCGTGGCCCGGAAGCTGTCGGATCTGCGCGAGGAGATCGCCGCCTGCGAGGCGGTGATCCCGCCTGGCCCGTCGCAACTCTCGCAGGCCATGGTCGCGCATGTGCGCGGGCATTATTGCGACGACGACGAATCGTCTCGCGCGCTGCTGCTTGCCTCGATCGAGTCATCTGAGGCGCTTGCCGATTACCGGGCTTTCGTGGCGGATCAGCTGGGTCGGCTGGAGCGCATCGAGGGCGCCTGTCCAGGCGAAGGCGCGGTCCTGTTCTTCGCGATCCTGGGCCTGTTCATGGGGCGGGCCTTGGGCTTCCATGCGCTCGGGGACGCGGCGCTGCAGCCGATGCTCGATGCGCTGGAGCGCATGGCCAAGCGGCCGGAGCGCTGAGGCTGCGGTTCAGACCTGAAAGACCAGTACGGCGCGGGTGCCAGGCGATCCTGGAACATAGGACAGCGCCGAGCGCAGATTCGTCGCCATGGCGCGTACGATGCGCGAGCCGAGCCCGGTACCACGAATCTCGCCCTCCCCCGTCCATCCGATGCCGTCATCTTCCACGGCGAGCGAAACGGTATCGGAGGCGTCCCAATCGACCGCGACCCGGATCTCCCCCGAGCTGCCCGGAGGGTAAGCGTACTTGTAGGCGTTGGTGACGAGTTCGGTCACGACGACGCCGACCGAGACCGCCTTATCGGTCGAGAGCCGCACCGGCGCCGCCCGCAGCCGGATCGCGTGATCGCGCCCGCTCGCCCGCATCGCCGCCTGCAGCTCCTCGACGAGACTTGTCAGATAGGCGTCCAGCTCGACCGACTCGACGTCCTCCGACGTGTAGAGGCGGCGGTGGATCCCCGCGATGGCCGAGATCCGCGCCTGCATCTCGTCGAGCGCGGCCTTGGCGGCCGGGTCGCTCACGGCATTGCGCTGCATGTGCGCGAGTGCCGCCACCAGCGCCAGGGAGTTGGCCACCCGATGGTTGACCTCGCGCAGCAGCAACTCGGCCCGGTCCCGGGCTTCGCGCATCTCGGCTTCCGCGCGCTCCTTGTCCCGGCGCAGAGCCTCCTGCCGCAACGCCGTCGCGACAGCTTCGCCCAGAAGCTCGCGGAACTGGCCCTGGATGTCCTTCCAGACGTAGTCGACGGCACCCGCCTTCAGGGCGGCCACGGCGACGCGGCTGTCCTCGGATCCGGTCACGTAGATGACCGGCGGGGCCTGCGGCAGGGCGCGGATTTCAGGCAGGAGGTCGAGCCCCGTCTGGCCCGGCATGTGATGGTCGAGCGCCACGGCGTCGACCCCGCCCTGGGCCAGGCGCGCGAGGCCCTCGGCACCGCTCGCGCAGAGTTCCACCGCGTAGCCGCGCGCCTCCAGCGAGCGCTTGACCAAGCGGCCGAGGCCAGGATCGTCGTCGATGTAGAGGATGCGCGCCGCCGCGGCGGTGCGATCAGCTCCGGCGGGATCCGCGCTCATGGGTTCTCGGGGACCTCCATGACCGAGAAGAACAGGCCCAGTTGCCGGATCGCGTTCGCGAACCCGTCATAATTTACCGGCTTGGTGATGTAGACGTTCGCTCCCAGATCGTAGCAGCGCTGGATCTCCTGGCTGTCGTCGGTGGTGGTGAGCACCACCACGGGCGAGCGTCGCGTATGCGGGTTCGCCTTGACCTTCTCCAGGATGTCGAGCCCGGTCATGTCCGGCAGGTTGAGGTCGAGCAGGATCAGGAGGTGGCGCCGGGCGCTCGCCAGCCCGGACCCATCCGGCCCGAAAAGGTATTCGAGGGCCGACGTGCCGTTCTGAAACGGCACGATCTCGTTGTTGACGCCCGCCCGCCGGATATTTCGCTCGATCAGCCGCGCGTGACCTTCGTCATCTTCGATCATCACGATGCTGACGGGATGCACGGCTCGCTCCACGCTCATTCGGCGGCGAGGGGTGCCGGCTTACGGTCGTCGAGAACCGCTGTAGACGCACCGTGCGGCAAGGTCACGTTGAACGTGGTGCCCTCCCCGAGTTTCGAGGTGATGTCGATCCGTCCGCCGAACGAGCGGATCAGCGCTTTGACGTGAGCGAGGCCGATCCCCTCCCCGGGACGATCCTGGGCACCCGACCGCCGGAACAACTCGAAGACACGAGCGTGGTCGCGCTCCGCGATGCCCCGACCGTTGTCGGTCACGGAGAAGCAGACCCCTCTTGAACCGACGGCCTTTGCCGTGACGGTGACGCGTCCCGGGCGGGAGGGATCGAGGTACTTGATCGCGTTGTCGAGAAGGTTGCCGAAGATCTGCTCGACGGCGAGCCGGTCGGCGACGATCGACGGCAGATCGGCCGCGATCGTCACGGCAGCGCCGGCTGCCTCGGCTTGATGCCGCTGCGCGTCCGCAACGTCGCGAAGCAGGGCGGTCATGTCGAGCGGTTCCGGCATGAACTGGCGCCGGCCCTCCCGCGACAGCTTCAGGATCGCGGCGATGAGCCCCTCCATCCGATTCACCGCAGCCTTGATGAAGCCCAGCGCCTCGCTGAAATCCGCGTCGATCCGCTCGGCCTGCGGGTGGCCGTCGAGTGCGGCCCGCATCTCGGCCCGCGTGGCCTCCAACTCGCTGGTGAAGCCCATCACATTGACGAGCGGCGCACGCAGATCGTGGCTGACGATATAGGCGTAACGCTGGATCTCCTCGTTCGATTCCCGCAGGTCGGCTTCGGCTTGGCGCTGCTCGGTAATGTCCGTGTGAACGCCGACCCATTCCCGAATCGCGCCCCGGTCGTCGAGCACCGGGACGGCGCGGATCGCGAAATGCCGCCATGTGCCATCGCCGCAGCGCACCCGATGCTCGTGAACGAAGGTGCGCCGCGCCCGAACCGTCTCGTTCCAGCGATCGACCGAGTCCTTGCGATCATCGGGATGGACTGCGTTCGCCCATCCGAAACCCTGGTACTCGTCGCGGGCCTGACCGGTGATCGCGCTCCAGCCCGGCTGGTCACCGAGCATCCGGCCTGTGGCATCGTTGGTCCAGAGTACGCCGCGAACGGCCTGGATGGCGGCTCGGAACCGCGCCTCGCTCGCCAGCAACTCGCGCTGAACACGCTGCTGGTCGATGGAGGAGGCCAGCATCGCCAGGAACAGGATGAGGAAGGTCGCTCCCGCCACATAGAGGGCCAGGTTCTCCTGCCGCTGCGTGACCATCCCGACATGAGTCGCGTCGCCGCCGGATTCCGACGCCGAGATCGTGGCCGCCGCCATGCCGGTGTAATGCATTCCGGCCACCGCGAGGCCCATGACGCTGGCGGCGGCAAGCTTCTGCCAGACGCCGTGCTGGCGGAACGCGAGCCACAGCGCAGCCGTCGCGGCGGTGACGGCGATCGCCACCGAGAGGGCCACCACCGGCGGGCTGTAGGCGAGACGTCCTGAAATCTGGAGCGCCGCCATGCCGGTGTAGTGCATCGTCGCGACGCCGAGCCCCATCAGCGGGCCGGCGATGAGCAGGCTTGCAAGCCCCTCCCCCTGATGGGCCACCCACAGGAACGCCCCACCGGTGAACCCGATGGCGATGAGCAAGGACAAAAGCGTCAGGCCGAGATCGTAGGCGGCCGGCAGGCCCATCTCGAAGGCCAGCATTCCGACGAAGTGCATTGACCAGATCCCGCCGCCCATGGCCAAGGCTGCGCCCGCGACCCAGGGCCACTTCGCGCCCGGAACCGGTCCACGGACGCGGGCACCCAGATCCAGGGCGGTGTAGGAGGCGAAGATGGACAGGCCGATCGACAGAGCGACGAGCGCCGGATTGTAGCCGGTGTGGACCATGTGGACTCATCGGCAGGCGAGGACCGCCATTCACGATGTATCCTGTGTCGTGGGGCGGCGCTATCGTCTTTAGGCGGCAGCCGAATCTCCTGAATACCGATGTTGCGGCGCAGCCCTTTTACCGGGCGCCCGCATCGCGAGCGGACGACGCGGCACGAAGGGCTTGAAAGCCGGCAAATCCCGGCGCAATGCGGGGGCGCTCCCCTGCGATAAGGTGAGAGCCAGCTGGTTCGCAGCACCCAAGACCGGCTGCGGGTCTGCCGGTGGCCGGCATCGAGCCGCCGAATCATTGAACCGACGGCGCCGCGGTTACATTGTTGCGATGCGTGCGCCGTGATCCGGCCGGGAAGGCGAAGGAAGAGCCGCACGAAGAAAAAATACAGGTCTGTCGCGCCGCGCCGGTCTCTTCGATCGCCCTGGCGCGTTGTAGGCTTCGCTGATCGCTCTTCGCGAATGCAGGTTCATGAAAGAACACGCCGCGACATTGTTGCCCGACCGCCTGCGCAACTCCCTCGCGCGCGCTCTGTACGATTCTGATCAGGGCGAAAGCGCGGATCGCCCGTCCTGGGACGATGATGCGCTGGACGCTGCGCATCCGGGCTTGCGCGCGCGCTATCTGCAGCGGGCCGAGGCCCTGGCCGCAGGTCCCTTGGCGGATCTGCTCGCCACGGTCGCCAGCGGATCCGCCAACGACGAGGAATTGCGGGTGCTCCGCCGCCAGCGGATGGCCCCGGATCGCGAGCGTGAGCTCCTGGAGGCCAATAACCGGATGCTGCTGCGTGCCGAGATGGCGGAAGCGGCCAGGGCTGCGTCAGAGGAGGCGCTCGCGCTGGCTCGCCGCGAACGCGACGTGGCTCGGGAGGCTGAGGCGTTCTGGCAGCGCTTCGCGTTCGACGCGGACGATCTCGCCACCCGCCGGCTGGTCGAGCAGACCGACGCGCGGGCCGCCGCTGAACGGGCGGCGATTCATGAGCGGTGCCGCAGGGAGCGCGCCGAGAGCGCGCTGCGTCTCTTCGCCGATCGCGCCGAGGTGATGCCCAAGGAGGGCTGGGCGTCGGAACTCGTCAAGGCGAACCGTGACATCCCGCTCTGGTGGTTCCACGCAGCGCGCGTCGCCCTGGCTCCACCCGAGCCCCAGAGCGACACGCAGGCAGATACCGCCTGACGCGCCTCAGGCCGCCGCTGGATGATTGGCGGACGCGGGGGGGGTCCGGAACAGGGCGGTGCAGCCGGAGCCGCGATGCATGCTCAGGATCGAGGCCCGATCAATCTCCGGGTGAGCCTTGAGCACATTCTGCACGCAGGCGAGGACACGCTCGTACTGTGCCGAATCGAAGTTCGGCTCGAGCGGACTCACCGCGATGTATGTCTCGACGACCAGCACACGTTCGGCCCGGTCATGACCGACATCGACGGCGATCCAGGAAGATTTGATCAGGCTGGTGCTGGCGAGCATGGGCGTCCCTCGTTCAGCGTTGCATCGATCTGCTCGCCGCGGAAGCGGGCAATTTTGGTGAAATCATGGACCGGGCCCGCACGAAAGCCAAGGGCCCTTCATCCGCTCGGGCCTCCCACGAGGCATGGCAATGACGTCTGTTGAGCCGTCCCGTTAGTCAGCCTACGGTCCGTCTGGTTCGTGGACGCGCTCCGCTCACAATGGGTACTCGCCTCCGCGCAATGGCATGTGGTATACAAATCATCGGACTCGTTACACCGGGTCCGAATGACGGTATCGCGAAACGACGAAACCGCGTGATGGGAGGGAGTGCAGATATGATCCGTCGAAGGATGGAAAGCGCCGGACCTGGTGTTGCGCGCCCCGCGTCGCGAACTCGCACGGGCATCGAACCGGCCCCTCAGGCGGCTTGAGCCGCTCTCTCCGCATCCCGAAGACCGCCTCCAACTCCGAGACCGATCATGACCAAGGCCCTCGAAGGTGTCCGCATCCTGGACTTCACGCACGTTCAATCCGGCCCGACCTGCACGCAGCTTCTGGCCTGGTTCGGTGCCGACGTCATCAAGGTCGAGCGGCCGGGCGTCGGCGACGCCACACGCCAGCAGCTCCAGGATATCCCGGATGTGGACAGCCTCTATTTCACGATGCTGAACCACAACAAGCGCTCGATCACGCTGGATTCGAAGAACCCGAAGGGCAAGGAGGTGCTCTGGCGCCTCATCAAGGAATGCGACGTCCTCGTCGAGAACTTCGCGCCCGGCGCGCTCGCCCGCATGGGCCTGACCTGGGAGAAGATCCACGAGGCGAACCCGCGCATGATTCTGGCGTCGGTGAAGGGATTCGGGCCCGGCCGCTATGAGGATTGCAAGGTGTACGAGAACGTCGCGCAATGCGCCGGCGGCTCGGCTTCCACCACCGGTTTCCGCGACGGCATCCCGATGGTGACCGGCGCGCAGATCGGCGATTCCGGCACCGGCCTGCACCTCGCGCTCGGCATCGTCACGGCGCTGTATCACCGAACCCAGAGCGGCCTCGGCCAGAAGGTCGACTGCGCCATGCAGGACGGCGTGCTTAACCTGTGCCGGGTGAAGCTGCGCGACCAGCAGCGCCTCGCGCATGGCCCGCTCCGGGAATACAGTCAGTTCGGCGAGGGCATCCCGTTCGGCGAGGCGACCCCGCGGGCGGGCAATGATTCCGGCGGCGGCCAGCCGGGCCGTATCCTGCGCTGCAAGGGCTGGGAGCAGGATCCGAACGCCTATATCTACGTCATCACCCAGGCGGCAGTCTGGGAGCCGATCTGCGACATCATCGGCGAGCCCGACTGGAAGACCGACCCGAACTACGCCACACCGAAGGGGCGTCTGCCTCACCTCAACGAGATCTTCACGCGGATCGAGGCTTGGACGATGAAGATGTCCAAGTTCGAGGCGATGGACACGCTCAACAAGTACGACATCCCGTGCGGCCCGATCCTGTCGATGAAGGAGATCGCCGAGGATGAGGCCCTGCGGAAGACTGGCACGATCGTGGAGGTCGATCACCCGACCCGCGGGAAGTACCTGACGGTCGGCAACCCCATCAAGCTTTCGGCGAGCCCGAGCGAGGTGGTGCGCTCGCCGCTTCTGGGCGAGCATACCGACGAAATCCTGCGCAGCGTGCTCGGATACACCGAGGCCGAGGTCGGCGAGATCGCCAATTCGGGCGCGATCGGCACGGTGCAGAAGATCGCCGCCGAGTAAGCATCGCCCGGCCTTCGGTCGGTATCGGGAAACATATAGCCCGGGACGGTGACGAACCGTCCCGGGCGTATTGATTCATCGACCCCACAAGTGGGCGCGGGCAAGCGTTGGCTGTTTTTGCGCCCTAGATTCTCCGGTCCGGACCGCCCGGGATCCGGATCAAGCCCAGGACATCGCATGCGCATCGCCTTCATCGGTCAGCAGGATTTCGGAAAGGCCGTCCTTGAGGCGTTCCTGAAGCGCGGCGATGACGTGGCGGGCGTGTTCTGCGCGCCGGAGAAGCCGGGCGCGAAGCCCGACGTGCTGAGGACGGCGGCGGAGGAGAAGGGCCTGCAGGTCTTTCAGTTCGCGAGCCTCAAAAGCCCGGAGGCGGAGGCGGCCATGCGCGGCCTCAAGGCCGATATCGGCATCATGGCCTACGTGCTGCAGTTCGCCCCTCAGAGCTTCGTCAACATCCCGACCCACGGCACGATCCAGTACCACCCGAGCCTGCTGCCGCGTTACCGCGGACCGTCCTCGATCAACTGGCCGATCGCCCGGGGCGAATTGCAGACCGGCCTCACGATCTTCCGCCCCACCGACGGCCTCGATGAAGGGCCGGTGATCCTGCAGAAGATCTGCGCGATCGGCGCCGACGCGACCCTAGGCGACGTCTACTTCGAGAACCTGTTCCCGATGGGTGTCGACGCCATGCTCGAGGCGGCGGATCTGGTCGTCGCCGGCCAGCACATCGAGGTCGATCAGGACGAGGATGCGGCGAGCTACGAGGGGTGGTTCCGCGCTGCCGAGGCGGAGATCCGCTGGGGGGCTCATGCCGAGCAGATCTACAACCTGATCCGCGCGGCGAACCCGGCACCCGGCGCCTGGACGACCCTCGACGGCAAGAAGCTTCAGATCTTCGATTGCTGCCTGCACCCGATCCGCCGCCTTTCCGACGTGAAGGGCAAGCCCGGAGAAGTCATCGGAATCGATGCGGACGGGTTCAGCGTCTGCGCGCAGGGTGGCCGGATCGAGATCCGCAAGGTCAAGCCAGAGGGTGGCAAGAAGGTCTCGGCCGCCGATTATGCGCGGGAGATCGGGCTCGCCGCGGGACAGGTGCTGGGCCGGTAGAACCTACCGACTGGTTGCGTTGCCCGCCGGAGGTCAGGCGCGGGCGGGAGCATTCAACCCATAGCCCCGGAAGCGTTCCACGGTCGCTTGGATCTCGTGATCCGACAGGATCGCCGGGGCGCCGACTTGGAGCGCGACCGCGTATTGGTGACACAGCGTCTCCAGCTCGACGGCGAGCCACAGCGCCTTTTCCAGGCTCGCGCCGGCCGCGATCATGCCGTGGTTCGCCAGAAGGCAGACGTTGCGGTCCGCCAGGGCCGCCAGGGCGAGCTCGGACAGCTCCGCCGTGCCGTAGGCCGCGTAAGGTGCGCAGCGGACGCTGGGGCCCCCGAAGGCCGCGACCATGTAGTGGACCGCCGGGATGTCTCGGCCGCACATCGCGAAGGCGGTGCAGTAGACCGGGTGTGCATGGACGACGGCGCCGATTTCCGGCCGTCGGACCAGGATGTCCCGGTGGAAGCGCCACTCCGAGGACGGCTTCTGGTCCGGCGGATGCGTGCCGTCCAATCCCATCGGGACGATGTCGTCGGAACCCATGCGGGCGGTTGGTAAGCCCGACGGCGTGATCAGCAGGCCGTCACGGAAGCGGACCGAGACGTTCCCGGACGTCCCGCGATTCAGCCCCTGCACGTCGAGGTCGCGCGCGACCGCCACGACGTTGTCCCGCGCGATGCGCTCGTCGGTATCCATGCCCGATCTCCGGTTTTCCGGTCCCGGGTATGCAGGAAGCCCGGCGCCGTAAAGACGGCGCCGGGCTGTTTCGGATCATGTAGGTGGCGGCTACTGAGCCAGGACCGGCGCGAGGCTGGCCTCAGGCTTCTTGGTGTAGGCTGCACGCATCGGCTTCAGGACGAAGAGCGCGAGCAGGGCCGCCAGGATGTTCAGCGCCGCCGCGACCAGGAACACCGTGTGCCAGCTCCCCGTCATGGTCGTCAGCACACTGGTGTAGGGCACGATCAGGGCTGCCGTCCCCTTCGCAGTGTAGAGGAGGCCGGCGTTGGTCGCCGCGTATTTCGACCCGAAGGTGTCCCCGCAGGTTGCAGGGAACAGCGAGTAGATCTCACCCCACGCAAAGAACACGAGGCCGGTCAGCAGCACGAAGGCGATCGGGTTTTGGCCGAACTGGCTCAGCGCGTAGATGCCGAGGCCTTCGATCGCGAACGACACGAACATCGTGTTCTCGCGGCCGATATGATCCGACACCCAGCCGAAGAAGGGCCGCGTGACGCCGTTGAGCACCCGGTCCAGCGTCGCCGCGAAGGTCAGCGCCGGCAGCGTGATCCCGAGGAGCGAGACCGGGACGTCGGCGATCTTGAAGTCCTTGGCGATCGGTCCGAGCTGCGCTGTCGCCATGAGACCACCGGCGGCCATCATGACGAACATCGCGTACATGACCCAGAAGATCGGGGTCCGGACCATCTCGGCCGGCTTGTAGTCCCGCTTCGACTGGCTGACCCTTGCGACCTCCGGGACCTGACCCTTGGCCGGCGACCGCAGGAACAGGGCGATCAGCATCACGATGACGCCCTGCCCGATGCCGAAGTAGAAGAACGCGGCCTCGTAACCCTGCGACTTGATCATCGCCTGAATCGGCACGACCGTGAGCGCTGACCCGGCACCGAAGCCCATGGCGGTGATGCCGGCGGCAAGGCCGCGGCGATCCGGGAACCACTTCAGGGAATTGCCTACGCAGGTGCCGTAGACGGCGCCGGCGCCCGTGCCGCCGATCGCGGCCGCGATATAGAGCACCGTGAGCGATTCCGCGTAGGAGTTGATCACCCAGGCGATACCGCACAGCAGGCCGCCGAACAGGGTGACGATCCGCGGGCCGTACTTGTCGACGAACCAGCCTTCAATCGGCACCAGCCAGGTCTCGGTGACGACGAACAGGGTGAAGGCGACCTGAATCGCGGCCCGATCCCAGCCGTGCCGCTCCTGCATCGGGTTCACGAAGAACGTCCAACCGTACTGCATGTTGGCAATCATGCACATGCAGACGACGCCGAAGGCGAGTTGCAGCCATCGGCCGCGCCCCACCGGTTTGTGGATCTCGGACATACGCTTCCCTCCTAGGCAGTATTCTTAATGCCGTATGCGCTGTACGGTTTTATGCCCTGCCTCAGCGCGTCATGGCAGAACAAACCGCTCGTCGTTCTTGGAAAAATTCTTCGCCCGTGGGCAAATTTGATCGCACCGCCTCCAGCATGCGTCGTCGACAACAGCATTCGATCGCTATTGGTCGACGGTATGCCAGAAAGATGGTGCTGATATCGCCGGAGCCTGTCAATCGAACCTGCAGAAAAATACCGGATTGCGCCCCTGGATTAAGTTCGGTGCTCCGGACGTACGCATCGCCGATGGTCCAGTCCGACACGTGCGGAGTATCGCTCGATCAAGGATGGCTTGCGCTCATCACAGGTCTGTGGGACCGGCCCGCAATTGACTAGGATCTGGCTAAGGTTTGAGTTAGGTCGCTTGAGAGCGCACGACAGAGAATGCGTGCGGGAAATCATAGCTGTGAGTTGACTGGACGAGGGATGTCGAACTCCGAACCGTTGAGCGTGAAGCCGATCGTCGCCAGCTCCAGTCTCCGGACCTTGGCCTATGAGGCGCTCAAAAGCGCCATCACCAACATGGACATCTACGGGCGTCCGGATGAGGTGCGGCTCGATGAGCGGAAGCTGTCGCAGGATCTCGGCGTCAGCCGGACTCCGGTGCGTGAGGCGCTGACGGTCCTCGAACAGGAGGGCTTCGTCCGCTCGGAAGCCCGGCGCGGCGTCTTCGTGATCAAGAAGAACAAGCGCGAGATCGTCAGCATGATCCACGCTTGGACGGCATTGGAGAGCATGGCGGCGCGTCTCGCCTGTGCGCGGGCCACCGATGCCCAGCTCCGCGCGCTGCGCGAATCCTTCCCGGAATTCTACGGAGGTCAGCCCGCCGAGCACATTGACGAATATTCCGATGCCAATATCCGCTTCCACCAGCGCATCATCGCTTTGGGCCATTGCGACGCGATCGCGGATCTCACCAGCAATCTCCTGATGCATGTCCGCGGCATCCGCAGCACGGCCTTGCGGCAGGGCGATCGGGCGGAGCGGTCGATCCGGGAGCACGTTGCCATCATCGCCGCGCTGGAAGCCCGGGACGCCGATCTTGCGGAACGTCTCGTGCGCGAGCACGGCCTGGGCCTCGCTCATCACGTCGATACCTACGGCGATTACCTCGACTAGGCTCGGGATGCCGCAGCGAGGCTCGCCGCATCGCCACCCTGGGAGCGGCGCACCGCGACGCTGACCCCGAGACCGACACTTGGGTCGCCATCTCGGATCGGCGCAATCGAAGCGGCGCGGTGAAACCGGCGAGGCTGCGGCGGAGAAATTGTTTTTCCCCCAGCTTGAATTCGTCGCTGTCGGCAATGCAGCGGTGCGGTCGGAAAATCAGCCTATCATCTTGCATTCAGTTCGTCTGAACCATCGATCCCGTCGCACCGATCATTTGCGCTGCAATATTTCATTGTGTGCGATTGACTGAATGTTCGCGGTACGTCGGGCCCACTCATACGCATAAGGGCGGTCGATAAGGCCGGAAATCAGAGACCATTTTGTCCTGCATGCATGGCAAGCATGCTGGGCATTCGTTATCTGGCATACCAGATTGCCGTCCGGAATGGCATTTATCGCATCGCAGCAAATGACGCGATGACGTCGTTCCGGAGAGTTCCATGACCGTCAGCTTCCTCGTTCTGTTCGCCGCGTTCGCAGCCTGCCAGGCGCTGCTGACCGTCAAGTATGCGGATTTCCTGAGCCCGGCTTCGGATGCTGACCGTTCGGCCGTCAGCCCCGCGCGCGAGGTCGGGAAGGCGAAGCTCGCCTGAGACGTGATGTAACCGACGCAGTCGCGCTGCTGACTGCGTAGGGTTAACGCTTTCCTCAAATCTTCCCGCTATGGTCGACGGATCGTTGACCATACGGGCGAGGGAGCGACCGTGTTGGCCGTCGGCCCCCAAACACGATTCTCCGCCAATCCTTTCGTTCTGCTGATTTCGGATCGGCCTTCGGAACGGGCAGCGCTGGAGCGCGCGATTGCGCTGGTGATGGACTGCCGGGCCATGCCGCCCGGCGCCTCCGTCCCGCACGAACGGCCTCACCTGATCATCCTGGACCTGCCGCCGGCTCAGGGCGCGCGACTGGAAACGGCCCTCAACTATCCCGGCCCGCAGATACCGCGCCTGCTGCTCGTCCGCGGGGAGCCGGTGCCCGCAGCACCTCAGATCCGACAGCTTCCGGCAGCTGCAGCGCGGCAGATCGTGCTGGCAAATGCCTTCTCCATGATCGAGGAGGCGACCCGCTCAGCCAAAGTGCGGGAGCGGCGGCTTGCCGAACACGTAACCCAGGCGACCGCGCTCGTAGCCGAGCTGTTCGACAGCGCTGCCCTCGGCGCACGTTTTCAGCGGGCCGACATCGATCGCGGCACGGAATTGGTGTTGGCCGCCATCTCCGAAGTGGGTATCGCGGCCTGGCTTGCCGAAGTCTGGCGCCACGACATCGGCGTCTACCAGCACACCCTCGGTGTCGCCGGTCACGCGGCGACGTTCGGCGCGCAGATCGGGCTTGGACGTGTCGACCTGGCCCGGCTGGTGAGCTCGGCACTCCTGCACGATATCGGCAAGTCGCGCATTCCGGTCGAGATCCTGAACAAGCCGGGACCGCTCAATCCCGAAGAGCTGCGCCTGATGCAGCGGCATCCTGATATCGGTGCCGATCTGTTGCTGGCGCAGGGCGGCTTCGAGGGTGCGGTGATCGACGTGGTCCGCCATCATCACGAGCGCCTTGACGGAAAGGGCTATCCGGATCGGCTGTCAGGTCGCGCGATATCGGACCTCGTCCGCATCGTGACGATCTGCGACGTGTACTCGGCGCTCACGGAACGGCGGACCTACCGGCAGCCTGCCAGCGCCGTCGAGGCCTTGGCCATCATGACCGACAGCAGCGGCCACCTCGATACAGCGCTCCTACGCGCCTTCGCGCCCGCGATGTTGGGAAGCGCTGCCCTGGCCGCGTAACGGCCGGCCGGCGTGGCATGACGGCCACGGCTGCGAGCCGGAGGAGGCCGTGTCGCCCGCCGCCGCGCTTTTGCCGCAACCGGGCGGGAGTGAGGCGCGCAGATCGTTCCAACGCGCCAGCCCGCCCGTGCCGAAACTGAATCCAACTCTCGCCCTGACTCTGCTGGTGACGCTGACCGGATGCGGCGGCCTCCCGTTCGCGCCCGAGCCGGCCGTCGAGAACGCGACCCAGCCGGCGATCCTCGACGAGGTGTCGGCCGCGGCGGCCATCTCGGCCTATCGCCTCCAGCATGGGTTGAGCCCGGTGGTGGTGGATCCCACGCTGGTGAAGGCCGCGGCATTTCAGGCCGGCAACAATGCGCGCCACGGGCAGCTGAGCCACGAGATCGGCGGCAGCTTCACCGCGCGCATGGCTTCGGCGGGCTTGGCGAAATCCTGGTCCGCCGAGAATCTGAGCGCCGGTTCCGAGACCCTCGACCAAGTGCTCGCCCGCTGGAAGGCCAGCCCCGAGCACAACAGGAACATGCTGCTTCCGCAGATCCGGCGAATCGGTATCGCGCGGGTCGACGCCCCGGGCACTCGCTACAAGCGGTTCTGGGCCCTGGTCATGGCAGGGGGCTGAGGGCGCTACGGATCGGCCGGCGCGAGATCGACGATCCGCAGCTGCGCCCGCTCGGCGCCGCGCCAGCGATCGCACGACAGGGTTCCCGCCACGTGCATCTCGCGGCCGATCCCGTTCAGCAGCGCGAGGCCGAGCGGGCGCTCGGCGGCCCGGAAGCAGATCGCCCCGACGGCTTGCCCATCGCGGCTGCGCAGGCGTGCGCGGACATGGCTTGATCCGACGATGCCGGCATCGACGAGCCGATGCCGCCCGAGCGCGAAGACCGGTTCGGGCGCACCCTGGCCGAACGGCCCTGCGCGCTGAAGCAGCCGGACCGTCTCGGCGGTGGCACCGCCGGCACTGAGGCTGCCATCGATCAGGAGGGCGTCGGCCGCACGCGCAAGGGCGATGCTCGCACCGAGCAGTGCGGCCAGATGCGCCTCAAATCGCGGGATGTCGTCCGCCCGCACCGTCACGCCCGCCGCCATTGCATGGCCGCCGCCCTTGCTGGCGAGCTCCGCCTCCACACAGGCCCGAACGGCGAGACCAAGATCCGCCCCGGGGATCGATCGACCCGAGCCCGTGGCGCTGCCATCCGGGCGAATCGCGAACGCGAAGGCCGGGCGGTTGAAGCGCTCCTTCAGCCGCGACGCGATCAGGCCTACGACACCCGGGTGCCATTCGGCGCTGGCCGTGACCAGGACGGCGCGCGCCGGATCGAGGCTGAGCGCGCGTTCCATCTCGGCCTCGGCCTCCATCACCGCCTGCGCCTCGATGGCCTGCCGCTCGCGGTTGAGGCGGTCGAGCTCGGCGGCGATCCGTGCGGCCTCGACCGGGTCGGACGTAGTCAGAAGCCGGGCGCCGAGGCCCGAATCACCGATGCGCCCGCCGGCATTGATCCGGGGGCCCAGCACAAAGCCGAGATGCCAGGATTCCGGCGGTTCGATCAACGATGCGGCATCGAGGAGCGCGGCCAGCCCCGTCCTGTTGCGACGACGCATCACCGTCAGGCCCTGGGTCACGAAGGCGCGGTTGAGGCCGGTGAGTGGCACCACGTCGGCGACCGTGGCCAGCGCCACGAGGTCGAGGGAATCGGTGAGGGCGGGCTCGGGCCGGTTTGGACCGAAATATCCACCGTGCCGCAGGGCGCGGTTGAGGGCGACGAGCGTCAGGAAGACGATTCCGGCGGCGCACAGGTGGCCGAGACCGGAAAGATCGTCGAGGCGATTGGGGTTCACGACCGCACGCGCCGGCGGCAGGACCTCCGAGGCGGCGTGATGATCGAGGACGATGACGTCGAGCCCCGCCTTCTCGGCTTCCTCCAGCGGTCCGTGTCCACTCGTTCCGCAATCGACGCAGACGAGAAGGGTCGCGCCCTCCGCTGCCAGGCTGGTGATCGCCGCCACATTGGGACCGTAACCCTCGGTGATCCGGTCGGGAATGTGGATCGGCGCCTTCAGGCCGAGGCCGCGCAGATAGCCCGCCAGCAGGGCGGCGCTGGCAGCGCCGTCGACGTCGTAATCGCCGAAAACCGCCACGGTCTCGGCCCGCCGTACAGCACGCACGAGGCGGCGCACCGCCGCATCCATATCGAGCAGCGTATCGGGATCCGGCATCAGGTCTCGGAGCCGCGGTGCGAGGTGACGTGCCGTCTCCTCCGGCATCACGCCGCGGCTGGCCAGGACGCGGGCCAGCAGTTCGGGCAGCCCATGGGCCTGCACCATCTTGGCGATGTGGTTCTGAATGGCCGCGCCGCTGCAGCGCTCCTGCCACCGCCGTCCGGTCACGGAGGCGGCCACACCCAGGAAGGCAGGCTGGTCGGCGAGGAGCGGAGCGCAAGACACGGCCGTCATCCTACACAGCGTTGGCCACGGACGCGCGGGCGTCGCCGCAACAGCGCAACCAAACCAGGCCGGGGCCGAAACGACGAAGGGCGGGCATCGCTGCCCGCCCTTGCCGCAAACCCGAGAGTTCGATGATCAGAAGGTTTTCAGGATGCTGTCGACAACCTTCTTGGCGTCGCCGAACAGCATCATGGTGTTGTCGCGGAAGAAAACCTCGTTCTCGACGCCCGCATAGCCCGAGCCCATGCCGCGCTTGATGAACAGCACGGTCTTGGCCTTCTCCACGTCGAGGATCGGCATGCCGTAGATCGGCGAGGCCTTGTCGGTCTTGGCCGCGGGATTGGTGACGTCGTTGGCGCCGATCACGAAGGCCACGTCCGCCTGGGGGAACTCGCCGTTGATGTCCTCAAGCTCGAACACCTCGTCGTAAGGCACGTTCGCCTCGGCGAGCAGCACGTTCATGTGACCCGGCATGCGGCCCGCCACCGGATGGATGGCGTATTTCACGTCGACGCCCTCCTTCTTCAGCATGTCGGCCATCTCGCGCAGCGAGTGCTGCGCCTGGGCGACGGCCATGCCGTAGCCCGGGACGATGATGACGCGCTCGGCGTTCTTCATGATGTAGGCCGCGTCGTCGGCCGAGCCCTGCTTCACGGGGCGCGTCTCGACCTGACCGGAGCCCGCCACAGCAGTGTCGCCGCCGAACCCGCCCAGGATGACCGAGATGAACGATCGGTTCATCGCGTGGCACATGATGTAGGACAGGATCGCGCCGGACGAGCCGACCAGCGAACCCGTGATGATCAGCGCGAGGTTGCCCAGGGTAAAGCCGATGCCGGCCGCCGCCCAACCCGAGTAGGAGTTGAGCATCGACACGACCACCGGCATGTCGGCGCCGCCGATCGGGATGATGATCAGACCGCCGAGCACCAGCGAGGCGAGGATGATCAGCCAGAAAATGGCCTTGGACTCGGTGCCGATGAACAGGGCGAGCAACAGGACGAGCCCTGCCGCCAGCAGCGCGTTGATGAGATGGCGCTGCGGCAGCATGATCGGCTTGCCCGACATGCGGCCGTCGAGCTTGGCGAACGCAATCACCGAGCCGGTGAACGTGATCGCGCCGATGGCGACGCCCAGCCCCATCTCGAACAGCGACTGCTTGTGATAGTGGCCGTTCTCGATGATCCCGAAGGCCTGCGGCGCGTAGAGTGCACCGGCCGCCACGAACACCGCCGCGAGGCCGACCAGCGAGTGGAAGGCCGCTACCAGCTGCGGCATTGCCGTCATCGACACGCGCTTTGCGATCACCGCACCGGCGCCGCCGCCGATCCCGAGACCGAGCAGAACCAGGATCCAGGCACCGATCCCGGCCGGCGGGTGGCCGACCAGCGTGGTCAGGATGGCCAGCCCCATGCCGACCATGCCGTACAGGTTGCCCTGCCGGGAGGTGGTCGGGTGCGAGAGCCCCCGCAGCGCCATGATGAACAGGACGCCGGAGACGATATACAGAAGGGAGGAGACGTTCTCTGACACCGGCTCAGCCCTTCTTCTTGTACATGCCGAGCATGCGCTGCGTGACGAGGAAGCCCCCGAAGATGTTCACGCTGGCGAGCACGATGCCGATGAAGCCGAAGAACCGGGCAAGCCCGGTGCCCTTCTCGATGAGCGGCACGCCGACCGCGAGGATCGCGCCAACGATGATCACCGAGGAAATCGCGTTGGTGACCGACATCAGCGGCGTGTGGAGCGCCGGGGTCACCGACCAGACGACGTAGTAGCCGACGAAGATCGCAAGCACGAAGATCGCCAGTCGGAAGACCGTGGGATCCACAGCACCGCCCGTTGCGGCGCTGAGCCCGTGGCCCATGCCGTCGGCGATGACCTGGGCCTGATCGGCCGCGTTGCGGGCGACCGCGGCAGCGGCACGTGCGGCGTCGGCCAGCACACGGGCCTGATCGGCTGCCTGATCGGGAGGGACGATGACGGTTGCCATTCTGCTACTCCTCTCGACCGGTCTTCACTGCGCGCCGGAGGCCTTGTTGGCCTCCGACTTGGCGAGCCCTACGGATGCGGCCTCCGAGGCCGGGCCGTCGGTCTTGGGCTGGAAGGATGCGTGGACGACCGAGCCATCGCGGGTGAGGTTCGTGGCCTTCACCAGCTCGTCGTCCCAGTTGATGGCGAGCGCCTTCGACTCCTTGTCGATCAGGGTCTCGGCGAACGCGTAGAGGTTGCGGGCGTACAGGCTCGACGCCGTTGCGGCGAGGCGGCCGGGGACGTTGACGTGGCCGACGATCTTCACGCCGCGGTCCGTGATGACGACTTCGCCGGCCTTGGCTCCGGCAACGTTGCCGCCGCGCTCGACCGCGAGATCCACCAGGACCGAGCCCGGCTTCATGGACGCGACCATTTCCTCCGAGACCAGCTTCGGCGCGGCACGGCCCGGGATCAACGCGGTGGTGATGACGATGTCCTGCTTGGCGATGTGGCCCTTGACCAGCTCCGCCTGCTTTTTCTGGTACTCGGCCGACATCTCCTTGGCGTAGCCGCCGGCGGTCTCAGCCTGCTTGAACTCGTCGTCCTCGACGGCGACGAACTTGGCGCCGAGCGATTCGACCTGCTCTTTGGTGGCAGGGCGCACGTCGGTGGCGGTCACGACGGCGCCGAGGCGTCGCGCCGTGGCGATGGCCTGCAGGCCGGCAACGCCGACACCCATCACGAAGACGCGGGCGGCCGGCACGGTGCCGGCGGCGGTCATCATCATCGGCATGGCCCGGCCGTATTCGGCGGCGCCGTCGACCACCGCGCGGTAGCCCGCGAGGTTCGCCTGCGAGGAGAGAACGTCCATGACCTGCGCGCGGGTGATGCGCGGCATCAGCTCCATCGCGAAGCCTGCGACGCCGGCATCGGCCATCGCCTTGAGGGCGGCCTCGTTGCCGTAGGGATCCATGATCGCGATCACGGTGGCGCCGCGCTTGAGCTGAGGCAGCTCTTCGCCGCTCGGGCGCCGCACCTTGAGGACGAGGTCGGCATCGCGCGCCGCATCGGCCGCGCTTCCCGCGACCTCAGCTCCAGCCGCCTCGTACTCGGCGTCGAGAATGCCGGCCTTCTGGCCGGCACCCGACTGCACCACGACATCGGCGCCGAGAGCCTTGAACTTCTTGACGGTCTCGGGGACCGCGGACACGCGCGGTTCCGCGGAGTCGGTCTCGGACAGCACAGCAATGCGCATGCGCGGATTCCCCTGGATAAGCTCGGCCCTTCGAATGCGCGAAGCGTCGCGGCTTTTCGAGATGCGGACCTGCGGCGCAATGGTGGAACTGGGCCGAATGTAACTTGTGGTCAATTGAATCAACGACCACGTGCCAGCGGCCCGCTCAAGCGGATGTCAGCGGGGTCAACCCGAGGACCGACGGTCCGGGAACCGCACCCGCACCCTCAGGCGAAGAACAGGTAGAGCAGCAGAAGGACGGCGACGACCACTGGTGCACGCCAGCCCACGGCCGGGGCCAGGGCACCCACCGCGCCCGCCGCACCCGAAACGATCACGCCGACGATGGCCAGAAGCCATGCTTCGCGAATCCCGCCGACGGCCAGCGCCAGCACCCAGCAGATCACGACGCCAGTGGCGATCTCGACGAAGCGGACGAATCCGCGATAGGTCTGCTCGTGCGTCCGCGCGTCCATCGCCGGGCTGTAGGTGTGCCCGGCCACCGTGTCACTCTCAGCCATCGTGCGCTCGTTTCCCTAAGACGCGACTTCTTGCGGTCACGGTGGGATGTAGCTCAAGCGTTTACCTGCCGCAATCGGACGCACGCAAGTTGATCGCTCTCTCGGCGGGTCTGTGGCGGGTTCAGGCCGGGTTCGGAAGCCCCGCCTCGGCCAGCGCCCGGCCCTGACGTTCGGCGAGCGTGTCCAGCGAGAAATGCTCGATCTCGGCCTCGAAGAGCCGGTGGTAGTTGAGCTCGGATCGGAGGTGGAGAAACACCGCGCCGAGGCCGACCGCCGCGCGGTCCATGAACACGAATTCCTGCGGGACCGTCACCGGGCCGCGCTCCTTCAGGGCCTGATGGACTTCGAAGGCCTGGCGTCGACCGTACTCGCCGGGCTTCACGCCGTCCGCCACGGTCCGGGTCCGGTCCTCGAGCAAAGGCCCGTAGATGAAACGCGCCCAGATATTCAGGATCTCGATCTTTTCCCGATCGAGGTTCTTGAAACCCCAAACCTCGTAGGCGTGCACGATCCGAGCCTCGTCGCCGGTCAGGAGGCCGCGGTACAGGTCCACCACGCCGCCGACGAAGCGGGGATGGAAGATGCGCACACAGCCGTAATCCAGCAGGTTGATCCCGACGGCCTCGCCGCCCTCCGAGAACACCGTGTAGTTCCCGAGATGCGGATCGCCGTGGATGACCGCAGCGCGGCTGAACGGGTGCCACCATGCCTTGAACATCGCCTGGGCGATGCGGTTGCGGACCTCGACGGGTTCCTCGGCGAAGCCCAGGATCCTGTCGCCGTCGAGCCAGCCGAGCGTCAGGAGACGCTTGGTCGACAAGCTTGGGTGCACCTGCGGCACACGCACAGCCGCGATGTCCTTGAGGACCGCGCCGTAGAGCGCCGCATGCTTGGCCTCGCGCTCGTAGTCGAGTTCCTCACGCACGCGCGCGCCGATCTCCTTGGCGATCTCGCGGGTGTCCAGCCAGGAATTCATGCGCCGATGCAGCGCGAAGGCAAGTTCCAGCTGCTTCAGGTCGGCTTCCACGGCCGATTGCATGTCCGGGTACTGAAGCTTGCAGGCCAGCCGCTCACCATCCTTGGAGGTGGCGCGGTGAACCTGGCCGAGCGAGGCCGCGGCCGCCGGCTTCAGGTCGAAGCTGCCGAAACGCGCCTGCCAGCCGGCCCCGAGTTCCGATTGCATGCGCCGCCGCACGAAGGCAGCCCCCATCGGCGGCGCGTCGGCCTGGAGCTTCTGCAATTCGGCCGCGTATTCGGGCGGCAGCAGGTCCGGCACGGTGGCGAGCAATTGGGCCACCTTCATGATCGGCCCCTTCAGTCCACCAAGCGCCTGGGCCAGGGCCGCGGCGTTGGTGGTGCCCTCCTTGCCGAACAGCCGGGACATCGCCATCCTGGCGGCGACGCCCCCGACATTGGCGCCCACGCTGGCGTAGCGCCCGGCGCGGGCGGAGAAGCGGTTGGCTTCGCGATCGGTCTCGGCCATCACTCGATCTGTTTGTCTGCGGCTGACCGGGAGATATGCCGCTGGCGCGCAGACGCCAGGGGCGTGGGTCCCTGCGCCGCGGGGACCCACGACGAACGGCCGCGTGCGCGAGGCCGGCGGATCGTGCGTCAGCCCTGTCCTTCCATCCCTTCCAGCTCCGCAATCATCCCCTCGATCATCCCGAGGCCGATCTGCCAGAAGCCCGGATCCTTCGCGTCGAGGCCGAAGGGCGCCAGCAGCTCGCCATACGGCTTCGAGCCGCCCGCCGAGAGCAGCGCGAAGTAACGCTCGACGAAACCCTCCTCCGCCTGCGCATAGACACCGTAGAGGGAGTTCACGAGGCAATCGCCGAATGCATAGGCGTAGACGTAGAACGGTGAGTGGATGAAGTGGGGGATATAGGCCCAGAACGGCTCGTAGCCCGCATCGAGCGTGATCGCCGGACCGAGCGATTCCGCCTGCACCGACAGCCACAGGGCGTTGATCTGATCGGTCGTCAGCTCACCCTTGGCGCGCGCGAGATGCACCTTGCGCTCGAACGAATAGAACGCGATCTGGCGCACCACCGTGTTGATCATGTCCTCGACCTTCGCGGCGAGCATCGCCCGGCGCTGGCTCGTGGCGGTGGTGGCCCCGAGCAGCTTGCGGAAGGTCAGCATCTCGCCGAACACGCTCGCGGTCTCGGCCAGCGTCAGGGGCGTCGGGGCCATCAGCGCGCCGTTCGGGCCGGCCAGCACCTGATGGACACCGTGGCCGAGTTCGTGAGCCAGGGTCATCACGTCCCGCGGCTTGCCCTGATAATTCACCAGCACGTAGGGGTGGACGGACGGGACGGTGGGGTGGGCGAAGGCCCCCGGCGCCTTGCCGGGCCGGGTCGGCGCGTCGATCCAGCTCTCGTCGAAGAAGCGCCGGGCGATGCCCGCCATCTTCGGCGAGAACGCGTCGTAAGCGGACAGCACCGTATCGCGGGCCTCCGTCCAGGGAATCGTCCGCTGCTCGACCGTCGGGAGCGGCGCATTGCGGTCCCAGTAGGGCAGCGTCTCCCGTCCGAACCACTTGGCCTTCAGCTTGTAGTAGCGGTGCGACAGGCGCGGATAAGCGGCCCGTACCGCGTCGACCAGTGCCTCGACGACCTCCGGTTCGACCCGGTTGGCGAGGTGGCGTGCGTCGGCGACGTCCTTGAAGCCGCGCCAGCGGTCGGAAATCTCCTTGTCCTTCGCCAGCGTGTTGGTGATCAGCGTGAAGACGCGCAGATGGCCGCGTAGAACATCACTGACCGCGCCGGCAGCCTCCTTTCGAACGGCACCGTCCGGATCCTGAAGCTTGTTCAGCGTAGGCTCGAGCGGCATCTCCTCACCCTGCACGGTGAAGCGCAGTGACGCGATCGTCTCGTTGAACAGCCGGTCCCAGGCCGCATTCGACGTAACCGACTTCTCAAGGAACAGCTTCTCGGTCCGGTCGTCGAGCTGGTGCGGCTTCTCCCTGCGGAGATCCTCGATCCAGGGCGCGTAGCGGGCGAGTGCACCGTCGGCCATCGCGGCATCCACCGCCGCATCGTCAGCCCGGTTCAGCTCCAAAGCAAAGAACAGCAGATCGGACGAGGCGCTCGTCAACCGCTCGCGCGTGTCGCCATAGAATTTCGCCCGCGCCTCGTCGGTGGTGTCACTGGAGTAGACCAGTCCGGCAAAGGACATCAGCTTGCCGAGGAGTTCCTCAATCCCCTCGTACGCGCGGACCGCCTCGGCAAGGCGCGCGGACGCGTCGGCGCCGGACGCGATCTCTGCGATGCGGCCGGCATAGGTCTCGGAGAAGCGACGGCACTCCTCCTCGGCACGGCTCATGTCGGCGGAAAACTCCGGGTCGTCGAGGCCGGCATAGAGATCCGAGAGATCCCATTCCGGGAGATGACCGAGGTCGGCAGCCTTCGCGGCGGCGCGCGCGGCGCTCACGCCTTCCGGCAGTCGGACGTTCACCGTCGATGCGGTGTGGCTCGGCATCATGTCGCGCGTTCCTCTGAAAAGGGGCTCGGCCCCGTACCCTGATATCGACTGTGCCGCCACGCGTTCAACGCGGCCGGTTGGCGTGGCCCGGCACGGCGCCTGACGATCCGGTGGAAACGTCGTTAAGCGCCACTTTACGTCTCTCCGTCACCCTACGGCTCGAAACGAAACAGTCGCCGAATCATAGCCTGCGGTCCGGACAAGTCCTGGGCCGCGTCTTTCGATCCGCGCGCCGTTCAGGAGCCGCCATGTCCACAACCGTGCTCATCGTGGACGACGATCCGGTCCAGCGGCGTCTCGCCGAGGCGGCGGTGCGCCGGTTCGGCTTCGAGGCGCGGGTCGCCGAGACGGGGGCGGAAGCCCTCGCGCTGCTGAGATCCGAGGGCGCGGACGTGGTGCTGCTCGATCTGGTCATGCCGGAACTCGACGGCCTCGGCGTGCTGGCGGAGATGCGCAAGACCGGGCTCGCCACGCCGGTCATCGTCCAGACGTCCAACGGCTCGATCGACACGGTGGTCACCGCCATGCGCGCCGGCGCCGTCGATTTCGTGGTCAAGCCCGCCGGCGCCGAGCGGCTGCAGGTCTCGATCAAGAACGCCCTTCGGGTCGACACCCTGGAGGAGGAGGTGCGCCGCATGCGCCGCCGCGCCTCCGGCGCGCTCACCTTCAAGGACCTGACCTCCAAGAGCCCCGACATGGAGCGGGTCATCCGCCTCGCCGAGCGGGCCGCGAAATCCAACATCCCGGTGCTCATCGAGGGCGAGTCCGGCGTCGGCAAGGAAGTGCTGGCCCGGGCGATCCAGGGCTCGGGCGACCGGCGCGGCAAGCCGTTCGTGACCGTCAATTGCGGGGCCATTCCCGAGAACCTCGTGGAATCGACCCTCTTCGGCCACGAGAAGGGTGCATTCACCGGCGCCACCGAGAAGCATGCCGGCAAATTCGTCGAGGCGTCGGGCGGCACGCTGTTCCTCGACGAGATCGGCGAACTCCCGCTCGATGCACAGGTGAAGCTGCTGCGCGCCCTGCAGGAAGGTGAGGTCGACCCGGTCGGCGGCAAGCGCTCGGTGCGGGTCGACATCCGCCTCGTCTCGGCGACCAACCGTTCGCTGCTCGACCTCGTGAAGCAGGGTAAATTCCGCGAGGATCTGTATTACCGCCTCAACGTCTTCCCGATGACCCTGCCGCCGCTTCGGGCGCGCCGCGAGGACATTCCCGACCTCGTCCGCTCGTTCTGCGCGCGCTTCGCCGCCGAGGAGGGCAAGCGGGTCCGGGCGATCAGCCCGGAAGCCATGGCACTGCTCACGCGCTATCCCTGGCCCGGCAACGTCCGCCAATTGGAGAACGCCCTGTTCCGCGCCGTCGTCCTCGCCGACGGGGACGAGCTGACGGTCGCCGAGTTCCCGCAAATCGCCGCGCAGGTCGAGGGCTTCGACGTGCGTATTCCGGCGGCACCCACCCAGGCGCAGATGCCGACCTATATCCCTGAGCCGGTGCGCGAGATCGTGCGCGTCGAGGTCCGTGATCCGCACGCCATGTCGCTCGTCGCCGAGGAGACCGGCGAGATGAAGCCGATGGACGTGCTCGAGGCGGAGATCATCCGCTATGCCCTGCAATTCTACCGTCAGCGGATGTCGGAGGTGTCGCGCCGCCTCGGCATCGGGCGGTCGACGCTCTATCGGAAGCTGAAAGATCTCGGCCTCGAAGACGAGGAGAAGACCGAGGACGCCGCCTGAGCTTCGGGGCGTGCGCTAGCGCACCGCCCGGATTTGGCAGCGAGTCCGGCCCGAGAGCTGGACACTGCTGACGGCTCTTGGACGATAATAAGTCAGATCAAAAGCCGTGCAGACTTGAAGACGCGACGGTAGCCGCTGGACCAAACTTCTATTCACGAAGACTGCGGTTGCCCAATGCCACGCTTGCGCGGATAATCACAATTCGAGCGTGCGGTCCTGCCGCCGCACCCCGGGAGATCACGATGCGCGTCCCGCGCTCCAGCCTCATGGCGCTGGCCGCCCTCTTGACCGGTACGCTGGCCTCGGCCGGCGCCTTCGGCGCCGAAACGGCCGCGCTCGACAAAGCGATCGCCGATACGCCGCCATCCTCGCCGCCCGTGCTCTCCTCGCCGTCGGATCCCGTCACGACGGCGCTTCCTGATTACAAGCCGGACGCGCCTGCAGCCGAGCCCACACCGGCCCCAACGGTCGCGGCGCCGGTCGCGCCTGCCGATCCCCTGGGTGCCGCGATCCTGGCCCGCTTCAGTGACAACGCGCCGCTGCTCCTGCGCCTCACGGGCAAGGAGCGGGACGCGATCAGGTCGTTCTACGAGGCTCGCGCCTACAAGCCGCTTTGGATCGCCGACGGGGCCTGGACCGAAGCCGCGAAGGCGGTCGCGTCGCGGCTCGCGGCCGCCGGGGAGGACGGGCTCGACGCGCGCGCCTACACGGTCCCCAATCTCGCCGAGAAGCCGGACGAGAAGGCCATTGCCGATGCAGAGCTGCGCTTGTCGGCTGCGGCCGTCCTCTACGCCCGGGACGCCCGTGGCGGCCGGATCAATCTCCCGTCGATATCGCGGCTGATCACCCCGACGCTTGATCTGCCGGCCGGCCAAGATGTGCTGGCGAAGCTGGCCGATGCCGGCGCGAAGACCGGCGATGCGCTCCAGAGCTATAACCCGGCCACCCCGGGCTATCTGGCTCTCAAGACGCGGCTCGCGGGTCTGCGCGGGCCGGCGCCCGCAGCGGCGAAGCCGCTGCGCCTGCCATCCGGACCGGCTCTGCGCTCCGGGATGCGCGATCCGCGTGTGCCGCTCCTGCGGGCGCATTTCGGCCTCGAGAACCGGCCCGCCGGCACATTCGACCGCGGTCCCGGCGACCCGGAGGATTACGATTCCGTCGTCGCCGATGCCGTGGCGAAGTTCCAGCGCGGCCGTGGGCTGCCCGGAAACGGCGTCCTGAATATCCAGACCGTGCTGGCGCTGGCCGATGCCGGCCGTTCGGCGCGGCCGACGGGCAGCGAGGCCGAGCTGATCGTCAATATGGAGCGCTGGCGATGGCTGCCCGGCGATCTCGGGTCCGACTACATCCTGGTCAACATTCCCGAATATCGTCTGCGCGCCTATCGCGGCGGCACCCTGCGCGACGAGGCGCGCGTCATCGTGGGCAAGCCGGAATCGCGTACGCCCCTGTTCTCGGGGCTGATGGAATATGCGGTCGTCAATCCGTCCTGGTACGTACCGCCCTCGATCCTGAAGACGATGGCGCCGAAGCTCGCCGGCTACGGCGGCAAGACCTGGGGCGGCTACGAGGTCGTCCGCCACAGCGGCCACATCTCGCTGCGGCAGCCGCCGGGCGAGCGCAACGCGCTCGGCTTCATCAAGTTCATGTTCCCCAATCAGCACGCGGTCTATCTGCACGATACGCCAAACCGCTCGCTGTTCTCGGCCTCCAAGCGCGACTTCAGTCACGGCTGCGTGCGCGTCGACGATCCGTTCCGGCTCGCGGATGTGGTCCTGCCGGACTGGTCCGAAGAGCGGCTGAAGAAGCTGATCGGCAAGGGCGAGCGCACGCTCCGGCTTCCGCAGAAACTGCCGGTGCACCTCGCCTACTTCACCGCCTATGTGGACGATGGCGGCACCTACCGCACCCTGCCCGACCTCTACGGCTACGACGCGCCGATGCGTGCAGCCCTCGGGCTGCCCGGTGGTGGCAATCCGGCGATGGCGCGACTTCCGGACGAGGCGCCGCGGCGCAAAGCCGAGCGTGCGCCGACACCTCCGCCGGCACGTACCGTTCAGCGCCGGGTGACGCACCGCCACGTCGTCGACCAATGGCCGGGCAACCGCTACGAAGAGGTCGATGCGCCGCGCCGTCCGTCGCGCCGGGCCGCACGGGCCGACAGCGCTCCGGAATTCGGTGAGCCGGGTCTCTGGACGCCGGCCCCGCAGCAGGCGGCCCCGCGGAGCTGGTGGTAGCCGAAGGTCTGCGGCTACCCGCAACTTTCAGGTGCGCGACCGCACAGCCGGGCACGATTTCGCCACGGTCAAGCCTTAGCCGTATCAGCCGGGAACCCGGCCTGACATCCGCCGGGCACAAGTGTCGGCAGAGGATCAGGACTATCGTGCCGAGTCTCCCGCGCTCCCTTCGCACCTTCGCCATGGCCCTTACGGGCGTCGCGCTGGGCTTGATCGCGGGCACGGCCGAGACCGAGGACGCGGTCGCGAACGGCGACACGCGCGCTCTCACGATCTATCACACACATACGCAGGAGAGCGCGACCATCACGTTCAAGCGCGATGGCCGCTACGACCGCGCGGCCCTCGAGCAGCTGAACTGGCTCCTGCGCGACTGGCGCGTCAACGAGCCCACCAAGATGGACCCGCGCCTGTTCGACACGGTCTGGGAGGCCTACCGGCAGGTCGGCGCGAGCCAGCCGATCCACGTCGTCTCCGCTTACCGCTCCCCCGGCACCAACGCGATGCTGCGCCGCCGCTCCAAGATGGTGGCCGAGTACAGCCAGCACATGCTCGGCAAGGCCATGGACTTCTTCCTGCCGGACGTTTCGATCGACCGCATCCGTGAGGTCGGCCTCCAGATGCAGCGCGGCGGCGTCGGCTGGTATCCGCATGCCGGCACGCCGTTCGTGCACCTCGATGTCGGCTCCGTACGCATGTGGCCGCGCATGACGCACGATCAGCTCGCTCGCCTCTTCCCCGACGGCAAGACCGTGCTTCTGCCAAGCGACAACAGGCCCTTCCCGCGCTACGAGGAGGCGAAGGCTGAGATCCTTGCCCGAGGCGGCACCGTCGCGGGCCTCACCACGCAGATGGCGAGCGGCGAGGAAGAGGACGGACCGGGCCTGTTCGGCTTCCTGGCGAGCCTGTTCGGCGGCAGCCGCTCCGCTCCGGAACCTGCGCCGCCGCCCGCCGTCGCCGCGAAGGCCCGCCGGGCGCCGATCGTGGCCGTGGCGAGCGCCGATCCGCAGGATCCGGTCGGCACGCGCACCGCCCTCGCCTACGCGGCGCCCACGGCCAACAATCCTCAGCGCGACTCGCTGCTGCAGCGCGAGCAGGCCACGGCGCCTGACGGCAAGCCCGCCGACGCCAAATCGCTCCTCACGGCAGCGCAACCGGCCGCCGCCGCTGAGGAGGCGGTGCTGTCGGTGGTTGCGCCGCTGCCGCCGCGCCGACCCTCGGATCTTGCTGCGGTTATGGCGGCCATCGCGATGCCGCTCCCGCCGCCGCGTCCGGTCCAGTTCGCCGCGCTGAACGGCGGTATGGCAAACCTCCCCGCCCCTGTCGAAAGCCGCGCCGCGGCTGCGATGCCCGCGTCGGCCCGTGCCCGCATCCTGGTCGCCCCGGACGCCGACGCCAAGATGCAACTGCGCGCCCTGTTTGATGCGGCGTCGGCGGGTCCCGTGGCGTCGCCGGCGAGCCGCAACGCACCGGTTCGCGTCGCAACCACCCGTGTCCGCGATGCGGCGCCCGACGCCGTAGTCGCGGCGGCCCCGGATCGCGTCGCGACGCGGTTCAGTGCGCGAAGCCCGGGAGATGACCTGACGGCGGCCCGGTTCACAGGCTCGGCAGCGCGGTCCGTGTCAGGGTCGCGCTGAATCCACAACGCAGACCGGCCGTCCCCTGCTCGGAGAAGCGTCGGCGGACCGCGCGCATACAGCTGACGGTTCGATCCCGATCGCGCCAGGCTGCCACAATGACCGCTCGGTTACCGTCCCCGGCCTAACTCAGCGCAACGGCTTCGACAGATTGACCGTGAGGGCCGCCACGAGCGTCGCCGCGTAGCCGTCATCCTGGGTTCCGGCGATCCGCTCGGCCTCGCCGCCGCTGTTGGCCGCAACAGACATCATCAACATCACGGCCGTCGTCACGCCGCCGAGACCCGCGACCAGCGCCAGGTAGGCGCGCACGGCCGCGCTCGGGGCCGCCACGACCGCGTGGTTCTCGCCGAGGCAAAGCGGGTTGGAATCAGGATGGATCATGGCCGATGATTCCGACGGGTAACGCTGGCCCCGGGGCGGATCGACTAGGGACATGCACGCCCCGTCGGCTCAAGCAGACAACGTGCCGCTCGGGAACGAGTTCGTGCTGACGAAAACATTTTCAACCGGTATTTCACCGGTTGGTTGACGGTCCTGTTGAGGGCGCCCGCAGGCGCCCCCGGACGCCGTTCAGCCTTCCTTGCCCGAGACCTTGCCGAGTGCCGCCTGGGCGGCCGCGAGCCGGGCGATCGGCACCCGGTAGGGCGAGCAGGACACGTAATCGAGCCCGACCTCCTGGCAGAAGCCCACCGAAGCCGGATCGCCGCCGTGCTCGCCGCAGATGCCGAGCTTGATGTCCGGACGGGTCTTCCGGCCCCTCTCGACGCCGATGCGCACCAGCTCGCCGACGCCCTCTTGGTCGATGGTGATGAATGGGTCGGCCGGCAGGATCCCCTTCTGGGTGTAGGGGCCGAGGAATGTCGCCGCGTCGTCGCGGGAGATGCCGAGCGCCGTCTGCGTCAGGTCGTTGGTGCCGAAGGAGAAGAACTCGGCCGTCGCGGCGATCTCGCCCGCCATGAGGGCGGCCCGCGGCAGCTCGATCATGGTGCCGACCTGATAATCGAGGGTGGCACCCTTCTCCTTCGCGACCGCCTTCGCCATAGCGTCGATGCTGGCCTTCACGATGTCGAACTCGGCGCGGGTGAAGACCAGCGGCACCATCACCTCGGGCGTGACCGGGCTGCCGGTATCCGCCGCCGCCTGGACCGCGGCCTCGAAAATCGCCCGAGCCTGCATCTCGGCGATTTCCGGGAAGGCGATCGCGAGGCGGCAGCCGCGGAAGCCCAGCATCGGGTTGTGCTCGGACAATTCCCGCATCCGGTGCCGGATCTTCTCCTCGGAGACCCCCGTCGCCTTCACCACTTCGGCGACCTCGGCGTCGGTGTGCGGCAGGAACTCGTGCAGCGGCGGGTCGAGCAGGCGGATCGTGACCGGCAGGCCGGACATGATCGTGAACAGCTCCAGGAAGTCCTGGCGCTGATACGGCAGGATCTTCGCGAGCGCCGCGCGGCGGCCCTCGGCGTCGTCCGCCAGGATCATCTCGCGCACCGCGATGATCCGGTCACCCTCGAAGAACATGTGCTCGGTGCGGCAGAGGCCGATGCCTTCCGCGCCGAAATTGCGCGCCGTCCGGGCATCGGTCGGCGTGTCGGCATTCGCCCGCACCTTCATGCTGCGGATTGCGTCGGCCCATTCCATCAGGGTGGCGAAGTCGCCCGACAGCTCGGGCTCCAGCATCTTTACCTCGCCCTGGATCACCTGGCCGGTCGAGCCGTCGACGGTGATCTTGTCGCCGGCCTTCAGCGTGATGCCGCCGACCGTCAGCGTCTTGGCCTTGTAGTCGATCCGGATGGATCCGACCCCGGAGACGCAGGGCTTGCCCATGCCACGGGCGACGACGGCCGCGTGGCTGGTCATGCCGCCGCGGGTGGTGAGGATGCCCTCGGCGGCGTGCATGCCGTGGATGTCCTCGGGCGACGTCTCGATGCGAACGAGGATGCACTTGCGCTCGGCCTTGCGGTGCGCCTCCGCGTCCTCCGAGTTGAACACGATCTCGCCCGTGGCTGCGCCCGGCGAGGCCGGCAGGCCCGAGGCGATGACCTTGCGGTCGGCTTTCGGGTCGATGGTCGGATGCAGAAGTTGGTCGAGGGCTCCGGGCTCGACCCGGCCGATCGCCTCATCGCGCGAGATCAGCCCCTCGCCCGCCAGATCAACGGCGATGCGCAGGGCGGCCTTGGCCGTGCGCTTGCCGTTGCGGGTCTGGAGCATCCAGAGCTTCCCCTTCTCGATCGTGAATTCCATGTCCTGCATGTCGCGGTAGTGCGCTTCCAGGATCCCGTAGATCCGGGTCAGCTCCGCGAAGCTCTCGGGCATGACCTTCTCCATGGAAGGTTTGTCGCTCTCGGCCTCGATCCGGGCTTTCTCAGTGATGTTCTGCGGCGTGCGGATGCCCGCCACGACGTCCTCGCCCTGCGCGTTGATCAGGAACTCGCCGTAGAGCGCCTTCTCGCCGGTGGACGGATTGCGGGTGAACGCCACGCCGGTGGCCGAGGTGTCGCCCATGTTGCCGAACACCATGGCCTGCACGTTCACGGCCGTGCCCCAGCTCTCCGGGATGTTGTTCAGCTCCCGGTATTTCTTCGCCCGTGGGATCATCCACGAGTTGAAGACCGCGCCGATCGCACCCCAGAGCTGGTCGTCGGCGCCCTGCGGGAAATCCGAGCCGTGCTCGTCGCGGACGATTTTCTTGTAGGTCTGGATCAGGATCTTCCAATCCTTGGCGCCGAGTTCGGTGTCGAGTTCGAAGCCCTTGCCTTCCTTGTACTGCTCCAGCGCCTCCTCGAAGGCGTGGTGTTCCACGTTCAGCACCACATTCGAGTACATGGTGATGAAGCGGCGGTAGGAATCGTAGGCGAAGCGCTCGTCGTCGGCCTCCTTGGCCAGGGCCAGTACCGTCTCGTCGTTGAGGCCGAGATTCAGGACCGTGTCCATCATGCCGGGCATCGAAGCCCGGGCGCCTGAGCGGACCGAGACGAGGAGCGGATTCGCAGCGTCGCCGAACTTGCGGCCGGTGAGCTTGCCGACCTGCGCGAGCGCCGCCGCCACCTGATCCTTCAGCTCGGGCGGGTAGGACTTGCCGTGGTCGTAGAAGTAGGTGCAGACCTCGGTGGTGATGGTGAAGCCGGGCGGGACCGGCAGACCGAGGTTCGACATTTCGGCCAGATTGGCGCCCTTGCCGCCGAGCAGGTCGCGCATCTGCGACTTGCCTTCTGCCTTGCCGTCGCCGAAGGCATAGACCCACTTCGCGCTGCCGGTCGCCATGTCGATCCCGTCCGTATCTAATGCCCGGCGTCAGCCGGGCTGATGGCCGGGGTTGGACCATCCCGCACCGCAACGCAAGATGAACGCACGATGGCGACGGGCGCGGGCTGCTGACGGGTCCAGTCGTCTGTCAGGGCCGCCCGTCCAGGGTGCGGGCGCTGGTCAGTGCAGGATCCCCAGCCCGATCACGCCGACCACGATCAGATAGATTGCCACGATGTAGTTGAGCAGACGCGGCATCACCAGGATGAGGATCCCGGCCAGGATCGCGATCAGCGGCTGCAGGTTGGAGATGGTAATCGTCACGGGCGCCTCCCTGGGCCGAGCTTGGCCGCCGGTATCGACGTCCCTACCCGACGCAGGTTCGCTGTAGCTTGCGCGGAGCGGCCGGGTAGCCCGGCCGCTCCGGAACCGATCAGGGCTTCGGCGTCGGCTTGTCGGTGCCGGGGATCGGGTCCTTGGCTTCGCCGGTTGGCAGGCTCACCGAGATCGTCGGGTGAGACAGCTCCGGATAGGGCTCGATCACGTTGGCGCCGTTGAGCGGCTTGTTGGCGCCGTTATGGCAGGTGGCGCAGTTGACCTTCGGCGCGTCACCGAGAACTCCGAGGCGGTTTCGCGGAAAGGTCGAGGTCAGCGGCGTCAGGTAGTCCTGGTTGAGGTCACGCACCATGCGGATGCCGTACCAGGCATGGACCCTGTTCGGCGTGCTGGTGTCCCATTGCGCCACCGAGCGGGTGTTGTGGCAGAAGGTGCAGTTCACGCCGAGTGATTGCGACATGCTGATCATGATCGCGAACGTCTTCTCCGCGTCTTGGATCGGCTTGCCCTTGGTCTCCGGCAGCGCCGTGGTGGCGTTGACCCGGACGGCGTCCTCCGACGTCTCCTTGTACTGGTAGAAGGCCTGATAGACGTCATAGGGCAGCGAGGTGTTGCCGACCTCCGGCGAGGCGAGGTTCTGGCTGTTGTTGCGCGGGATGAAGCGTCCCGCGCCCTGGACCGGATGGTCGAACCAGATATTGGCCGGTACCGGATTGCCGCGGTGGCAAGTGTAGCAAGTCACGCCGGCCTGATGGACGTGGTTCTCCTTCCACGTCGAGTTGATGTACTGCGTCATCTGCAGCATGCGCCGGGCGACACGCTTCTGGTAGAGCTCGTCGGAGGCCATGTTCTCGGTGCTGTGGCAGTACGTGCAGCCCTGTTGCGGCGCGACCCATTCGGTGATCGACACCATCAGACGGTTGAACTGCTCGGCCGAGAGGTCGCCCAGAACCTGCACGTTTTCGTAGACGGCCGAGGCCTTGTCGCCCCCGGCATCCGCTGGGTCGGCCGGGGCCGGCGCCCGGTTGGCTTCCGACAGAGCCTCGTTGCCGGCCCGGGTCCGGATCAAGTCCATGCCGGTGCCGCGGAAGCCGGTTTGCTTCACCGCCATGGGCGGGTGGGTCCAGCCCGCGCCGCCGAACATCGCGATTGTGAGGAAGAGAGCCAGCGCCCCGCCGACAACCGCCAGAATCGTCTTCATGACGGCCTCCTCACGGCTTCATGCCGGGTGCGAGATGGGCGGGATCCACGATCGGGCCGTAGACCTGCGGATACGAGGGCGCGACGTGGTGCTTGACCGCCCAGAGGTACCAATTGTCCACAACGGTGCCGGTCAGCAGGATGCCGATGCCACCGGTCAGCGTGGTCAGGACAGCGAACCACCAAGCCCAGCGGTGGACCGATTCCATCGTGGCGTTGAAGCCCATGGTCCAGCGCCAGAACAGGGCGGCACGCTCGGTGGCCGTGCCGCGATCGACGATCTGGTCGATCTCGCGCTCGGCGCCGTAGCGCGAGCAGGCCAGAATCGTTCCCCCGTGCATGGCGAACAGCAGAGTCGATCCGTAGAGGAATGTGATCGAGAGCATGTGGAACGGGTTGTAGAACAGGTTCCCGTAGCGGAGCGAGAACGCCGCCGTCCAATCGAGGTGCGGGAAGATCCCGAACGGCACCGCTTCCGACCAAGAGCCCATCAGCAGCGGACGGATGAAGCCGAGAACCAGGTAGAGCCAGATCGCCGAGGCGAAGGCCCACGGCACGTGGAGACCGAGGCCCAGCGCCTTCGCACGCTTGTAGAGGTGGACCCACCAGAGCAGGATCGACGCGGTCAGGAAGAAGCCGGCGATCAGCCACCAGCCGCCCTCGTTGAGCGGTGGCAGGACCTTCAGTCCGTATTTCGGCAGGGGCGGCTCAAGGGCGAGCCACGGCAATTGCCGGACGAACTGCACTGGGTCCCAGTTCACCGAAGCCCACATGTTGAGCCCGATGATCTCGAAGGCGATGACACCGCAGGTAATCGACAGGGCCGCGATGTAGCCGATGTAGATCGGCCCGACCTGGCTGTTGCCGATGAGGCCGAACAGGTAGCTGTTGAACGGCTTGCCCACGCGGTCGTCGACCGCCACCGGGACGCCTTGATCCGGCACGAGCGGGCGGACCTGAACCTGCGTGAAGATGTTCTGGTAATAGGCCATGGCCTGCCCTCCCCCGGAGTGCCGCGCGCTCTGCGGCGTCTCGCATCACCCGTGTCGTCTCGCCGGCTGCCGGCCGGTCATCGCCAGACCGGCAGGTTGAGCCACCAGCCCCACCATTGCGGCCAACCCTGAGTCCAGAACGGCCCGCTGATCACGATGCAGACCGCGCTCCAGAACCCCGCCGACAGGGCCAGGAACAGCCCAAGCCGGTGGATGCCGAGGGTGCCGATCGAGTAGCCGATCGTGTCGCGGAAGAACGTGTCCTCGTGCTCGGGCGTCTTCACGGTCTCGCCCTTCTTCGGGTTGGTCGCCGAGAGGATCAGGCCGCCGTGCATCGCCAGCGCCAAAGTGGTCGTGAAGAAGAACGTCACGGCCAGCATATGCGCCGGGTTGTAGTGAAAATGTAGGTACTGGTATCCGGTGTTCGACACCCAATCGAGATGGCTGAGAATGCCGTAGGGAAAGCCGTAACCCCAGGCGCCCATCAGGAACGGGCGGATCACCACGAGGGTGAAATACGCGAAGATCGCCATCCCGAAGGCCGCCGGCACGTGATAGCCGATGCCGAGCTTGCGGCAGATCTCGACCTCGCGCAGGGCCCAGGACACGAAGGAGCCGAGCGCGCAGAAGGTGATGATCTGCCAGAGGCCACCTTCCCTCAGCGGCGCCAGCCTCAGGCCGTAGCTGATGTCGGGCGGCGCGATGTTGATCTGCCAGATGTTCCAGGTCGGTCCGAGCGCCGCGCCGTAGATGACGAGCGCGGTGCCGAGCACCGTGAAGAACATCCCGACGACGCCGAAGAAGCCGACGAAGAACGGCCCGACCCAGAAGTCGAACAGGTCGCCGCCGAGCAGGGTGCCGCCGCGGACCCTGTATTTGCGCTCGAAGCTCAGCATCGCCATGGCGGCTGCTCCCCAGTCAGGCCGGTAAAAGGGATCGAAGAGGGTGACCGCGGCCCTCGCGCGCCGCGGTCCGAACCGGCGGTCAGGCCGGCATCTGCGGCAGCGCGAGCGTGATGGTGTTCGCGGCAGCCTTGTTGTTTCTCGGGCCGTCCAGCCAGTTGAACCGGTCGGTCGAGAGCAGGATGAAGTGGATCAGCAGCGCCAGAATGAAGAGGAAGGTGAACAGAGCCACCAGCGTGCGCCGCGGATCGAAGAGCAACCAAACCTTGTGCATCCGATCCTCCTCAGCCGATCATCGTGACAAGGGCATGGGCCGCATCGCGGACGCCCTCGAGAGAGGCGTAGCCCTGCGGTCCGGGAAGCCACGGGCGCCACAGCCAGACGAGGATGTGGGCGACCACGGCAATCGCCGTGAAGATGAGGAAGCTCGTCAGGAAGATCGCGTGGAACTCCTTGGCTTCCGGTTCCGTCAGCCCGGACAGGCTGCTCGGTCTTTCTGTTGCAACGGGTCCACCGGCCATCGTTCAGACCTCCGTGTGTTGGCCGCGCTTCTCGCGAAGCGCGACGGGTTCAGCCGTGATGCCTGGGTGGTCACGGCCAGACTTCCCCCGCGTCACCGGACGGAAGCATCTCGATCAGGGCGTTCAGCCCATAAAGGCGAAGGGGATGGCCTGGACCGCCATGGCGCGGGCCTCGCCGAAGACGGACCGGCGCGCCGGCGCCAGGCCCGGCCGGGCGGGCTCGCGGGCCGGCCGGAACCGGTTCAGCGTCGCAGCGGCGAGGAAGAACGGATAGGTCGCCGCCAGGATCAGCCGGAACTGGATCTCTTCCTGGTGCTGGCGGTCGGTCGCGACCATCGTGCGCATCGTCAGGTCTCCTCTGGGGCTTGAGAAAAGCAGGGTCACGCGGGGATCCCCCCGGCGAAGTCGGCGCGGGCGCGCGCCACATGGGCGGGCGCCACGGCATCGGATTCGGCATCGCGGGCGGCCCGCTCGGCGGCGTCGCGCAGGCGCTTGGCGGCGGATATGCGGGCCAGCACCGGCTGCGCCTCGACCAGAGCGTCCAGCGCCTGCCGGGCGGCCTCGTCCCAGGGCAGCTCCGCGTGCCGCCGTGCCGGGGTGGCCTCGACCTTGTCCATGTCGCGGGCGAGCGGCAGGATGTGGAAGAGGGTATCGAACAGGGCGTTGCAGACCTCTTGGACGAGGTAGGTCGCACCGGCGTAGCCCATGAACGGCGTGCCGGTGTGCCGCCGGATGATCGCCCCGGGGAACGAAGCCGGGACGTAGGTCGCCCGGGCGCCGCACTCGGCGAGGTACATTCGCTCGTTGAACGAGCCGAAC
This sequence comes from Methylobacterium sp. PvR107, assembly GCF_017833295.1. Taxonomy (NCBI): domain Bacteria; kingdom Pseudomonadati; phylum Pseudomonadota; class Alphaproteobacteria; order Hyphomicrobiales; family Methylobacteriaceae; genus Methylobacterium; species Methylobacterium sp. PvR107. The sequence goes on from NZ_JAFIBW010000001.1 coordinate 1,599,178, forward strand.
AGCACCAGCGGGGGCTTCGCGGCGATCGCTGCCCGCACGGCCGCGTTGTCGGGCTTCTGCCCGGCGGAGCGGCTGAAGGCGAAATGGCAGGGCAGGCCCATCTCGTCTTCGAGGAAATGGCGCACGCCTCGCGCGTAGGTCTCCGTGGCGACGATGCCGAAGCTCGCCGTGCCAAAGAAATCCTGCGTCACCGAGCGCCAGAGATCCCAGATCGGCTTGATCGTGGTGTGACGCTCGCGCTCGATGAAAGGCTCCGGATCAAGCCCGAGGATGTCGCCCAGCGACCGCAGGAACTTGCTGGTCGAGAGCACGCCGATAGGCGCCTGCAGGTAGGGCCGCTCCAGATCCTCGCAGAGCAGCCGCCCGAACTCGCGGTAGAGGCAGATATTGGCGTCAGCGTTGACGAGCTTCGGCACGTCCGCAAGGTGCGCGCCCAGCGGAAAGGTGAGGTTCACCTCGGCGCCGATCCCCTCAACCAGCCGCCGGATCTCGGCGAGGTCGGAGGGCATGTTGAACGTGCCGTAAGCCGGTCCGATCAGGTTCACCCGCGGCTTCTCGCCGGGCTTCTTCTCCGGCCGGGCCGGGATGCCCTTCTTGGCGAATTTCTTGGCGCCGTATTCCTGCCAGAGCCAGCGCATGGCGCGGTCGGCGGCCTGCCATTGGTCCTCGTCGATGGTACGGGGAAGAAAGCGCTGAAGGCCGGTCCCCTCGGGCGTCACGCCGCCGCCGATCATCTCGGCGATCGATCCGGTGACCACCACGCTGGGCTGGCCCGGATCGAGGGTCGCGTGCGCGCGCTTCATCGCGCCCTCGGTGCCGTGCCGGCCCAGTTCTTCTTCCGCGAGGCCGGTCACGACGATCGGCAGCTCATGGGGTGGCAGCGCGTCGGTGTAGTGCAGAACCGAGGTGACCGGCAGATTCTCGCAGCCGACGGGGCCGTCGATGACGACCTGCAGGCCCTTGATCGCCGTGAAGACGTAGACCGCGCCCCAGTAGCCGCCGGCCCTGTCGTGATCGAGAATCAGCATCAGGCCATCTCCCCGATCGGCTTCTTGGGGCCTTCGATCTTCGGTCCCTGGCGCTTCTGCGGCACCTCCTGCCAGACGCCCGCGGCGTGGCCGGTGCCGACGCCCTCGAAGAAGTCGCGCATCGCCTCGAACCGCGCCTTGTTGCCGAGCGCGGCGTTGATCACCGTGGCGAGCGAGCCCGCGCCGGCCGCGCCCATCAGCGGGCGCGCCGAGATCAGATTGGTGAAATAGAGGGCCGGCGTGCCGCGCTCCTTGGCCCGCTGGACAACCGGCGTCGTGCCGATGGCGAGGTCGGGCCTGAGCGAATCGAGGGCGTACAGATCGTCCTCGAGCGAGGCCCGATAATGCACCTGCGTGCCGCGGGCTTCCAGCCAGTCGCGGTCGGCCTCCGACCAGGGCGTGCGCGGGCAGGCGGTGCCGACGTAAGGAACCTCGGCGCCGCTCTCGACGAGGAGGCGTGCCACCAGCAATTCCGATCCTTCGTAGCCGGACAGCGTGATCCGGCCCTTGATCGGCATCGCGCCGAGCGCCCCGCGGATGCCGGGCAGGATCCGGTTCTTGGCCGCCTCGACAGTGGCGCGGGCAACCCCGCAGGCCTCGCCGATCCGGTCGAGCCAGTCGGCGGTGCCGTCGACACCTACCGGAGCGGACCCGACGATTGGCCGGCCGGCCGCTTCGAACTCGCGGATCGAGGCGGTGTAGAACGGATGGATCGCCGCCACGGCTGCGCAGTCGAGGGCGGCGTAGAGTTCGCGCCACTCGCGGGTCGGGACGACCGGCCCGGCCGCCAGCCCCAGGGGCTCCAACAGCGAGCCGATCACCACCGGATCAGCCGGAAACACCTCGCCGAGCAGCGCCACGCTCGGGCGCTCGGAACGGCCACCACGGGGCGCGGCTACCGGACCCTGCTCGGCTTCCGACCGGGCGACCTTCAGCATGGCGCCGGCCAGAACGTCCTTGGCCTCGGCATGGGTCGGGACGCCGAAGCCCGGCACGTCGATGCCGATCACCCGGACGCCGTCGATCTGTTTCGGCAGCAGGCGCAGCGGCACGCCCGAGGCCGTCGGGACGCACAGATTGATGACGACGACGGCGTCGTAATCCTCGGGCTTCGCGGTGGCGTGGACAGCCTCGCGGATGTCCTCGAACAGCTTGCCTGTGACGAGCGTCTCCGAGTTGAACGGCACGTAGCCGACGCTGCGCTTCGCCCCGTAGAAATGCGACGTGAAGGTCAGGCCGTAGACGCAGCAGGCGCTGCCCGAGAGGATCGTCGCGGTCCGGCGCATGCGCAGGCCGACCCGGAGCGAGCCGAAGGCCGGGCACATGCTCTGCGGCTGGTCGTGCGGGCCTTGCGGATAGTCGCTGCGCAGCTGCGCCAGGGTCTCGGACATGCCGGCGGCTTCCGCGGCCGCCGCCATCGCGTCCTTGCCGGCATGGCAGCCGAGCCCGTCGCCCTTCGTGGCGGCGATGTCGATGGACGGGGCTGCCTTGCGGGCCCGGAGATCGGCGATGTCGAGGGAGACGGCCATGCGCGTCAAACCTCGTCGTAGACGACTTCGAGGGACGGCTTGGTCACGTGCGCGACGCCGCACATGTCCTCGTGGGTCGCCGGCACCAGGACGACGTCACGGCCCGTGACATCGCTGGAGAACAGGCCGAGCAGACCGTCCTGCGTGAGCGGCGTCGGCCGGTGCGGGGCGGCCTCGGCGACGTTGGCGGCTAGATCCGAGAACAGGCTGCCCCAGCGGCTCTCCGGCCGGCCGATGATCTCGTAGTTGGCGCTCTTGCGGCGGATGTCGTCGTCGGCCGGGATCGATGCCAGGACCGGGATGCCGGCCGCCTCCGCGAAGGCCTGGGCCTCGCCGGTGCCGTCATCCTTGTTGATGACGAGGCCGCCGATGCCGACATTGCCGCCGAGCTTGCGGAAATACTCCACCGCCGAGCAGACGTTGTTGGCGACGTAGAGCGACTGCAGGTCGTTCGAACCGACGACGATGACCTTCTGGCACATGTCCCGGGCGATCGGCAGGCCGAAGCCGCCGCAGACCACGTCGCCCAGGAAGTCGAGCAGGACAAAGTCGAAGCCCCACTCGTGGAAGCCCAGCTTTTCCAGAAGCTCGAAGCCGTGAATGATGCCGCGGCCGCCGCAGCCGCGCCCGACCTCAGGGCCACCGAGTTCCATGGCGTAGACGCCGTCGCGCTTGAAGCAGACATCGCCGATCGCAACCGCCTCGCCGGCGAGCTTCTTCTTGGTCGAGGTCTCGATGATCGTCGGGCAGGCCTTGCCGCCGAAGAGCAGCGAAGTCGTGTCGCTCTTCGGGTCGCAGCCGATCAGCAGGACCTTCTTGCCCTGCTGGGCCATCATGTAGCTGAGATTGGCCAGCGTGAACGACTTGCCGATGCCGCCCTTACCGTAGATCGCGATGATCTGCGTCTCTTTCTTCGCCGGCGCCGTGACGACGGCGTCCGGCTCGATCGCGGCCTCGGCGCGGAGTCGCGCGGCCTGGGAGAGGGCGGCCTTGTTGAGCTGAACGTTCACGCGGCGTCCCTCCAGTCGAGGATCATCTTCAGGCAGGCGGGATCGGCGAAGGCGGTGCGGTAGGCTTCTTCGGCCTCTGCCGCCGGTGCGCGATGGGTGATCAGCCCGTCGAGCGAGAGCCGACCGCTGTCGATCAGCATGGTCACGGCGGAGAGATCCTCGGGCCGGAACTCTGCGGAGATCCTGATCCGCGCCTCGCGCATGAAGGCGGGCGGGAAAGCGAAGCTGAGGGGCGCCTCGTAGAACCCAGCGAGCACGATCTCGCCCCCAGGAGCGAGCCGGGCGATCAGGGTATCGAGGCCGTCGGCGTTGCCGCTGACATCGGTGATGACTGCATAATCGCGTCGTTGATCGTCCTCCGGCGCCAGCACCGCGTAGCCCTGCGCCCCGACATGGCGCGCCGGATTTGTCTCCCACACGGTCGGTTCGGCACCCGCCGCCAGCGTGAGGCGGGCCAGGAGTCGCCCGAGCACACCATGGCCGACGATCAGAGGCGTCGCGCCGGCACAAATCCCCCCGAGGGCCCGGTATGCGGTGGCTGCCAGGGCGAGCAGGCAGGCCTGGTCGCCGAGTGCGGCGTCGACCGGAACGAGCCGGGCGGCCGGGGCGACGAGATGCGAGGCGGCGCCGCCGAACAGGCCTCGGACGGGCCCGAAGCAGCGCGCGCCCGGAACGTAGACGGTCTGGCCGACCCGCACCGTTCCGCCCGAATCGGCTTCGATCACCGAACCGACGGATTCGTAGCCCGGCACCAGGGGATATCCCATGCCGGGAAACGGTGGCATCCGGCCCGACCAGAGAAGACGCTCGGTGCCGGTGCTGATGCCGCTCCAGGCGATGGCAACGACCGCGTCAGCTTCGCCGGGCGGCGTCAGCGCGAGGTGCTTGACCGTGAGGCGCTCCGGACGTTCGAGAATGACGGCCAAGGATTCCATGATTGGGATTGTCCGCCCGCTGTTGCGCGACTCTCGAAGCACCGACGCCGTTGAGTGTCATCCTAGATAGACATATGTAAGCGTCAAGTCAGACGGACACTTTCGCGCTCGATTTTTGGGCGATCAGCACGCGGGTGAGCAGCGGGCGCCGGGTTTTGGGCTCGCGGACGGCGCCGAAACCCGCCGTACACAGCATGGTGCGGAGTTCTTCGACGCGACGCGGCCGGCCAGAGCCCATGGCGAGCAGGTAGAAACCGAAATACGCGTCGCCGACGGGCTCTGCGCCGGAGGTCCCGGCCATCGGCTCGGCAACGACCAGGATCCCTCCGGGCGCCAGAGCGGCGTGCGCGGCTTTGATCAGGGCCTGCGCCGGGACGTCGTCGTGATCATGGACGATTCGGACCAGCGAAATCGCATCTGCTCCGGCCGGCAATCCGCCGTGGAAATCGCCGCTGCAGCAGGTGATCCGCTCACCGAGACCGAGGCGCGCGAGGCGGACCCGCGCGCGGTCTGTCACGGCGGGAAGATCGAGGAGCGTCAGCTGCGGTGCCGCGTGCCGGCGGGCAACCGCCTGGAGGAACGCGCCCTCGCCGCCGCCGACATCCATCAGGTGTCGGACCCGCGACAGGTCGCACGCGTCGAGTACGTCCTCGGCGATCATGGCCTGAGAGGCACCCATAAGGCCGCTGTAGGGCGCCACGGTCTGCGCATCACCCGCCGCGCCGGTGGCGTAGGGCCAATAGCCGGAGAGCCGGGTCGGCCGTGCCTGTCCGCGCAAGAGCGCGACCGGATCCGCGAGGTCGGCGTAGAGGAGCGCGTGGTGCTCGACCATCGCGGCGATGCCCGGGTTGCCGACCAGCGCTGCCCCGAGATCCGCGAGCGCGAACCGATCATCCGAGACGGCGCGCAACAGCCCGAGCGATTCGGCCGCCCGCAGCAGGCGGCGGGTGGTGTCCGGTGAAAGGTCGAGGCGGCGGGCCAGCGCTGCGACGGAGAGCGGCCCTTCGGCGAGGATCCCGAACAGATCGAGGCGGATGCAGGCCGTGAGCACCTGCGCGTACACGAAACCTGCGCAGAGATCGAACAGGGCCCGGGTGTTCCGCCGAGCAATCCGGCGGGTGAGGGGGAAGCCTGCCGCCCAGCGCTGGAAGCGCGGGCTGGCCACGAGGCGGTTGCGCCACGCCAGCCACCGATCTCCGAAGGCTGCAGGGGCTGGCGCCAAGGCCGTGGCGCCGGGGAGCGGGCCGGCGCTCAGGCCACCACCGCGCGCAGGCTCGCCGGCAGAAATAGCCGCGCCTGCGCCTCGATCTCGGCGGTGAGTGCCGCCGCGCCGGGACAGGCCGGGATCGCCGCCACGGCCTCGCGGGTCAGCCGCGACAGGCGATCCAGCGCTCCGCCGGTGCCGAGGAGCGCCGCCGCGTTCGGTCGGCCGAGGGTCGCGTCGCGCCCGGCCGGCTTGCCGATCTCCTCTTGGCGGCAGGCCACGTCACGCAGGTCGTCGGCGACCTGGTAGGCCTCGCCGAGGCATTCTCCGAGCCTGCGCCACGGCTCCGGCTCCGATCCGGCGGCTGCGGCACCCGCAGCAGTGGCAGCCGCGAACAAGGCGCCCGTTTTCGCCTGCTGGTAATCGCTGAGGCTCACATGCGCCTCCGATTCCCAAGCCTGCCCTGCCGCGATGCCGGAGGGTGAGCCAGCTGCGCGTCCGAGCAGACCCACGAGCCGTACGAGCCGTCCCGTGTGAAGCCCTGCGGACCGGGCCAAGGTCTCGAACGCCAGCACGATCAGGGCATCGCCGGTGAGCACCGCGATGGGTTCGCCGAAGGCGACGTGGATCGAGGGCTTCTGCCGGCGCATCGGTGCGTCGTCGAAGCAGGGAAGGTCGTCGTGGACCAGGGAGGCGCAATGCAGGAGCTCGATCGCCGCCGCGGCCGCTTCGGAACCGGCCGGATCATCGTCGCCGCAGGCCTGGGCCACCGAGAGGCAGAGGCGCGGGCGGATGCGGTGCCCACCGGGAAAGACCGCGTAACGGAGGGCGTCCGCGAGGAGTGGCGGCGCGCCCGGCGCCTCCGCGTAAGCAACGGCGCGATCCAGGGCGATCTCGATTCGACGACCCGAGTCCATCGCGTTGCCTCCCGTGTCGTATTTGGTTGTCATCGACCGGTGTCATTTCTTATTGACACTTACGGCGCCGCAGATCAATGCCGACGACGGGCGGAATGCGAGGCGATCGTGGCGCAGGGACGCGTCATCGTGATTGGAGCGGGCATCGGCGGGCTCGCGGCCGCGCTGCGGCTCGCCCATGCCGGGCTCGACACGCTCGTCCTCGAGCGGGCTTCTTTGCCCGGCGGCAAGATGCGCGCGATTCCGGTCGGCGCGCGGGCCGTCGAGGCAGGCCCGACCGTCCTGACGATGCGTTGGGTCTTCGAGACCCTTTTCGACGAATGCGGCGCGAATCTGGCAGACCGGATCGCGCTGACACGGGCCGATCTCCTCGCGCGCCATGCCTGGAGCCGCGACGAGCGGCTGGATCTCTTCGCCGACATCGATGCCTCGGCCGACGCGATCGCAGCCTTCGCGGGTTCGCGGGAGGCGGAGGGGTACCGGCGCTTCTGCGCCCGCTCGGCCGAAGTCTATCGGACGCTGGAAGGTCCGTTCATCCGGGAGGGCCGGACCAGTCCGGCGGGTCTCGCGCAGCGGGTCGGGTTTTCCGGGCTCGGCGACCTTTGGCGGATCCAGCCTTTTGCCACCTTGTGGTCTGCGCTGGGCTCATTCTTCCACGATCCCCGCTTGCAGCAGCTGTTTGGCCGCTACGCCACCTATTGCGGCGCCTCGCCGTTCACCGCCCCGGCGACCCTGATGCTCGTCGCCCATGTCGAGCAGGCCGGGATCTGGACCGTTGCGGGCGGCCTGAGCGCGCTGGCCCGGGCCGTGGCGGATCTCGCTGCGGAGCGGGGTGCCGCGTTCCGGTACGGCGCCGAGGTCGACCGGATCGTCGTGGAGCGGGGCCGGGTGGCGGGCGTGATCCTGGCCGACGGCGAGCGGATCGCGGCCGACCGGGTCGTCTGCAATGCCGATTGCGCGGCCTTGGGCGCCGGTCTTTTCGGCGCGGAGGCCGCGTCTGCCGGCGAGCGGCTCGCGCCGTCCGAGCGCTCGCTCTCGGCCGTGACGCTATGCGCGACCGCAATCCCCACGGGCTTCCCCCTCGCCCACCACACCGTGTTCTTCTCGGGGGATTACCGCGCCGAGTTCGACGCGATCCTGCGCGCCCGCCGGCCGCCCGACGACCCCACGGTCTACATCTGCGCCCAGGACCGGACCGATGCCGAGCCGCCGGCGCCCGGGCCCGAGCGCCTGCTGATGCTCGTCAACGCCCCGGCGGATGGCCGGGACCGCCCGCTCACGCCGATGGAGATCCGGACATGCGAGAGGAATCTGATGCGCCGGCTCGAAGCCTGCGGGCTGACGCTGGAATCGACATCCGGTCCGGTCACGACGACGCCGCGGGAGTTCGAGGCGCTGTTTCCGGGAACGGGGGGCGCGCTCTACGGGCGGGCGGCCCGGGGCTGGGCGGCGACGTTCAAGCGAGCCGGCGCGCGGACGGACCTCCCGGGCCTGTATTTGGCGGGGGGTTCGATCCACCCCGGCCCGGGTGTGCCGATGGCGGCGCAGTCGGGCCGGCTGGCGGCCACCGCGATCTTGGACGACCTCGCTTCGACGGCGCGGTCGCGCGGGGCGGCTACGCGTGGTGGTATGTCGATGCGGTGAGCGACGACGGCCGGCAAGGGCTGACGATTATCGCGTTCATCGGCAGCGTATTCTCGCCCTACTACGCCTGGAGCGCAGACAAGGACCCGTTCGCGCATTGCGCGATGAACGTGGTCCTGTACGGCGACCGAAGCCGCTTCGCCATGACCGAGCGTCGCGCTGCCAGCCTCGACCGCAGCCCGGACCACATCGCGATCGGGCCGAGCGCGATGACGTGGGACGGCACGGCGCTAACGGTTCGGATCGACGAGCGCGGCGCGCCGCTGCCTTACCGCCTCCGCGGCACGATCCGGCTCGAGCCGCGAGGTTTCACCGACGGCTCCTTCCTTCTCGACCGGGCCGGGCGCCACCGCTGGTGGCCGATGGCACCGTCGTCCCGCGTCGAGGTCGCCTTCGAGCAGCCGAACCTTCGCTGGCGCGGGAGCGGCTACTTCGACACCAACGACGGCGACGAGCCCCTGGAGGCAGCCTTCACGCGGTGGACGTGGTGCCGGGCCGAGCTGCCCGACGGTGCTGCCATCCTGTATGACGTCCACCACCGTCAGGGTGGCGGTCAGAACCTGTCGCTGCGCTTCGCCAGCGACGGCAGCCGCCGCGAGCTCCGCCCGCCCGCGCCCGCAGCCCTGCCGGCCACCAAGCTCTGGCGGATGGGGCGGGAAACCCGCAGCGACGATGGCCGCTCGCGAGTGCTCACGACCTTCGAGGACACGCCGTTCTACGCGCGCTCGCTGCTCGCCTCGACCCTCGGCGGCGAGCCGGTGCGGGCGATGCACGAGAGCCTGTCGCTGGACCGGTTCCGCAATTCGCTGGTGCGGCTGATGCTGCCGTTCCGGATGCCACGGCCGCTGGTGCGTTAGTTAGGCCGCCGCGCTCTGAACCGGACGCGCGCTTCACGCCGCTGACCCCGTCATTCCGGGGCCGCGCAGCGGAGCCCGGGATCACGGGGCCACTGGCTCGTCGAGCATTCGCGTTCCGTCACGCGCTCGACCCCCGACACGCCCGCGGGCCGCCGCGGTGTTTGCCGTACGGCCCGGCTTGTGCGAGAGGGCGGCGGCTGCGATCCTTGCGCCGTCAAACGGGGCGGTCTCCTTGATGCGAGTGGACGAGGCGTCTCCCGCCCCACGCGTCCTGATCTACAGCCACGACACCTTCGGGCTCGGCCATCTGCGGCGCTCGCGGGCGATCGCCAACGCGATCGTGGCGCGCAACCGCGGGGCGCGGGCGACGATCGTGTCGGGCTCGCCGGTGATCGACCGTTTCGGTTTCGCGCCCGGCGTGCGCACGGTCCGCCTGCCGCCGGTGACGAAGTTCCGTGACGGCGGCTATGCGAGCCTCGACGGCGACATTCCCCTGGCTCGGACGGTCGCGCAGCGATCGGCGATCATCGCGCAGGCCTGCGAAGCCTTCAGGCCCGACCTCATCATCGTCGACAAGGAGCCCGCGGGCTTTCACGGCGAGTTGATGCCGGTGCTCGAGGCGGCCGCAAGCCGCGGGATCCGGCTCGTCCTCGGCCTGCGCGACGTGCTCGACGATGCCGACCGCCTCGTTCCCGAATGGGAGCGCAAGGGTGCGGCCGAGACGATGGCACGCTTCTACGACGAGATCTGGGTCTACGGGCTCAGCCGCATCCATGAGCCTCTGGCAGCCTTGCCGATGGAGGCCGAGATGTCTGCGCGGATCGGTGACCGCCTGATCTACACAGGCTATCTCCGCCGGGCGCTCCCCGAGCCGCGTGCCGACCGGGAGGAGCCAGCCATTGCGGGCGGCCCGTTCATCCTCGTGACACCGGGCGGTGGCGGCGACGGCGCGACGCTCATCGACTGGGTGATCGGCGCCTACGAGATCGATCCCGGGATCCCCCTCCCCGCCCTGATCGCGTTCGGCCCGTTCCTCGATGCGGCAACCCGCGAGGGCTTCGCGGGGCGCATCCGCAGGCTCGCCGGGCGGATCTCCGCGATCACCTTCGACAGTGAGATCGAGTTCCTGATGCGCAAGGCGTCCGGCGTCGTGGCGATGGGCGGCTACAACACCTTCTGCGAGATCCTGTCCTTCGACCGGCGCGCGATTCTGGTCCCCCGCACCGAGCCGCGGCGGGAACAGGCGATCCGCGCGCAGGCGGCCGAGCGGCTGGGGCTCGTCCGGGTTCTGCTGGAAGCCGACGGCCGAGCGCCCGAGCGCATGGCTGCGGCCTTGCGCGCCCTGCCGGATCAGTCCGAGCCGTCGCGGGTCCTGGTTCCGGGCCTGCTCGACGGCCTCGACGCGGTTGCCCGCAGGGTCCGGGCCCTGGCGGGCGTTGCGGTGGAGCCCTCCTGCGTGCGGGCTTTCTCATGAAGCCCGCACGGGTCGCAGTGGTGCTCAAGGGCTACCCGCGGTTGTCCGAGACCTTTATCGCGCAGGAATTGCTGGCCCTTGAACGACGCGGCCTGTCCCTGGAGATCTGGTCGCTGCGCCGGCCGACCGACCGGGCGCTGCATCCGATGCACAGGCAGATCCGGGCGCCAATCGCCTACCTTCCCGAGTATCTTCGCGACGCGCCGCTGCGCGTGCTCGCCGGCCTCGCCGCCGCGCTTCGGCGACCGCGCGCAGGGGCGCTTCTCAAGCTGTTCGCCCGTGATTTGCGGCGCGACCCGACCGCCTCGCGCATCCGGCGGCTCGGGCAGGCCCTGGTCCTCGCGCGGGAGCTGCCCGCCGACATCGCGCATCTCCACGTACACTTCCTTCACACGCCCGCCAGCGTCGCCCGCTATGCCGCGCTTCTGACCGGCCGTGACTGGAGCTTCTCCGCCCACGCCAAGGACATCTGGACGACCCCGGACTGGGAATTGCGCGAGAAGCTCAAAGACGCCACCTGGGGCGTGACCTGCACCCGCGATGGTCTCGCGCGCCTCGATCGCCTGGCTCCCGGCCGGACGCTTCTCGCCTATCACGGTCTCGACCTCGGCCGTTTTCCCGCTCCGCCCGCGGCGCGCGCGCCTCGTGACGGCTCGGATCCCACGGCACCGCTCCGGCTCCTCTGCGTCGGCCGGCTCGTCGCCAAGAAGGGGCATGACGACCTCATCGACGCCGTGGCCGCCCTACCCGCAAGCCTGCACTGGCGCCTCGATTTGATCGGCAACGGCGAGATTCGGCGCGCTCTCGAGGCGCAGGTCGACGCGCGCGGTCTGTCGGGACGGGTGTCGTTCCGCGGCTCCCTGGCGCAGCCCGACGTGATCGCCGCCATGCGCGAGGCGGACCTGTTCGTGCTGCCGACGAAGCCTGCACCCGGAGGCGACCGCGACGGGCTGCCGAACGTGCTCATGGAGGCCGCGAGCCAAGCCCTGCCGATCCTCGCGACCAGCTTCGCGGGCACGCCGGAATTCCTCACCGACGGGGTGCATGGGGTGCTGGTCCCGCCCGGCAAACCTGCAATCCTGGCATCGGCTCTCGAACGTCTTGCGGGTGACCCGGCCCTGCGCCGGCACCTGGGTGAAGCCGCGCGGGCACGGCTCGTGCAGAACTTCTCGGAGGAAGCCGCGATCGACCTGATCGCGGGCCGGCTTCGTGCCTCCGTGGGGCTCGGAGCTGCCGCTTCGGCAAGCGAACAGGAGCTGTCCGCGTGCGCGTCCTGATCGCGGTGACGCATCTGCTCGGTGCCGGCCATCTCACCCGGGCCGCCGCCCTCGCCCGCGCCTTCGTCGAGGCTGGTCACGGCGTGGTGCTGATATCCGGCGGGGTTCCGGCCCCGATGGTGCGGCTCGACGGCGTGCACCTCGTGCAATTGCCGCCGCTGCACATCGCCGGGACGGCTTTCGGGACGCCGCTCGGCCCGGATGGCGAGCCGGCGGATGCGGCGCTGCTGGCCTCCCGCCGCGCGCTGATGATCGAGGCCCTGGCGGCGTTCCGGCCGGACGTGGTCATCACTGAGCTGTTCCCGTTCGGCCGCCGGGCGCTCGCCGGGGAGTTCCTCGCCCTGGTGGAGGCCGCCCGCGCACGGACGCCGCGCCCGCTCGTCCTCGCCTCCGTGCGGGACATCCTGGTCGCCTCATCCAAGCCGGAGCGGATCGCCGACGCCCATGACCGCGTGGCGGCGCTCTACGATGCCGTCCTGGTCCACAGCGATCCGGCGCTGATCCCGCTCGACGCGTCCTGGCCGCTCGACGGACGGACGCGCGCGATGATCCGCTACACCGGGTACGTTGACGAGGGGAGCCGCCCGGCTTCGGTCCCCGCGCGGGGCGGTGTGCTGGTCGCCGCGGGCTCCGGGCCGGCCGGGCTGGTCCTGCTCCGCGCAGCGGCCGAGGCCGCCCGGCGGCGGCCCGACCGCGGCTGGCAGATCCTGGCCGGGCACGGCGTCCCGGATCCGGATCTGCGCGCGATCGGACAGGGCCTGGCCGAGGGCGTGCTCAGCCGCGCCCGACCCGATTACCGCAGCCTGCTGGCGGCGGCGGCGCTGTCGGTGAGCCAATGCGGCTACAACACCGCCACCGATCTCCTCGCCACCGGGACGCCGGCCGTGCTGGTCCCATTCGAAGCCGGGGGCGAGACCGAGCAGCGGCTGCGCGCCGAGCGCTTGGCCGCGCGCGGCCTCGCCCACGTCCTGCCGGAGGCGGATCTCAGCGCGGACACGCTTCTCCGCGCAGTGGCTGCCCGGAGCGTCGCGCCGACGCCCGATGCCCATAGCTTCGATCTCGGGGGTGCCAGGCGCTCGGTCGAGATTACCGCGGCGCTGCTGGACATCCGCCGGCGCATATCCCGCGGGCCTGCGGCGCAAAACGGATCTGACCTGCTGGACAGCGCTCTGGACGAGGCCGCGTCGCGCGGCCGGCAGGTCGGATTCTTCTGGCGCGACGACGACGCCGTTACCGCTACGCCGGCTCTCGATCGGCTGATCGCGCTCGCCGAGGCCCACGCCGCGCCGGTCCTGCTCGCCGCCATACCGGCCGGCATCGAACCCGCACTCGGCCGCCGGCTCGCCGCTGCGCGCAACGTGAGCGTCGCGGTCCACGGCCTCGCGCATCGCAATCACGCGCCCGCCGGCGAGAAACCCGCGGAGTTCGGCGCTCACCGGCCGCTCGCCGAGCTCGTGGCCGATGCCGGGGCCGGCCTACGCCTCGCGCAGGAGCGCGTGCCGGGTTCGGCCTTGCTTGCGGTCTTCGTGCCGCCCTGGAACCGCCTCGCCTCGACGGTTGCGGCCGCCCTGCCGGATCTCGGCTATCGCGGCCTCTCCGCGGTGCCTGGCGCGCCGGTCCCGGGTCTGCGCCGCGTCGACGCGACATTGGATCCGATCGATTGGCGCGGGTCCCGGTCGCTGCGGGATCCGGAGGTGCTGCTGCGCGAACTGGCTGCCGATATCGCACGCGCGCCGGGTCGGCCTGTGGGCCTGCTGACTCACCATCTCGGCCATGACAAAGCGATCTGGGACTTCGTGGAAGCGCTACTGGCACGTCTCCTCAAGCATCCCGCGATCCGCGCGCTCGATCCGCGTGAGCTTTTCGACGATGCCGCGATGGACACCATCAGTCCGGCGCCGCATTCTTCAGTCCCGTCGATCGCGAGGACTGGTTGAGCCCGCTACTGTCCATCCGCGACCTCGCCGTCGCCTTTCGGACCGAACCCACACCGTTCGAGGCCCTGCACGGCTTGTCCCTCGACGTCATGCGCGGGCGCACCCTCGCGCTCGTCGGCGAGTCCGGATCGGGGAAGTCGGTGACCGCTCAGGCGATCCTGCGGATCCTGCCGCCCTCCGCGTCCATCACCCGCGGCCAGATCCTGTTCCGCGACGGCGCCGGGGAGACCGATATCGCTCGCCTTCCGGTCGAGAGCTCGGCGATGCAGGCGATCCGCGGGCAGCGCATCGCGATGATCTTCCAGGAGCCGATGACCTGCCTGTCGCCGCTGCACACGATCGGCGACCAGATCGGCGAAGCTCTGCGCATCCATACCGGCGCCGACCGGCGGGAGGCCGACGCACGAACGCAGGAGGCGCTCGCCCGGGTCGGCTTCCCGGATCCGCGCCGCGCCCTGAAGACCTACCCGTTCGAGCTGTCCGGCGGGCTGCGCCAGCGCGCCATGATCGCCATGGCGCTGATCCTGAAGCCGACCCTCTTGGTCGCCGACGAGCCGACCACGGCGCTCGACGTGACCACCCAGGCCCAGATCCTCGCCCTGCTCGCCCGGCTCCAAGAGGAGACCGGGATGGCGATCCTGCTCATCACCCACGATCTCGGCGTCGTCGCCAACATCGCCCACGACGTGGCGGTCCTGTATCGCGGCCGCCTCGTGGAGGCCGGGCCGCGCGACACGGTGATGCGCGCGCCGGGCCACGCCTACCTGCGCGCGCTGCTTCACGCCGTCCCCCGGTTCGACATGGCGCCGGGCGAGCGGCTGACGCCGATCCGCCCGGCCCGGGCCGAGATCCCGCCGGTCCAGGCGCGACCGCCGCTCGCGGGCCCACTCCTCCAGGTCGAGGGCGTGAGCAAGACGTTCACGCTGCGTGCCGGCCGCCTTTGGCAGAAGCCCCGTCTGGTGCACGCGGTCTCGGACGTTTCGCTGAGTCTCGCGGCCGGCCAGACCCTCGGCCTCGTGGGCGAATCCGGCTCTGGCAAGACCACGGTGTCCAAGATGATCATGCGGGCGCTCCGGCCGGATTCGGGACGCATCCTGTTCGACGACGGCACCGGCCCACGGGACGTCCACACCTTGAGCGGCGACACTTTGTTCGCCTACCGGCGCACGGTGCAGTTCGTCTTCCAGGACCCCTACGCCTCGCTCGATCCGCGCATGACGGTCCGCCAGATCCTGTCCGAGCCGATGGAGATCCACGGCGTCCCCGCGGCCGAGCGACGGGAGCGCTGCCGGGCGCTGATGGCGATGGTCGGCCTCGACGTCGCTGGCCTCGGCCGCTACCCGCACGCCTTCTCGGGCGGCCAGCGCCAGCGCATCGGCATCGCGCGGGCGCTGGCGGCGAAGCCGCGGCTGCTGGTGCTCGACGAGCCGGTCTCGGCCCTCGACGTCTCGGTTCAGGCGCAGATCCTGAATTTGCTCAAGGACCTTCAGGCGGCGCTCGGTCTGTCCTACCTGATCGTCTCCCACAACCTGGCAGTGATCGACTACATGGCGGATACGATCAGCGTGATGTGCCGCGGCCGGATCGTCGAGGAGGCCCCCCGCGCGGCCCTGTTCCGCCGCCCGGTCCATCCCTACACGCGGGCGCTGCTGGCGGCGGTGCCCGATCCGAGCCTCGACCATCCGCTCGATTTCGCCGCGATCACCGGCGAGCAGAACGATCCGTCGCGCTGGGCCGAGCCGTATCGGCTGGGGGCCGACGAGGCGGGCACCATGCGGGCGATCGAGGCCGGCCACCGGGTCCGCTTCGGCACGTCCCGCGCGGCGGAGGCGGCGTGATGCAGCCGCGGCCGCCCGTCTATCTGGAGCGCCTGCGCCGCAAGGTGCTGTCGCCCCTGTTCGATCGCCTGGGCTACGATCTCGTCCCGGCCGCGCCCGACTGGAGCCATCGGCCAACCTCGCCGCGCGAGGTGACGACGCTGCTCGAATCCGCAGCGGCGATCCTCGAGCGCGACCTCGCGGCCGCCGGAATCGCCGCGGGGGGAGACGTTCTTGGGCACGTGCAGGCATTCTGGCAGCTGATCCCGTCTGCGCCGGTCCGTCAGCGCCGCGGCGGCAGCGGCTTCAACGGCGCCCTGCAGCTCTACGTCGCGATGCAGGCGCTGAAGCCGGATTTCGTCATCGAATCCGGCGTCTTCCGCGGGCTCACCACCTGGGTGATCCGGCAGGCCTGCCCGCGCGCCAGGATCTTCTGCCACGACCCGGACCTCTCGGGTCTTCAGTACCGCGACCGGCAGGCCCTCTACAGGACCGCCGACTGGTCGACCGCCGACTGGTCCAAGATTGATCCGGCGGCAACCGTGGCGTTCTTCGACGACCACGTCGCCCAGGGGCGGCGGGTCGTCGAGGCGCAGGCGCGTGGACTGACCCGCCTGCTGTTCGACGACGATGCCGCCGGGCACCGGATCCACGCGCATGGTGGCCCGGCGCATCCGACCATCGCGATGATCACCGGCCCCGAGCGCAGCCCGGAGCCGATCCGCTGGACCCGGAACGGCCGCGCGTTCGAGCAGGCGGCCGACGATGCGCTCGTCCGGCAGGCGGCTGGGCTGATCCTGCGGTCCCACGCTTTCGACGACCTGCACCGGGCCACCGGCTACTCGCCGGCGCGGCTCACCTCGGTGACGCTGCGGAGCGGTCCGTGAGCGGTCAGAGCCCGCACAACAGCAACCCGCCCCGCCGACGGAGCGACAACGGTGTTTCCCGCCGCGCCCTCCTCTCCGGTCTCGGCGCCTCCATCCTGTGGCCCCGCGCCGGCTGGGCCGATGCGGACGCGCCCGCCCCCCCGACCTCTCCGATGGTGGTCGATCTCGCCGCCCATGGGCGCCAGGTCGGCACGGCCGGTGGGACGATCCGGACCCTGATCGCCAAGGCGCGGGATGTCCGCTACCTGTCGGTCTACGGGTACACGCGTCTCGTCGGCTACGATGCCGATCTCAATCTGCGGCCCGACCTGCTGGAGCGGGTCGAGGTCGAGGGCGGACGCTTCACCTTCACGTTGCGCAAGGGACATCGCTGGTCGGACGGGCATCCGTTCACCACGGAGGATTTCCGCTATTATTGGGAAGACGTCGCCAACGAGAAAGCACTGA
This sequence comes from Methylobacterium sp. PvR107, assembly GCF_017833295.1. Taxonomy (NCBI): domain Bacteria; kingdom Pseudomonadati; phylum Pseudomonadota; class Alphaproteobacteria; order Hyphomicrobiales; family Methylobacteriaceae; genus Methylobacterium; species Methylobacterium sp. PvR107. Next base: position 1,616,141 of record NZ_JAFIBW010000001.1, read on the forward strand.
GCCCCGAAGGCCCGCCGGCCTTCTTCCTGGTCGACGGCAAGCTGCCGCAGGTCGAGTTCCTCGATCCGCTCACGATCCGCTACAGTTGGGACCGGCCGAACCCGACCTTCCTCCCGGCGCTGGCGGCGCCGCGCGACCCGCTGATCTACCGACCGGCCCATTACCTGAAGCCCTACCACGCCCGGTACGTCGGCAAGGAGGCGGCCGAGGCGAAGGCCAAGGCACAGAAGCTGCGCAGCTGGACGGCGCTGCACAACCGGCTCGACGACAATTACGAGCTGAACAACCCGGACTGCCCGACGCTCCAGGGGTGGGTACCGCGCACCCGTTCGCCGGCGACCCGCTTCCGCTTCGAGCGGAACCGCAGCTATCACCGGGTCGACACGGCCGGGACGCAGCTGCCCTATGTCGACACGCTCGTGATGGATGTCGCCTCCCAGGGGTTGCTGGTCGCCAAGACCAATGCCGGTGAGGCCGACCTGATGTTCCGCGGGCTGGCGATGCCCGACATTCCAAGCCTCAAGGAGGGCGAGAAGGCGCACCGTTACCGGACCAACCTGTGGCCCGTGGCCCGTGGCTCGGAGATCGCGCTCTACCCGAATCTCACCACGGCCGATCCGGTCTGGCGCGCCCTCAATCGCGACGTGCGCTATCGCCACGCCCTGTCGCTCGCGATCGACCGGCGGACGCTGAACAACACGCTCCTGTTCGGCCTCGGTACGGAGGGCAACGATACGATTGTACCGGAGAGCCCGCTATTCTCGCCGGAGCTGCGGACCCTGAATGCCGGCTACGATCCGGCGCAGGCCTCGGCCCTGCTCGACGCGATCGGGCTGACCGGCCGCGACGGCTCCGGCACGCGCCTGATGCCGGACGGCCGGCCCCTCGAGATCGTCGTGGAGAGCGACGGCGAGGCCGAGATGGTGCTCGACGCGCTGCTGCTCATCACGGAGTTCTGGCGCGAGGTCGGCATCCGCCTCATCGCCAAGCCCCAGGAGCGCACGAACCTGCACCGACGCTCCATCGCCGGCATGACGATCATGGTCGCCGCGCAGGGGCTCGACCTTGCGGTCCCGACCGCAATCATGCCGCCCACCGAACTGAGCCCGGCCCAGCCGGAGCACTATGCCTGGCCGCTCTGGAGCCTGAACGTCGAGAGTCGCGGCAAGAGCGGGGAGCCCTGCGATGTCGCGGACGTGCAGCGGCTGATCCAGCTCGACCGCGCGTGGCGCGAGACCGACGATTCCGACAAGCAGGCCGAGATCTGGCGCGAGATGCTGATGAACCACGCGCGCAACACCTGGGTGATCGGTACCGTGGCGGGCGCGCTGCAGCCGGTGGTTGGCGCCGACCAGCTGATCAACCTGCCGAAACGCGCCCTCTATTCCTGGGAGCCCACCGCGATGATCGGTGTTCAGCGCCTCGACGAGCTGTTCTGGGACAAGGGCGCAGACAAGCGCGCGGAGGTCCGGTGATCGTCCAGATTCTCCGGCGCCTGGTGACGATGGCGCTGACGCTCCTCGTCATCTCGGCGCTCGTGTTCTTGATCATCAAGCTGCCGCCGGGGGATTACCTGACGAACCGGATCATGGAGCTGCGCGCGACAGGCGACGCCGGCTCGGTGGCGAAGGCCGAGCTGCTCATCCGCCAGTACGGTCTCGATCGGCCGGTCTGGCAGCAATACCTGATGTGGATCGGGGCGATGCCGGGTCCGGCCGGGTTCTCCGGCCTCCTGCAGGGCGACTGGGGATGGTCGTTCGAGTACGACAAGCCGGTGGCGGAGGTCGTCGGCGATGCCCTCTGGCTGACGCTGCTGATCAACGTCACCGCGGTCATCTTCGTGCACGTCGTGGCCATCCCGGCCGCGATCTACTCCGCGACGCACAGGCACACGGTCGGCGACGCGGTCGTGACCCTTCTGGGCTATGTCGGCCTGGCCGTGCCGGGCTTCCTCCTCGCGCTGATCCTGTTGTTCTACACCAACCGATATTTCGGTCTCTCGATCGGGGGCCTCTACGATTCGGCCCTCACCAACCAGCCCTGGACCTGGACCAAGGTCCGCTCGCTGCTCGCGCACCTGATCGTGCCGACCCTGGTGATCGGGCTCGGCGGCACCGCGGCGATGATCCGGCGCATGCGCGCCAACCTCCTCGACGAATTGGCGAAGCCCTACACGGTGACCGCCCGTGCCAAGGGCCTCCCGCCGCTCAGAGCGCTGCTGAAATACCCGTTCCGGATGTCGCTGAACCCGTTCGTGGCGGATATCGGCAACCTGCTGCCGCACCTCGTCTCCGGATCCGTGCTGGTGTCCCTGGTGCTGAGCCTGCCGACCGTGGGGCCGCTGCTCCTCGACGCCCTGCGCAGCCAGGATCAATTTATGGCGGCGTTCATCCTGATGTTCGTCGCCGCGCTGACGCTGGTCGGCATGCTGATCTCGGACGTGACCCTCGTTTGGCTCGATCCGCGCATCCGCATGGGCTTACGATGACCGACGCGGCCCACGCAGCCGGCCACTTCGTTGATCCCGCGCCGTTCGAGCCGGAGGCGCGGGCCGAGAGCCCGATCGGCGCCGCATCCGCGTGGCGGTTGATCCTGCGCAAGTTCCTGCGCCACCGCCTCGCCGTCGCCTCGGCACTGATCCTGCTCGCCCTCTACGCCACCGTGCCGTTCGTGGAGGTGCTGGCGCCGTACGGGCAGGCGCGACGCAATGGCGACTTTCTCTACGCGCCGCCTCAAGGCGTGCACCTCTTCCACGAGGGGCGGTTCGCCGGCCCGTTCGTGTACCCGTATCGGGCGCATCTCGACCTCGACACGTTCCGCCGGGACTACGTCGTCGATGCGCGCACGCCTCAGCCCCTGCGCTTCCTGTGCCGGGGCGACGGCTACGACTGGCTCGGGCTCGTGCACACCGATCTGCACCTCGTCTGTCCGCCCGAGGGCGGAACCCTGTTTCTGCTCGGCACCGACAAGCTCGGCCGCGACCTGTTCTCCCGCCTGATCTATGGGGCACGGATCTCACTGACCATCGGACTCGTCGGCGTCGCCATCTCCTTCACCCTCGGCCTGCTGTTCGGCGGCATCGCGGGCTATTTCGGCGGCGTTGTCGACGCCGGGGTGCAGCGGCTGATCGAGGTGGTGCGGTCGCTGCCCGAGCTGCCGCTATGGCTTGCCCTCTCGGCCGCACTGCCCCCGAACTGGAGCCCGCTGCTCGTCTTCTTCGGCATCACGGTGATCCTCGGCCTGCTCGACTGGCCTGGCCTTGCACGGGCCGTGCGCGGCAAGCTCCTCGCGCTGCGGGAGGAGGATTTCGTCCAGGCCGCCGAGTTGATGGGCGCCTCGCCGACCCGCGTGATCGGCCGCCACCTGATCCCGAATTTCATGAGCCACCTGATCGCGTCGGCGACCTTGTCGATCCCGACCATGATCCTCGGCGAGACCGCCCTCTCCTTCCTCGGACTCGGTCTTCGGCCGCCGGTGACGAGCTGGGGCGTACTCCTCAACGAGTCCCAGAATCTGGCCGCGGTGCAGCTCTATCCGTGGTTGCTGCTGCCGGTGCTTCCGGTCCTCGTGACGGTTCTGGCTTTCAATTTTCTGGGAGACGGGCTGCGCGACGCCGCCGATCCGTATCATTGAGCCAGGCGTATCGACGGGCTCAACCGGACTTGCCCTCGGTCGGCAGCAAGGCCGTCATCGCGAGTGCAGCGAAGCGATCCAGTCGCGCAACGATCACCGCACGCGCGCTGCCCTGGGTCGCTTCGCTGCGCTCGCGATGACGCCGCCTACCCCGCCAGCGGCAGCGGCGCGATCCGAGCCGGTGCGGCGACGCTCTTCCGCTCGAGCAGGCCCGGCGGGGGCACCGGCGCGTTGATGGTGCAGACCACGCCGCCCGGCTCGTAGGACAACGTGACTTCGCCGGCCAGTTCCCGGGCGAGGCTACGCTCGATCAGACGCGAGCCGAACCCGGTGCGGGTCGGCTTCTTGACGAGCGGCCCGCCGCTCTCCGCCCAGCGCAGGAACAGATGCGCCTCCGCCTCGCGGCGCACCGTCCAGGAGATTTCGACGCAGCCGCCCTCGGTCGAGAGCGCCCCGTACTTCACGGCGTTGGTCCCGAGTTCGTGCAGCGCCATGGCGATCGAGAGCGCGAGCCGCGGCGGCAGGCGCAGCGCCGGCCCGACCACACGGAACCGCGAGGCGTGGCCATCGCCCGCTTCCAGCGGCCGGATCGCGTCCGCCACCACCGCCGAGAGTTCCGCGCCCTCCCAGCTCTCGCGGGTCAGGACGTCGTGCACGCGGGCGAGGGCCAGGAGGCGCGCCTCGAATGCGGCCCGCGCGGCGTCGGCCTCGGCGCCTTCGAGACCGCGCAAAGATTGGGCGGCGATCGACTGGACGGTCGCCAGCGTGTTCTTCACCCGGTGGTTCAGCTCGTGAATCAGGAGCAGCAGGTGCTCCTCGGCGTTCTTCGCGTCCGAGATGTCAATGTTGCAGCCCGTATAGCCGAGGAAGTTGTGGTCATCGTCGAGGCGCGCCACGCCCTCGCACTGGAGCCAGCGCACCACTCCGTCCCTGTCGATCACCCGGACCTCGAGGCGGAACGGCTGGCGCGCATCGAAGGCCTCGCCGAAGGCCGCGCGGAAGGTGTCGAGATCGTCCGGATGTACGATCCGCCGCCATCCGTCGCCGGCAAACTCCGCCGCCGGCATGCCGAACAGGTGCTCGAAATGCAGGTTCGCGAAGCTGACGGCGCCGGTCTCATCGGTCATCCAGATCAGCGCCGGCGCCGAATCGGCCATGTGGCGGAATCGGGCCTCGCTCTCGCTGAGGGCCGTCAGGCCGCGCCGCGTGTCGGCGAGTGCGCGGTCGCGCTCCTCCTCCCGCGTCCGCAGCCGCAGCGAGGCGTCCGACAGCACCGCTCCGAGCCGCTGAATCTCATGAACCGGCGAGGGCACGCGCGGAATCGCTTCGCCGCGGGCGAGGGCCGGTCCGGAAGCGGCCAGCAGGCGCAGCGGGCGCGACACCCGCGACCAGAGATTGACCGCCAGCAGCGACGAGGTGGCCAGCACCAGCAGGCCGAAGCCCGCGAAAGCCCAGATCCAGCGCCGGACCCGCGCGTCGACGACGCTCTGCGGGATGCTCGTGGCGACCATCCAGCCGGTCAGCCGCGAGCGCGCCTCGATCACGACCACTGGCTTGTGCTGGCGATCCTGGCCCTCCCACACGCCTGGCGTCGTCGTCTGGACCTGCCGAAGGCTGGCGAGCCGCTGACGGCCGATCACGGCATCCGGATCCGGCAGGCGCGCCATCACGATGCCGGAGCGGTCACTGATCCCTGTCGTCCATCCGGGTACGACCTCGCGCGACAGGATGCCCTGGAGCCGCGCGAGCGGCACGGTGAAGCTCAGGATGTAGGCGACCTCGCCATCCATCATGACGGGCACGCCGACCGCGTAGGTCGCCTCCGCGGGGGTCGGGCCGGGCACGTAGCCGCTCACCATCGCCCGCTGGGTGCCCCGGGACAGCTCCTGATCGAACGGCAGCGGAACCACCGGCAGCGGCGCGGTGCGCGGGACGCCGGTATTGACCACTTCCTGGCCGTTGGGGCGCCGAAGCAGCACGTCCAAGTCGATTGACTCGCGCACGAGGCGGGCTTGCGTGTCGAAGGCTTCGAAGTCGCCCTGGCGGATCCGCGGCGAGGTCGCCAGCGTTTGGAGCACCGACACCAGGCCAGCTGTGTCGCGGTCGAGGGACAGGCCGATCCCCCGTACGTTCTCGCGGGCGTCCTGCTCGAACCGGGCCCGCTCCGCGGAGGCGTAGCGCATGAGCAGGATGCTGGTGAACAGCAGGCCCGGACCGATCAGGGCGATCACCAGGGCAATCAGATAGACCTGCGTCGAGAAGCCGTTGCCGGCGAAACGGTGGAGCCGCCGCGACAGCCAGGATCGGCGCGCGGGAATCACCGCCGGGACGCCGCCGCCCTCGGACTGGTGATCCGGACTCAAGCGGGGCCCGCCCCCGGCCCGCGGTGCCCCGCAGGCTCCTCGCCGTTCCCTCGCCTCATGATCGGTCGATATGGCCGAGATCGCGCTCCGGGTCGAGGCGGTCCCGCACCCGTTGCTTCAGCGCCTTCACATCGGGGAAGCCCCCGTCGCGCACCCGCTCCCACAGCAGCGCGCCGTCGAGCTCGATGCGGAACGCCCCGCCTGTGGCGGGAATCAGGGCGACCTCACCCAGATCGTCGCGGAAGGTCGAGAGCAGCTCCTGCGCCATCCAGGCCGAGCGCAACAGCCAGTTGCACTGCGTGCAGTAGGTGATCGCGACGCGCGGCCGGTTCACCGGCGCCTGCGTCCCCGTGGTCAGGTCGCTGTCGGGCTCTGCGGCCGCTGGCCTCTCGTGCATGGCGGAACAGCGCATTGCAGGCCACGCCTTGTCAACTGCATGGCGTGCGGGCGGCGGCGGTTCCGGTGCGCGCGGCGGAATCACTGCGTCGGGTTCCTGGCCGCTCTGCCGCATCAGGCGCAGGAACGTCACGCACCGTGCTTGACGTCCCGGGCCGCCGCGCCCTAGAAGGCCGGCCACCGGGTCGCTGCGCCTGCAGGTGTGGGCGACCACAGGGCGTGCGCTGACGGCGGCCCGCCGGTACGGACGGTTAGCACAGCGGTAGTGCGTTCCCTTCACACGGGAAAGGTCGCAGGTTCGATCCCTGCACCGTCCACCATCCCCTTCCCTCCGAAAATCTGACAATCGCGTCGGTTTGCCACCCGAAACGCGCGTGCTAAGGGCGCACGATCGGCGAACGCATAAGCTTGGACCCGGCCCGTTCCGGGTCGCGAGTCACGGGCAGGGGAAGGGGCGGAAACGGCCATGAAGGATATCCTCGACAAGCTCGAAGAGCGTCGGGCGCTGGCCCGGCTCGGCGGTGGCGAGAAGCGCGTCGAGGCACAGCACAAGCGCGGCAAGCTGACGGCGCGGGAACGTATCGAACTCCTCCTCGACCACGGGTCGTTCGAGGAATTCGACATGTTCGTGCAGCATCGTTCCACTGATTTCGGCATGGAGAAGCAGAAGATTCCCGGCGACGGCGTCGTGACCGGTTGGGGCACGATCAACGGCCGCACGGTCTTCCTGTTCTCGAAGGATTTCACGGTGTTCGGCGGCTCTCTCTCGGAGGCGCATGCCCAGAAGATCGTGAAGGTCCAGGACATGGCGCTGAAGATGCGTGCCCCGATCATCGGCATCTTCGATGCCGGCGGCGCGCGCATCCAGGAGGGCGTGGCGGCGCTCGGCGGCTACGGCGAGGTGTTCCGCCGCAACGTCATGGCCTCGGGGGTGATCCCGCAGATCTCGGTGATCATGGGGCCCTGCGCGGGCGGCGACGTCTACTCTCCCGCCATGACCGACTTCATCTTCATGGTCCGCGACACGAGCTACATGTTCGTGACCGGCCCCGATGTGGTGAAGACCGTGACCAACGAAGTCGTGACCGCCGAGGAACTCGGTGGCGCAAAGGTGCACACGACCAAGTCGTCCATCGCCGACGGCTCCTTCGAGAACGACGTCGAGGCGATCCTCCAGATCCGGCGCCTGCTCGATTTCCTCCCCGCCAACAACATCGACGGCGTTCCGGAACTCGAGAGCTTCGACGAGGTCGATCGTCTCGACATGTCGCTGGACACGCTGATCCCCGACAATCCCAACAAGCCCTACGACATGGGCGAGGTAATCCGCCGCGTGGCGGACGAGGGCGACTTCTTCGAGATCCAGGCCGCCTACGCGCGCAACATCATCACAGGCTTCGGCCGGATCGAGGGGCGCACCGTCGGATTCGTGGCCAACCAGCCGCTGGTCCTGGCGGGCGTGCTCGATTCGGACGCGTCACGAAAAGCCGCGCGGTTCGTGCGCTACTGCGACGCGTTCGGCATCCCGATTGTCACCTTCGTGGACGTGCCGGGCTTCCTGCCGGGCACGGCCCAGGAATACGGCGGCCTGATCAAGCACGGCGCCAAGCTGCTGTTCGCCTATTCGCAGGCCACAGTGCCGCTGGTGACGATCATCACCCGCAAGGCCTTCGGCGGTGCCTACGACGTCATGGCGTCGAAACATGTCGGCGCGGACGTGAACTATGCGTGGCCGACGGCGCAGATCGCCGTGATGGGTGCCAAGGGCGCGGTGGAGATCATCTTCCGCAGCGAGCTCGGCGACCCCGAGAAGATCGCGGCGCGCACGGGCGAGTACGAGGATCGCTTCCTGTCGCCATTCGTGGCCGCTGAGCGCGGCTACATCGACGAGGTGATCATGCCGCACTCGACGCGGCGCCGGATTGCGCGGGCGCTCGGCATGCTCCGGACCAAGGAGATGGAGCAGCCCTGGAAGAAGCACGACAACATCCCGCTCTGAGGCGGGATCGTCTGTCGGCGGCGCGGTCCGCCGGCCTCAGCTCCGGTCGCTGTGCTCGATCACCGCGCAGAGGGTCAGGGGGCCCTTGTCGGGCGAGACCATCGCCGAGCAGGTCACCCGGGCCCCGCCGAGATCGACATTGCTGTGCCGCAGCTTCGTGGCTGCGGCCTGGGCGCGATGGGCGGCGTCCGTGATCACTGCGGCATCGATGCCCGTGACCGCATGCCCCGCGTGACCGAACAGGTCATAATAGCTGTCCGGTGGGCTCGCACCGCGGAATTGAGCGCCGACCGAGGACAGGTCGGGGCCGCCGCAGGCGAGCGTGAGGGTCATGTCCGGCCCGGCGGTAAAGCTTGCGTAGTCGCTGCTGCGCTCCGCGGTCTTGGCGGTGGTCTCCGCCGTGACCTTGTCGACGAGGGCGTCGCAGGACTGCGCTTGAACGGAGATGTGGCTGGTCGCCAGCACCACGAGAGCCAGACAGGGAACGATTGCGCGCATGCTGGCGAGGTAGCGCGGCGAGCCTCGGAAAACGAGCGCCGCGGCGTTCGGGCGCGGGGCCGCCCTGATGTTCGCGCGTTCCAGCAGCGAAACCGGTCGTTCCCGGTCAGGCGCCGGCGATGGCCGGATCCGGCAGTCCCAGTTCGAGGAGCACGATCTCCGGGGGCACGCCGAATCGCATCGGGATGCGGCTCATTCCGAAGCCGCCTGAGACGATCATGTGCCGTCCGTCCTGGATGACGTGTCCGTACGAATAATCGTGGCCGTCGATCTTCCGGATCGCAGGTGAACGGCCGAAGATCCGGACCTGCCCGCCATGGGTATGGCCGGCCAGGGTGAGGGAGACGCGATCGGGGACGTCCATGAAGATGTCGGGCTCGTGCGCCATCAGGATCACCGGCGCCGAATCGGTGACCGCTTCGAGCGTGCGTCGCACGTCGGCGTAGCTGACGGACGTCCAGACGTCCTCGAAGGGCTGCTGGTCGGCGAGGCCGGCGATCCAGAACGGGCGTCCGTCCTTGGTCAGACGCAGCGCTTGGTTTTCCAAGACCGGGATTCCGCGCGCCTCCAGTAGACCCTTGACCGCAGGCGGCCCGCGGCGCGCCTGCTGGACGGCCTTGTCGTCCCACCAATCGTGATTGCCCAGGATCGCGTGCGTTCCGAGCGGCGCCTCCAGATCCTCCATCATCCGGGCGAATTGGGTGAGCGGCAACTTGCGCCACGCGATCTTGCCGGCCGGGTAATCACCGAGCAGCAGCACGAGATCGGGCTTGAGCGCATTGGTCGCGTCCACGATCTCCGCCACGCGGTCGAAGGGCATGAACGGCTCGCAGACATGGAAATCCGCGAGCACCGCGACCCGCAGGCGCAAACCCGGATCCCAGTTCGGCAAGGCTGGCGCGTAGGACGTGACGACCAGCCGGTGCATCGGCTCGACGTCGAAGGCGTAGACTCCGGTCGCGGCCGCCACGCCCGCGCCCGCTCCGAGCCCTGCCAGGAACTGCCGTCGGGTCGGCAGAATCAGCATCGCACCATACCTGTTCGCTCTGGAGGTCGTCGCGATCCGCTAGGTGCGCAGTCCGGCGAAAGCGGGGCAGTGCTGCGCCGGACCCAAACAGCCTAACGGTGGCTGGTTCAGCACGTCTAAATGAGGCCATGGAGCGTGGCCTGTCGCCGTGGTCGGTTTATAAGGCACTGTCCTGTCCTGCGAATAGACCCGGAACCAGATGTTGAACCGTCCCCTGCGCATCGGCACCCGCGGCTCGCCGATGGCCCTTGCTCAGACGGGCATGGTGCGCGACCGGATCGTTGCCGCCAATCCGGGCCTCGAAACCGAGCTCGTCGTCGTGACCACGGTGGCCGACAAGATCCTCGACCGGCCACTCTCCGAGATCGGCGGCAAGGGCCTGTTCACCAAGGAGTTGGAGCAGGCGCTGTTCGCCGACGAGGTGGACGTCGCGGTGCATTCCATGAAGGACGTGGAGACGTGGCTTCCCGACGGGCTGACCATCGCCTGCATCCTGGAGCGTGATGACCCGCGCGACGCGTTTCTGTCGCCGCACGCGGACGGGTTGGCGGGCCTGCCGGCGGGGGCGCGGGTGGGGACCTCGTCGCTGCGTCGCGGGGCGCAGGTCCTCATGCAGCGGCCGGATCTCCGAGTCGTTCCCCTGCGCGGCAACGCCAACACGCGGATGCGCAAGCTCGAAGCGGGCGAGTGCGATGCGACCCTGCTGGCCCTTGCCGGCCTGCAGCGCCTCGGGCTCGAAGGCATGGCGCGCAGTATCCTCCCGGTCGACGAGATGCTGCCGGCGGTGGCGCAAGGCGCGCTGGGGATTGAGTGCCGATCCGGCGACAGCGCGGTCCACCAGATTCTGGCACCGATCGCCTGTGACCGCACGACCACGGCGATCGCGGCCGAGCGGGCGCTCCTGGCGGAGCTGGACGGGTCGTGCCGGACGCCGATCGCTGCCCTCGCGCGGATCGAAGGCGAGACGCTCACCCTGGACGGTCTGCTGTTCCTGCCGGACGGCAGCCGTCACTGGGCAGTCACCCGCCAGGGCGCGGCCGTCGATGCGGAGCGCATCGGCCGCGAGGCCGGCGCCGTCCTGAAGGCCGAGGCCGGCGAGACCTACACCCGCCACCTGCAGTGATGGGAAGCCCATGCCGTTCGTGACCTTGGTCGACGTGTTCACCCACGCGGGACGCGGCGGTAACCCCTGCCCCGTCGTGGCGGACGCGGGCGGCCTCGACGCCGAAGCCATGCGGGACGTCGCACGGCGCTACGGCCATGAATCGGGTTTCGCGCTGCCGCCTGGCGACGGGGCGCACGACCTGCGGTTCCGCTTCTTCGTGCCGAACCACGAAATGGAGATGTGCGCCCACGCGACGATCGGGACGCTCTGGGTGCTGGCTCGGGAGGGGCGGCTGCCGGATTCGACCGTGCGGATCGCCACCGGCAGCGGGGCGGTGATGGGCTTCGTGTCGGCGCGCGGCGACGGGGACTGGACGATCGCGATCACGCAGCCGGCCGGCAGCGTCCGTCCCCTCGCCGGCGAGGCGGAGGCCGCGGTCCTGACGGCGCTGGGGATCGGTCGCGACACCCTGGCGGACCGGCCGGTCCACAACGCCGTGACCTCGCGGGTGAAGACCCTCGTCCCGATGCGCGATGCGGCGGCGCTGAATGCCCTGGCGCCGGCTTCCGGTGCCGTCGAGGCCGCCTGCTCGCGGATCGGCTCGACCGGGCTGTACCCTTATGCCGTCCTGGACGGACCGGCACAGCTGTTCGAGGCGCGGCAGTTCCCACACTCCTCGGGCTACCCCGAGGACGCCGCCACCGGGATCGCCGCTGCAGCGCTCGCTTTCGGCTTGCTGGCAGACGGCCTCGTGGCGCCGGACGATCGGCCGATCCGCATCCTTCAGGGCCGGGCGATGGGCCGGCTGTCCGAGATCCGCGTCCGGCTCGGATTTGCGGAAGGACGCGCGATCGGCTGTTTGCTGGAGGGCGACGTCGCGATCAGCGCGACGATGTGAGGGCGATCACTCCGATCGTCCATTGCGGTCGCGCCGGATGCTGCGCCGGACGGCGACGAGCTGCCAGACGCCGATGCCGAACACGACCAGAAACACGAGGCCGAGGTCGAGGGCGGCGAAGAGGCGGTCGCCCATCTCAGGGCCTCAAAGCGATGCGGAGCGACTGAACGCCTCGCGCTCTCGCATGCGTTCGATCAGGTCGAGCACGTGCACGACGCGGCCTCCGACATCCCACCACGGTCGAAGCGCGGGGCGCTGGCGGGATGGCGTGAGCGGATGGCGGCCGACCGCCTCGATCAGGAACGCGGCTTCCGCAAGAGCTGGAGCGGCAAGGACTGCACTGCGGGCGGGCTCGCGCATCGCGCGTGCGATCAGCAGCAGCTTGCGTGCGCCACCGACGCGGGCGCGGCGCGTGACCGAATCGTAGCCGTTCGCCGCGATCTCGCGCCCGATCTCGGCATAGATCAGGCCCGCGGCCCGGATCGCCGGACGGCACTGGACCGGCAGGACGGCGATACCGGCTTCCGCCCGCGCGTACAGCACCTCAGCCTCGGAAAGGAGTCGGGCCACGATGCCGGACAGTGCGGGGCCCGGTTGCGGGTCCGCAAGGAACGCGTCCGGGTCGAGACCGGCCTCACGCATCCAGTCGAGCGGAAGGTAGAGCCGGCCCATCCGGGCGTCCTCGCCGACATCCCGCGCGATGTTGGTGAGCTGCATCGCGGCCCCGAGATCGCAGGCGCGGGCGAGCGCGTCCGGCTCGCGGGCCCCCATGATCACTGCCATCATCGCCCCGACCGAGCCCGCGACCCGCGCGGCGTAGCCGTGAACCGCATTCAGGTCGGCATAGCGCCGACCTTCCGCGTCCCACGCGAAGCCCTCGATGAGGGCGCGCGGCAGGGTTTCGGGAATCGCGTATGCGCTGACGATTTCCGAGAAGGCGCGATCGGCCGCCGAATCGGCCGGATGGCCGGCATAGGCCCGGCTGATCCGGGCATCGAGGCGGGCGACCGCGTCGCGCCGGTCGGCCGGGCTCGGCGCCTCGTCAACGAGGTCGTCGGAGAGCCGGCAGAAGGCGTAGAGGCCGTAGGCCGCCTCGCGCACATCCCAGGGCAGCAGCCGCCCGGCCGCGAAAAAGCTCTTCGAGCCCGTTCGGATCGCGGTCCGGCATGCGGTCCGGTCGGCTGCGGCGGCAAATTCAGGCGGTAACGCGGGCATCGGGCACCACGCTGTCGAGGATACGGGCGGAGGAGAGCACGCCGGGCAGACCGGCGCCGGGATGCGTGCCGGCGCCCACGAGGTAGAGATTGCGAACCGCGCCCGACCGATTGTGCGGCCGGAACCAAGCGGATTGCGTGAGCACCGGCTCCAATCCGAAGCCGGAGCCGCGGTAGCTCAGGAAATCGTCCTGGAAATCCTTGGGGGTCGTCACCTTCGAGGTCACGATCACGTCGGACAGGCCGGGAAGGACGCTGGATTCCAGGATGCGGGCAATCCGCCGTCGATACGGTTCGGCCAGCGCTTCCCAGTCCTGGCCGCCCGCGAGGTTCGGCACCGGTGCCAACACGTAGAACGCATCGCACCCCGCGGGCGCGAGGCTCGGATCGGTCGCCGTGGGCCGATGCAGGTAGAGGCTCGCATCGTCGGCGAGCCGCTTCCGGTCGAAGATGTCGGCGAGCAGCCCGCGGTATCGCGGCCCCAGCAGGATCGTGTGGTGATCCACGTTCGGATAGCGGCGGCTCGTGCCGAAGTACCAGACGAACAGCCCCATGGAGGAGCGGGCGCGGCGGAACCGGCCGGCGCTCCAGCGCTGCGGCCGAGGAAGGAGCTGCGCGTGGGTCACCGCCGAGTCGGCGTTGGACACCACCACATCGGCCGCGATTGTCTCGCCGCTCTGAAGCTCGACGCCCGTCGCTTCGCCCCGATCCACGCGAATGCGGGCCACGTCGACGCCGAGACGGACCCGGCCGCGCTGGCTGCGGATCAGACGGACCAGACCGTCGACGAGCTGGCCGGTCCCGCCCAGGGCGAAATGGACGCCCCAGCGCCGCTCCAAATCGGCGATCAGGCAGTAGATCGCGCTGGCCCGGAAGGGGTTGCCGCCGATCAGCAGCGGATGGAAGCTGAAGACCGTGCGCAGCCGCTCGTCACGGATGAAGCGGGCCACGACGTCGTAGACGGAGCGGTGTCCGGACAGGCGGAGCAGATCCGGAGCGATCCGCAGCATCGCTCCGACGTGGTCGAAGGGCACGTGACCGAGCTGCTCGAAGCCGATGCGGCAGACCGCCCGGCTATGCGCCATGAATCGCTCGTAGCCGGCGACGTCATCGGGCGCGAAGCGCGCCACCTCCGCCCGCATCTGCTCCGGGTCGCCATTGTAGGCGAAAGAGGAGCCGTCAGCGAACCGGATCCGGTAGAACGGATCCATAGGCACAAGTTTGACGTCGTCCGACAGCCGGCGGCCGGCGAGATGCCAGAGTTCCTCGAACAGTTGAGGCGCGGTGACGATGGTCGGTCCGGCGTCGAAGGTGAATCCGTCCTGCCGGTGCACCCGTGCGCGACCGCCGGCCTGCGTCAGACGCTCCAGCACGGTGACCCGATACCCGCGCGCACCGAGCCGGACGGCTGCTGCCAAGCCACCGAACCCAGCTCCGATGACCGCGGCATGGGGCCGTCGGTCGATCTGCTGAATCACCCTCTGGTCAGGCGCTAGTGTCAACATGAGTTGACACTAGCGCGGCAGTTTCGGCTCGCGCAAGCGGGAAAGGTGTCTACACGAGGCAACATGCGACCGTCCTCCACTGAAGGGGCGGGCCGGAGGGGGAAGCAGCACGGGATGGGGAATGATCGGTTGGGACCGGCTGCGCACGTCCGCGCCCGAGCCGGTCGCCTCACAAAACACGCGATTTCGCGGAGATATCTAGCCGCAAAGCATCTATAGGGCCTCGGCAGGCCAAGTCTTTGGCGGGGAAGCGGAAGCGTGATGGACGGTCGTCGTCAGACCATCTTCGTTGCGGGCCATCGTGGGATGGTCGGCTCGGCGATCGTGCGCCGACTGCAGGAACTCGGCCACGAACGCGTCCTGACTGCCGACCGGCGGGCACTCGACCTGCTCGACCAAGCCGCGGTCCGTCAATTCTTCGCCGAGAATCAAATCGATCAGGTCTACCTCGCCGCAGCCAAAGTCGGCGGCATCCACGCCAACAACACCTATCCGGCTGCCTTCATCCACGACAATCTTCTGATCCAGACCAACGTCATCCATGCCGCCCATATGAGCGGCGTGGACCGGCTGCTGTTCCTCGGATCGTCGTGCATCTACCCGAAGCACGCCGAGCAGCCGATGCGCGAGGATGCGCTCCTCACCGGGGTTCTGGAGCCGACCAACGAGCCCTACGCGATCGCCAAGATCGCCGGCATCAAGATGTGCGAGAGCTACAACCGTCAGTACGGGCGGCGGTATCGAAGCGTGATGCCGACCAACCTGTACGGGCCGAACGACAACTTCCACCCCGAGAACGCCCATGTCCTGCCGGCGCTGATGCGGCGCCTGCACGAGGCGAAGGCCGAAGGCCGCGCGACGGTCACCGTGTGGGGCACCGGCCGGGCGATGCGGGAATTCCTGCATGTCGACGACATGGCGCGCGCCAGCGTGTTCGTGATGGAGATGGACGACGCGCTCTACGCGGCGAATACGCGGCCGGACCTGTCGCACATCAACGTCGGGACGGGTGAGGATTGTACCATCCGCCAGTTGGCTGAGGCACTGGCGCGCGTGATCGGCTACGAAGGCGAGCTCGCGTTTGACGCGACGAAGCCGGACGGCACGCCGCGCAAGCTGATGGACGTGTCGCGGCTCACCGCCATGGGCTGGCGGCCGCAGATCGGCTTGGAGGATGGATTGCGCCAGACCTACGGCTGGTTCCTGGAGAACCACGCCAGCCTGCGCGGCTGAGCGGCAGACCTTTCGGCCTCGCCCGCGCCTCGGCGCTGGGCCGGGTCGCCCACGATCATGTCCCACACGATTATCCGTTCGGGGAGGAGCCGGAGCATGGCCCAGCGGCCGTCTGACGAGACCCAGAATGCGCGGCGGCGCGAATTCCTGAAGAGCTTCCGAAACTTCGACGCGAATATTCGCTTCCCGGCGCCCTACACACACTTCGCCGGGAAGCCGCTGACGGCGGTGGCGGACAAGGGCTGGCGTTACGACGCCCTCGGCTATCGCAACGACATCCATGCGGATGTGCGACCGGCCTCCGAGACCCTTCGGGTGTTCGTCGTCGGTGACAGCACCCTGGTCGATGGGGAATCCTTCGCCGACGCCGTTCCCGGCCGGCTCGAGACCGGTCTGAAGCGCATCCATGGCGAGGGCGCGCGCGTCTACAATTTCGGCGCCATCTCGGCCTGCTTGAATCAGATGATCGCCCTGATCACGACCCGGCTGATGGACCTTCAGCCGGACGTGATCCTGATCGTCGGCGGCGGCACCGACATGTTCCAGCCGTGGAGCTTCGATCCGCGCGCCGGCTATCCCTACAACCACTTCGCCAACGAGTGCCTCTACGACTACGTCTTCGATCCCAGAAAGCAGGATGGGGAGGCGCAGGATCTGACGTTCGACGGTCTGCATGCGTTGATTTTCCAGCGTCTGGAGAATCTGCGGGTGCTGACAAACTGGCAGTCGGACCTGTGGGAATGGGAGGTTGTGCGGCAGTTCGAGCTGTCGCTGAATCGGCTGAAACGCCTCGCCCCGGGAATCGGCGCCCCGATCCGTTTCGTGCTTCAGCCGGCTGTCGTCCGAAGCGCCGAACGCGTCGGCGAAGAGGCGCGTGCCGCCTCCGGCGAATTCCTGGCCTATCTCGACCGGCAATATACGCGGTGCGAGAGCGTGCTGTCCCGCCTCGACGCGGCACCGGTTCCGGGTGCGGCTTTCGGGGTGCGGGATCTGAGCCGGATCTTCGAGAGCGACAGCCGTCCCATCTTCACCGACGTGGTGCATGTGACCTTCGATGGCCGGCAGACATTGGCCGAACGGCTCCAGGAAGAAATCTCGGCTGCGCTTGGCGGCGCGGTTCAGCCGGGCGCGTAGGCCGTGGCCGAGCCCATCGTCTTCATCGGTGACTCGATCACCGAATTGTGGGGCTTTCACCGGGCCGGCACCTTCGAAGCCTACGACCTCATTCCCCGCGGCGGATCCGGCCAGACGGCGCGCTGGATCACGATGCGGTTCCGCCGAGACCTGGAGGAGACGGCGGCCCGGGGTGTCCATCTCCTCTGCGGCGTCAACGACATCGGCCGCAACGAGGGTTTCTTCGTCCCCGCCGAGGAGATCGCCCGGACCTTGGCCGGCATGCTCGACGAGGCGCGGGCCATGGGCGTGAAGGCCTGGATCGGCTCGATCATGCCGGCCGAGCGCATTCCGTGGAATCCGGAGGTGCAGGATGCGCCGGCCATGATCGCCGCAGTCAACACGTGGTTGCGCGACCACGCCCACGAGCACGGCGCGACCTTCATCGACTACCATTCCGTGCTGGCGACGGAGACGGGTGCGCTACGGCCGGAATACGGAACCGACGGGCTGCATCTCAGCCCCGCCGGCTATCAGGCGATCGAGCCGCTGATGCTCGCAGCCCTCGGACGCATCCCCCGGCTGCCGCCAGCGATCGAGCTTGCGACGACGCCGGCGAAGTCCCACTCGGGGCGCCTTGCTGGCATCGCCGTGGCGGCTGCGGCCGTGCTGGCTGCCGTCGCCGCCCTCGTTCTTAACGTCCGCTGATCAAACCCGGCGCACCGCGCCGTGCGCCGCACTGGTCGTCAGCATGGCGTAAGCGCGCAGGGCCGCGCTGACCTTGCGCTTCCGGGGGCTCGCCGGCTGCCAGCCCGCCGCCTCCTGGGCGACCCGCCGCCGCTCGAGTTCGGCCGGTTCGACCTCCAGGCGGATGCTCCGGGCCGGGATGTCGATGGCGATGGGATCGCCGTCGCGCACCAAGCCGATCAGCCCGCCCTCGGCCGCCTCCGGAGAGACATGGCCGATCGACAGGCCCGATGAGCCGCCGGAAAACCGCCCGTCGGTGACGAGGGCACAGGCCTTCCCGAGCCCCTTCGATTTCAGGTAGCTCGTCGGGTACAGCATCTCCTGCATGCCGGGGCCGCCGCGCGGGCCCTCGTAGCGGATCAGCACCACCTCGCCGGCCGTGACCTTGCCGTTCAGGATCCCGTCGACAGCCGCGTCCTGGCTCTCGAACACCCGGGCCGTCCCCGTGAAGGTCAGGATCGAGGCGTCGACGCCCGCGGTCTTCACGATGCAGCCTTCCTCGGCGAGATTGCCGAACAGCACGGCGAGCCCGCCATCCTGCGAATAGGCGTGCGCGGCGTCGCGAATGACGCCGTTTGCGCGGTCGAGATCGAGCTGGTCGAACCGGGATTCCTGGCTGAACGCCACCTGGGTCGGCACCCCGCCCGGCGCCGCCCGGTAGAAGGTCTGGACCGACGCCGACGGCGCGGCGCGCACGTCCCAGCGCGCGAGGGCATTGCCGAGCGTCCCGGCCGAGACGTTGCCGACCTCCGTGTCGATCAGGCCGGCACGGTCGAGTTCGCCCAGGATACCCATGATGCCGCCGGCCCTGTGCACGTCCTCCATGTGGACGTTGGCGACCGCCGGGGCGACCTTGCACAGCACTGGCACCCGCCGGGACAGCCGATCGATATCCGCCATCGTGAAGGGCACCTCGCCCTCGTGGGCGGCGGCCAGCAGGTGCAGCACCGTGTTGGTCGAGCCGCCCATGGCGATGTCAAGGGTCATGGCGTTCTCGAAGGCCCTGAAGCTCGCCACCGCGCGCGGCAGCACGCCCGCATCATCCTGCTCGTAGTGGCGGCGGGCCAGATCGACGATCAGGTGGCCGGCCTCGACGAACAGGCGGCGGCGGTCGGCGTGGGTGGCGAGCACCGAGCCATTGCCCGGAAGCGCCAGCCCGAGCGCCTCGGTGAGGCAGTTCATCGAATTGGCCGTGAACATGCCCGAGCACGACCCGCAGGTCGGGCAGGCCGAGCGCTCGATCACCGCGACGTCCTCGTCGGAGATCCGGTCGTCGGCCGCCGCGATCATCGCATCGACCAGATCGACCTTCCTGGCGATGCCGGGAAGCTGGACTTTGCCGGCCTCCATCGGGCCGCCGGAGACGAACACGGTCGGGATGTTGAGGCGCAAGCTCGCCATCAGCATGCCGGGCGTGATCTTGTCGCAATTCGAGATGCACACCATCGCGTCGGCGCAGTGCGCGTTGACCATGTACTCAACGGAATCGGCGATCAGCTCCCGCGACGGCAGCGAATACAGCATGCCGTCATGGCCCATGGCGATGCCGTCATCGACCGCGATGGTGTTGAATTCCTTGGCGACGCCGCCGGCCGCCTCGATCTCGCGCGCGACCAGCTGGCCGAGATCCTTGAGGTGGACGTGGCCCGGCACGAACTGCGTGAAGGAGTTCACCACCGCGATGATCGGCTTGCCGAAATCGGCATCCTTCATGCCCGTGGCGCGCCACAATCCGCGGGCGCCGGCCATGTTGCGGCCATGGGTGGTGGTGCGGGAGCGATAGGCGGGCATCGAAAGCTTCGACTGGTTCAAAGGTGAAGGGTTTCTGCGCCTGCGCCCGCCCCACTTCAAGCGTCGCCGAGCGGCTCGCAGCCGTGGCATGCTCCTGGCGGATGGCAATTTGGAGGAGGGTAGACCGGTGACAGAGGTGGATTTTCTCCGGCGAGCCATCGCGCAGGGTCAGGGCTCGGCCCAGGCCGACCTGGTTCTGAAGGGTGGTCGATTCCTAGACCTCGTCACCGGGGACATCGTCGCGTCCGACATCGCGATCTGCGGCGACCGCATCGTCGGAACCTTCGGCGAATATCGTGGCACCCGGGAAATCGATGTCGCCGGCAAGATCGTGGTGCCGGGCTTCATCGACACGCATTTCCACGTCGAATCGTCGCTGATGCCGCCGCAGGAATTCGAGCGCTGCGTCCTTCCGCACGGCGTCACCACGGGGATCTGCGACCCCCACGAGATGGCCAACGTCCTCGGCGCCGAGGCCTTCGCGTGGTTCCTCGCCGCGTCGGAGACGCTGGCGATGGACCTGCGGGTGCAGCTCTCCTCCTGCGTGCCGGCCACCGACCATCTGGAGACCTCGGGCGCGCGGATCGACGCGCACGACCTGCTTGCCTTCGCGGGCCATCCCAAGGTGATCGGGCTCGCCGAATTCATGAACTTCCCGGGCGTGCTGGCCGGCGATCCCGGGGTGCTGGACAAGCTCGCGGCCTTCCAGGGCCGGCACATCGACGGCCACGCGCCGCTGCTGCGCGGCACAGGCCTCAACGGCTACATCGCGGCCGGCATCCGCACCGAGCACGAGGCGACGACACCGGAGGAAGCCCTGGAAAAGCTGTCCAAGGGCCTCACCGTGCTGATCCGCGAAGGCTCGGTCTGCAAGGACCTGCACGCGCTGGCGCCGATCCTGACCGAGCGGACGGCGCCGTTCCTGGCCTTCTGCACCGACGACCGGAACCCCCTCGACATCGCCGAGGAGGGCCACCTCGATTTCGTCATCCGCACGGCCATCGCCCTTGGCGTCCCGCTGCTGGCCGCCTACCGGGCAGCGTCCTGGTCGGCCGCGCGGGCCTTCGGGCTACACGATCGCGGCTTGGTGGCGCCGGGGCAGCGCGCCGATCTGGTGGTGCTCGACGATCTTGCCGCCTGCGCGGTCTCCCAGGTGTTGAGCGCAGGCCGCCCGGTGAATGCGGCGCTGTTCGACGCGCGGCCCGCCATCAATCCCATCGGCCGCGGCAGCGTACGGGCAAGGCGCGTCACGGAAGCGGATTTCGCCGCTTCGGGCTCCGGGCCGTCGACGCCGGTCATCGGCGTCGTGCCGGGCAAGATCATCACCCTGCGCCACGACCTGACGCTGCCCTATTCCGGTGGCGAGCGGCGCATCGACCTCGATCAGGACGTCATCAAGGTCGCCGTGGTCGAGCGCCACGGCCGGACGCCGGCTGGCATGCGCGGTATCGGGGTCGCGTTCGTGAAGGGGTTCGGCCTGAAGCGCGGCGCGATCGCCTCGTCGGTCGGGCACGACAGCCACAACATCACGGTGGTCGGAGCGGACGACGGCGACATGGCCGTGGCGGTGAACCGGCTGGGTGAGATCGAAGGCGGCTTCGTGGTGGTCGAGGGCGGCCGCGTTCTGGGCGAGATCGCCCTGCCGATCGCCGGCCTGATGAGCCTGATGCCGTTCGCCGACATCCGCAGCGCGCTCGTAACCCTGCGGGCTGCGGCGCGAAGCCTCGGCGTGGTCCTGCAGGAGCCGTTCCTGCAGGTGGCGTTCCTGCCGCTGCCGGTGATCCCGCATCTGAAGATCACCGACCGCGGGCTTGTGGATGTCGACCGCTTCGCGCTGATCGACCCGTGAATTAGATTGCGCGCAATTTAAATTGGACCTATACAGATCCGAGCCGGCGCCTCAATGCCGACGCTCGTCCACAAACCGGAGACCGTCATGTCCGTAGACGTGAAGTACCGCACCACCGCCACCGCAACCGGAGGCCGCGACGGCGCCGCCCGGACGGCCGACGGCAGCTTCGAGGTGAAGCTCGCCACGCCGAAGGAACTCGGCGGCGCGGGCGGCCCCGGTGCGAATCCGGAGCAGCTCTTCGCGTCCGGCTACTCGGCGTGCTTCCTCGGCGCCATGAAGGCCGTTGCCCCGTCGCTGCATCTGAAGGTCCCGGCGGAGACCACCGTGACCGCCGATGTCGGCATCGGCCCGCGCTCCGAGGGCGGTTTCGGCATTACCGCCGACCTGACGATCAGTCTGCCTGGTCTCGATCGCGCCGAGGCGCAGAAGCTCGTCGACGCCGCGCATCAGGTATGCCCGTACTCCAACGCGACGCGCGGCAACGTCAATGTCGGGCTGAAGCTCGCCTGAGCGCTCCGTGATCCCGGGGCCGCTCGGCGGCGCCGGGATCCAGACCCTGCGACGCAGGATGGCTTGGCACCGACAGCGAATCTGGGTTCCGGGCTCGCCTGCGGCGCCCCGGAATGACGGTGGATCACCGGGCGTCCCAGTCACGCGTTCGCGCCCGCATGCAGACGCGGTCGGCCGCATCGAGCGTTACGCCTTCGAAGCCTGCCGCGGTCAACCTGCCGCAAACGCGGAATGTCTGATTCGCCGTCATCGGTGACACGCCGCGATACCGGAACGTCCGCGGTACGGATCCGAGCAGTGTCGCGGCGAGGTTCATGAGCAGGCTCGCCTGCATTGGCCCGTGGACCACGAGGTCGGCGTATCCCTCGACCTGCGTCGCATAGGGTTGATCGTAGTGGAAGCGGTGGCCGTTGAAGGTCATTGCCGAGTAGCGGAACAGCAGGGTCGGCGTCGCCGGCACGTCCCAGATCGCCCCGTAGGCACCGGGATCGTCGCGCTCGGGCGCGGCAGCCGCGCCGGTCAGGGCGTCGGCCGCCTCGCGATAGACGATGTCCTGCCGCTCGCGGATGGCAACGCCGCGCTCCATCGCGACCGCGTGGTCGACGGTGACGAAGCATAATCTGCCGCTGCGCCCCGCCTTGAAGGCCACGTCGCGCACGGTTTCGGTGCGCGTGACGCGATCGCCCACGCGCAGATCGGCCAGCGTCTCGATCTGCCCGCCCGCCCACATCCGCCGCGGCAGCGGTACGGGCGGCAGGAACCCGCCCTTGGCGGCGTGGCCGTCCGGTCCGAGGGAATCGGCGGGTGGGGTCTCCGGGGCGAGGCACCAGTGCAGGGCGGGCGGCGCAATGCCGTTCGCGACCGGGGCGAGATGCGGCGCGAAGGTCGCGCCGAACTCGGCCATCAGGCGCGGGGTGACAAGGTCGGACGCCTCCCGCGTCCGCCCGATCCAGGCGGCGAAATCGGTCATGTCAGTAGGAGCGCGGCAGGCCGAGCACGTGCTCGGCCAGGTAGGCGAGGATCAGGTTCGTCGAGATCGGCGCGACTTGGTAAAGGCGCGTCTCGCGGAACTTGCGCTCGATGTCGTACTCCTCGGCGAAGCCGAAGCCGCCATGGGTCTGGATGCAGGCATTGGCCGCCTCGAAGGAGGCGTCGGCGGCAAGCATCTTGGCCATGTTGGCCTCCGCGCCCGGGTTGGCGCCGCCCTCGTAGAGGATCAGCGCCTCGCGAACCATCAGCTCGGCCGCGCGCATGTTGGCATAGGCCCTGGCGATCGGGAACTGCACGCCCTGATTGGCACCGATCGGCCGTCCGAATACCGCGCGCTCGCCAGCATAGGCCTTCGCCTTGTCGATGAACCACTTGGCGTCGCCGATGCACTCGGCGGCGATCAGGATCCGCTCGGCGTTCATGCCGGACAGGATGTAGCGGAAGCCCCTGCCCTCCTCGCCGATGAGATTCTGCGCCGGCACGAGGAGATTGTCGAAGAACACTTCCGTGGTCGCGTGGTTCATCATCGTCCGGATCGGCCGGATGGTGAGCCCGTTGCCCGTCGCCGCGCGCATGTCGACGAGCAGCACAGACAATCCGTCCGTGCGCTTCATGCCCTCGGTCCGCGGCGTGGTGCGGGCGAGCAGCAGCATCAGGTCCGAATGCTCGGCGCGGCTGGTCCAAATCTTCTGCCCGTTGACGACATAGTGGTCGCCTTCCAGGCGCGCCGTCGTCTTCAGGCTGCCGGTATCGGTGCCGCTGGTCGGCTCCGTCACCCCGAAAGCCTGGAGCCGAAGGCGGCCCTCCGCGATCGCCGGCAGGTACGCGGCCTTCTGCGCCTCCGAGCCGTGCCGCAGCAGCGTGCCCATCGTGTACATCTGCGCATGACAGGCGCCGCCGTTGCAGCCCGCGCGCTGGACCTCCTCGAGGATCGCGGCGGCGGCGGAGAGCGGCAGGCCGGAGCCACCGTATTCCTCGGGGATCAGCACCGACAGGTAGCCGCTCTCGGTCAGCGCGTTCACGAACGCGGTCGGGTAGGCCATCTCCCGATCGAGCGCCCGCCAGTACGGCCCTGGGAAACCGGCGCAGAGCTTGGCGACCGCCTCGCGGATTTCGGTATAGGCTTCCATCAGAGGCTCCTCAGGCCGTGCGGCCGCCATCGACGGGGAGATCGACGCCGGTGATGAATGCCGCCTCGTCGGAGGCGAGGAACAGGGCCGCGGCGGCGATGTCGCTCGCCTGCGACAGGCGTCCGAGCGGGATCGTGGCGATGAACCGGTCCCGGTTCTCTGGCGTGTCGAGGACGCCCATGAAATGCTCGAGAAGACCCGTGGCACCCATGACCGGGCAGAGCGCATTCACCCGGATCTTCCAGGGCGCCAGTTCCAGGGCCAGCGATTTCGAGGCGAGGCTCGCCGCGCCCTTGGAGGCGTTGTACCACGTGAGCCCCGGTCGCGGCCGCAGCGCCGCCGTCGAGCTGACGTTCAGGATCGCGCCGCCGCCCGCGTCGCGCATCAGTGGCGCGACTTCCCGGACGTAGTGGAAGATCGACTTCACATTGACCCGGAAGACCCGGTCGAAATCCTCCTCGGTCACCTCCATCAGCGGCTTGTTCCGATGGGTCGTCCCGGCGTTGTTGACGAGCACGTGCGGCACCCCGAAGCGCCGAAGGGTTTCGGCCACGCTGGCGGCGACATCGCCCGCCAAGCCGACATCCGCGGTAATCGCCAGGGCGTTGTCGCCGATCTCGGCGGCGACCCGCTCGGCCGCAGCGCCGTCGATATCGATACAGGCCACCCTGGCGCCCTCGGCCGCGAAACGCTGGGCGATGCCCGCCCCGAAGCCGCTTCCGGCGCCTGTCACGAGCGCGATCTTGCCGTCGAGCCTCATGGTCTCCTCCTGCGGTTGCGTCGTGCCGTCGTTTCTCGGTCCTCAATCCTGGCCGGCGAATTCCGCTCGGATCCGCGCGTTGTGTTCGCCGATCGCCGGCACCGGTCCGAAAGCGCGAACCCGACCATCGATCAGCACGGGCGGCGCGACGAGGCGGGCTGGGCCGGCGGGGGTCTCGACCTCCGCGCGGATCAGCGCCGGATGGCTGGCGAGATCCGACAGGGCGTTGACGAAACCGTAGGCGGTGCCGGCCGCCTTCAGCCGGGCCGCAGCGGCGTCGCGGCTCAGCCGCACCAGTGTGGCGCCGATGCGCAGATCGACGGCGGCGCGGTTGGCCACCCGGGCGTTGTTGGACGCGAAGCCCTCCGCCCGGGCGAGATCCGGCTCGCCGAGCACGCCCGCGCAGAAACCGGCCCATTCGCGCTCGTTCTGGATCGAGATCAGCACCAGGCTGCCATCCGCAGTCGGAAAGGCGCCGTAGGGGCAGATCGACGGGTGGGCGAGACCGACCCGCCTGGGCGCTTCCCCGGTGCCCTCGAAGTAGAGCAGCGGCACGTTCATCCAGTCGGCCGCGGCGCTGAACAGGCTGACGCTCAGAGCGCAGCCCGCGCCGCTGATCCCGCGCGCGATCAGCGCCTCCAGGATCGCGGCATGGGCATCCATCCCGCACGCGACGTCGCAGACGGAGACGCCGACACGTCCGGGTCCTGCCGGGTGGCCGGTGATACCGGCGAGCCCGCTCTCGGCCTGGACCAGCAGGTCGTAGGCCTTCATGTCGCTGTAGGCATTGTCGGCGCCGTAGCCGGAGATATCGACGGTGATCAGGCGCGGGTGGCGCGCGCGCAGCTCAGCCGAGCCAAAGCCCGCGCGAGCGGCGGCCCCGGGCGCGAGATTCTGAACGAACACATCGGTTCGCGCGAGGATCGCGTGCAGAAGGCGCGCGTCCTCGGGATCCTTGATGTCGGCGACGAGGCTTTCCTTGCCGCGGTTGAGCCAGACGAAGTAGCTCGCCAGCCCGTTGACCGCCGCGTCGTAGCCGCGGGCGAAGTCTCCCTCCGGGCGCTCGATCTTGATGACGCGTGCGCCGGCATCGGCCAGTCGCGAGGTGCAGTAGGGTGCGGCGACCGCCTGCTCCAGAGCAAGCACGGTCAGCCCTCGCAGCGGCAGGTTCTGGCTCATCCGGTTCCTTCGGCGTCGCGCAGCCTCGCAGGGCCGGACCCGGATGAACTGGAACGGCAACAGGACCCGCCAAGCGGGCCTTGGTGACAGGGCCGCCCGGCCGTTGGCTTCGGGCTGGCTGTACCGCAACGCTCAGCGTCCTTCAGAGCGCCGCGAAGGAATCCAGTGGCGCCACGCTCGCCGACGTCCCGCTGCCCTGGGTTGCTTCACTGCGCTCGTAAGGACGGCGGACGGCCTCACTCCGCTGCGCGCAACGCGGGCGGGCCGCGAACCTCCTCCACCGGCTCCGGATCATCAATCGCGGCGTCTACCGCCTCCGGCTTGTCCCGGAACGAAAGCCGCTGCGCCAGCCGGTCAAGATAAAGGTAGATGACCGGCGTGGTGAAGAGCGTGAGCACCTGGCTCACCGCGAGGCCGCCGACCATCGCGTAGCCCAGGGGCTGCCGGATCTCGGAGCCGGTGCCGTGCGCAAACATGAGCGGGATGCCGCCGAGCAGGGCCGCCATCGTGGTCATCAGGATCGGGCGGAACCGCAGGAGGGCGGCCTGTCGGATCGCCGCCTCCGGCGTGAGCCCCTCGTCGCGCTCGGCCGCGATGGCGAAGTCGACCAGCATGATGCCGTTCTTCTTCACGATGCCGATCAGCAGGATGATGCCGATCAGCGCGATCAGGCTGAAATCGAACCCCGCCCACATCAGCACCGCCAGCGCCCCGACGCCGGCCGACGGCAAGGTCGACAGGATCGTGATCGGGTGGATGAAGCTTTCGTAGAGGATGCCGAGGATCAGGTAGACCACGAACAGGGCGGCCAGGATCAGCAGCGGCACCGTCGACAGCGATTGCTGGAAGGCCTGCGCAGTGCCCTGGAAGCCGCTGACGACCGTCGGCGGCACCTGCAGGTCGCGCATCGCCCGGCCGATCGCCTCCGTCGCCTGGCCGAGGGCGACGTCGGGCGCGAGGTTGAAGCTGATCGTGACCGCCGGAAACTGGCCCTGGTGATTGACGGCCAGCGGCGCCACCGGATCGGTCGTCCAGCGGGCGAACGCTGCGAGCGGCACCTGGCCGCCGCCGTTCGGCGCCTTGATGTAGATCTTGTCGAGGCTCTCGACGCTGCCCTGAAGCGCCGGAAGCACCTCCAGCACGACGTGGTAGCTGTTCAGCTGCGTGAAGTACTGCGCGATCTGACGCTGGCCGAACGCATCGTACAGCGTGTCGTCGATGAGCTGGGGCGTAATGCCGTAACGCGAGGCCGCGTCACGGTCGATCGACAGCGTCAACGTCGTGCCCCGGGTCTGCTGGTCGGTCGCGACGTCGCGCAATTCGGGCAGGGTCTTCATCCTGTCGAGGATGCGGGGCGCCCAGGCGTTCAGCTCGGCAAGATCCGGATCCTGGAGGGTGTACTCGAACTGCGTCCGCGAGGTCCGGCCGCCGGTGCGCACGTCCTGCGTCGCCTGGATGAAGGTTCGCACACCTTCAACGCGGTCCAGCTTCGGGCGCAACCGGCCGATCACCTGGAAGGCGTTGACGTCGCGCTCCTCGCGAGGCTTGAGCGTGATGTACATGCGCCCGGAATTCAGCGCCTGGCCGTTGCCGCCGAGCGACATGCCGACCGTGGCCACCGCCGGATCGGCCTGGACGATCGCACCGACCTTCTCCTGGAGCGTCTTCATCGCCGAGAAGGAAATGTCCTGGCCCGCCTCGGTGACGCCGATCATGAAGCCGGTGTCCTGCTGCGGGAAGAAGCCCTTCGGGATCGCGACGAACAGGTAGCCGGTCAGTGCCAGCGTGGCGAAGAACACCAGCAGGGTGACGCGGCGGAAGCGCAGGGCGACGTCGAGGGCGCTCTCGTAGACCGACAGCAGCCAGTCGAAGGCGGCTTCGCTCATCCGGTAGAGGCGGCCGTGCCGCTCGGCATCGTGCGGCTTGAGCAGCCGCGAGGCCATCATCGGCGTGAGCGTCAGCGACACGAAGGCCGAGACCGCGATGGTCATCGACAGCACGACGGCGAACTCGCGGAACAGCCGGCCGATGATGCCGCCCATGAGCAGCAGCGGGATCAGCACTGCGATCAGCGAGACCGAGATGGACACGATCGTGAAGCCGATCTCGCCCGCGCCCTTGAAGGCGGCCTCCATGGGCCGCATCCCCTCCTCGACGTAGCGGCTGATGTTCTCAAGCACGACGATGGCGTCGTCGACCACGAACCCGACCGAGATCGTCAGGGCCATCAGGGAGAGGTTGTCGAGGGTGTAGCCCACCATCCACATCAGCGCGCAGGCGCCGAGCAGCGCGAGCGGCACCGTCACGCTGGGAATGACGGTCGCCCAGAAGCTGCGCAGGAAGACGAAGATCACCCCGACCACCAGCACGATGGTGAGTAGCAGAGTGAATTGCACGTCCTCCACCGAGGCGCGGATCGTCTGGGTACGGTCGCTGAGGATGCCGATCTTGATCGCGGCCGGGAGCGTGGCGGTCAGGCGCGGCAGCTGCGCCTTGATGCTGTCCACCGTGTCGATCACGTTGGCGCCGGGCTGCTTGAAGACGACGAGGAACACGCCCCGCTTGCCGTTGGTCCAGCCCGCCTGCTTGGTGTCCTCCGGACCGGCTACCGCCTGGCCGATGTCGCGGACCCGCAGGGGCGCGCCGTTCTGGTAGGCGACGATGACGTCGTTCCAGTTCTTCGCGACCGTGAGCTGGTCGTTGGCGTAGATCGTGTAGCTGTGGCTGCCGCCGTCGATGCTGCCCTTCGGGTTGTTGACTGTCGTCAGGGTCAGCTGCGTGCGCACATCCTCCATCGACAGGTTCTTGGCGACGAGCTTGGCCGGATCGAGCTGGATCCGGATCGCGGGCTTTTGCTGGCCGCCGATGAACACCTGCGCGACGCCCGAGATCTGGCTGATCCGCTGGGCGAGCTGCACGTCGACCGCGTCGTCCACCTCGATCAGCGGCATGCTGTCCGACGTGGCCGAGAGCAGGAGGATCGGCGAATCCGCCGGGTTCACCTTCCGGTAGGTCGGCGGGGTCGGCAGGTTCTTCGGCAACTGGCCGCTGGCGGCGTTGATCGCCGCCTGAATGTCGCTCGCCGCCCCATCGATGTTGCGGTTGAGGTCGAACTGGACCGTCACGGTCGAGATGCCCAGCGAGCTGGTCGAGGTCATCTGCGACACGCTGGGGATCTGCGAGAATTGCCGCTCCAGCGGCTGCGCCACGGAGGACGCCATGGTCTCGGGGCTGCCGCCGGGCAGCTGCGCGGTCACCTGGATCGTCGGGAAATCGACCTGCGGCAGTGGGGCCACGCCCAGCAGCGGATAGGCAACGATCCCGAGGAACAGGATGCCGACCATGATGAGCGTGGTCGCAACCGGGAACCGGATGAACGGTGCGGAGATGCCGCCTTTCATCGCCGAACCTCGCGCCGTCCTGCGATCGCCGTGTCCGAAGGCACTCCCATCAGCGCTGGGCCTCGATCTGGCGGCCGCTCGCCTCCGGTCGCTCCGCCCGCGCGGCGCGCGGCTCGGTGACCAGGCCGCCGTCCTGGACCTTGTACTGTCCGGCGACGATCACCCGCTCCCCGGGCTTCAGGTCCCCGCTCAGAACCTGCGTGCGGCCCGAATCCGACCGTCCGGCCTTGAGCGCGCGCTGATGCGCACGGTCGGAATCGTCCACCGCGAAGGCGAACAGGCCGTCTGGGCCGTGCTGGATCGCGTTGTCAGGAACCGTCGTGGCGACCGCTACGGTGCCGACCCGCATCTTGGTCGAGACCGACAGACCCGGCCACAGCGCGTGGTTCTTGTTCTCGTAGACCGCCTTCAGACGGATCGTGCCGGTCGCCGTGTCCACCTGGTTGTTGAACAGGGCGAGCTTCCCCTCCGCGAGCTTCGTGAGCCCGTCTGAGCTCCAGGCCTCGACCGGCACATCGCCCTTCCGCAGGGCAGTGGTGATCGCGGGAAGCTGATCTTCGGGCGCCGTGAAGACAACGAAGATCGGCTCGACCTGGGTGATCGTCACGATTGGCGTCTGGCCCGAGGCGTTGACGATGTTGCCGATATCGACTTGGCGGAAACCCGTGACGCCGTCGATCGGCGCCCGGATCGTGGCGTAGCCCAGCTGCGTCGCGGCGTTGTCGATCGCGGCCTGATCGGAGGCGACCTGCGCGGTGAGCTGGGCGACCAGAGCGGTCTGCGTCTCAGTCTGCTGGCGCGACGCGTAGGCACCCAGGCCCGTGTACCGGACGAGATCGGCTTTCGCGTTGTTGAGGTTCGCGGTGTCCTGCTCCTTCTTGGCCTTCGCCTGATCGTAGCTGGCCTGATAGGGGCGCGCATCGACTTGCACGAGGATATCGCCCTTGCGGACGGCTTGGCCCTCCCGGAAGGCGACCTGCTGGATTTCGCCGTCGACCCGCGTGCGCACCTGGACGGTGTTGTAGGCCTGGACCGTGCCGAGGCCGTTCGAGACCAGGGCGAACGGGCCCTGCTCGACCGTGCCGAGGGTGACGGGAACAGCTAGCGGCGCCGCGGCCTTCGGTTTCGCGACCGGCTCGTTCAGCCGCGTATAGCCGTAGGCGCCCCCTCCCGCAGCGGCGAGCAACAGTAGCATGAGGACGAACCCGCGTCCGCGCCGCGGAGCGCGCGCGGCTTGCGTCAGACCGTTTGGGCCGCGGAACGCCGGGCCGGAGTCCGGCCGAGATGCAGCGCGATCGTGCTCGTCCCCGCTCAGCATGCGTGCAGTTCCGCCCCGACGTCCGACCGGTCGATCGGTCGGGATAATTTTGCATTCAGTAGCATACAATGCGGAACGCCGACACCGATGCGATCCACCGATCCGAGTCGCAAATGGTCGATGGCGCAACTCCAACCGCTGAAAGCGGACGGTCGCTTCGGCTTGCCGGGATCCGTCCGCTTGCCGGCGCGCGCGCGCGCCGCCACAGAGGGATGCAGCCGCCGATCAGCGACGATCTCCGCCGATGCGGCGCCGAGCGGCTGCGGTTTCCGCAACGCGCTGGAGTGACCGGGATATCGCATGACCCCGACCCTGGAACTGGAAGGGCTGGACGAGTTGCGTTCGGCCCTGATCGAAGAGCGACAGATCATCGTGGCCTCGGTGCGCCGATTGCGCGAGATGCGCAGGCAGAAGGGCACCTTCGTCATGGGCGATGGAGCCGAGGCGGGCTCACGCCTGGTCGCCGTGCAACAGCAAATCGATGTGGTGGATGCCATTATCGCCACACTGACGAACGCCCAGACCTGACCTGCCTGAACCGGGCACCGTGCTCAGCTCAGCCGGCGCATCGTGCACGGTGCGGCGAGGCGGAGGTTTGGCACGGATCAGTGTCCGAGATGTTTCTACAGCAGAACGTCAAACGACGCCGGCAGTGTCGCGCGCCCGCCGATTGAGACCGTAAAGTCTGTAAAGAAAATGGGCAATTAGATCGAATGGAAATATCGGTCCATTCTGTCGAGATAGCTAAATCACAGCCGGACTATTTGCGCGTAGAGCCGCTCCGGACATGTCGCCGCGACTGTCTGATGCTCGCGATGTGGGAGAGATTGCACAGCTTACTTGCCGGCAGTGGCATCGCTGTCATGGGTGACGATCACAGCCGGTTGTTCAAGATCGACCGATCGGTGCCTGGACTGCTTGATCGATGTCCTGATACCGGGCCGCATCTCAAGGCGCGGGACTTTCAGGATGAACGCCTTCGATCAAACCGCATCGGTCAGCGACGGCGCGCATGCGGTCGATCCGCAGCACAGGTCCGACATCGAGGCCCTGTGGTTCGCCCTCGAGGCGGACAGGCGTGCGCAGGACGAGCGCTTGGCGCGCCTTCGAACCATGAAGCTGATCGGTGGCGAGGACGACGCGGCCTGATCAGTCTTCGCGCGCGCCGAGGTCGGGTGAGCGCGCGGCCAAAGCAAAGCCCACCGCCATCGCCATCGCTTCCGCCTGCGCGATCAGCATCGGATCGCCCGCGTCGCGCGCCGCCTGGAGCAGAGCGATTGCGTGGCGTCCGAGCCGCTGCTCAACCTCATCCGTCTCGGGCCACCGGTAGCCGGTGGCCCGGTCGCGTTGACGTCGGTCGGTCATGGGCGTGCATTCGGCATCGAGAGGGCCGCGATTGGCCTGAAGGGTGAGGACGCGGCGATCCAGGAATGCGTGTCGGTCACATCCGCGAACGAGCGCATCACCGCGCTGATCGAGCGATGGATGTCGGCGGCGGCGATGCCGTCCATGTCGTGGCTCGCGGACGCATCGGCGAGGAAGGTGACCTCCTGCCCCCGGTGGTAGCCGTCGACGGCGGTGGCGAGGCAGGCTGCCTCGCCGGCAAAGCCCGCGACGACGAGGGGCGGGCAGCCGCGCTCCATCACGTCGGCGAAGGCAGGGCTGGCGAAGCAGGAGGGCCGGTCGCGATCGAAGATCATGTCGCAGCCTTGCGGCTCGAACCCCTCGATCCATCGGGCGAAGCGCGTGCCGGCCTGGAACAGCGGGGCGCCGATCCAGCGCACATAGGCGACCTGGATCCCGCTCTCGCGCGCATGGTTGAGGGCGAGGCGGCAATTCTCCAGGGCCGGGGCGATCTCCGGCAGGGCGAGCGGCCGCCCCGCGACCTCATATTCCTGCTGCATGTCGACCAGCACCAGGATGGGCACGCTGCGCGGCCGGCGATACAGCGCGGGATTCATCGGGCGGATCATCGCGCTGCCGCCCTCTGATCCACGGAGGGCCGGGTGACCGCCCGCGTCCGTGAGCGATCGAGGGCGCCGGCCCGGTGCCAGCGGCCCTCGGGGCGGATGATGACGTAAGGATCGACGCCGATCCCGATCGCCTGCGGATGCGGTTCGGCCTCCATCAGCATCTCGACATAGTCGAAATCCGAGAACACCAGTTCCTGGGCGCCCTCGAACACCCGGAAGCCGAAGCGGCTCCAGAAGCCGACGAGGCGCTTCTGCGCGTGTCCGTACAGGCGCCGATAGCCCTTCACCCGCGCGAGTTCGATCCCGGCCCGGACGAGCGCGAAGGCCATGCGCGTGTTGCGATGCTCCGCCCGCACGGCCAGACGTTCGATCTTGGCGAAATCGGCGAAGAAGCGGATCCGCAGGCAACCCGCGGGCTCGTCACCGATGTAGCCGATCAGGTGCGTGGCCGAGAGATCGTTGCCGTCGAATTCCTCCTCGTACGGGCAGGCCTGCTCCGCCATGTACACCGCGGCGCGCAGGGCGATGACGCGGGAGAGATCCTCCATGCTGCGCGCGACCGCGACGCTCGGCCCGGTCCCGCCGGGCCGGTGGCTGTCGTAAGGCGGCAG
Source organism: Methylobacterium sp. PvR107 (assembly GCF_017833295.1). Classification (NCBI taxonomy): domain Bacteria; kingdom Pseudomonadati; phylum Pseudomonadota; class Alphaproteobacteria; order Hyphomicrobiales; family Methylobacteriaceae; genus Methylobacterium; species Methylobacterium sp. PvR107. The sequence goes on from NZ_JAFIBW010000001.1 coordinate 1,649,387, forward strand.
CCGCTCGGCGGGCTTCGACCGGCGGAACATGTAGAGCCCGGATGCGCGCTGGCCGTTCCAGGAAGCGCCTTTGGTGAAGCCCATCCCGGCAAGGTAGTCGGCACCCTCGGCCGTCGCGGCGCGCGCATAGAGGTCGACCTCACCGCATAGGGGCGTGGAGATCCGCTGGAGCATCAGGGCGACAGCCGCGGCAAGCCGCCCGCGGGCATGGATCACCCAGAGATAGATGCCAGCCGGCCGCTCGTGTTGCCGGGCGATGAACCGCGTATCCGGATCGCTCGCGTCGAAAGTGCCAGAGAGGAGCGCAGCCATCCCGGCTTCGTTCAGCGGGAGGATCGCCGTCAGGCCCTCGCCCCTCGGTGACAGCGAATCGTAGTGCTCGCGCCGGGCGATCGCGAAGACCGTATCGGGGTTGGCTGTCATGACGCGGCGGACCACCGAGACGTCCGCGACGCCGGGAAGCGCGCGCCGTGTCTCGTCCAAGAGGCGTTCGAGATCGGCCGGCATCGGCGTGAACAGCACGAGGTGGCGCGCCAGCCGTGCGGATCTCAGGTCGATGATGTCGTGCCGTGTGGCGCGTCCATCATCGAAATCCGGTGCGGTATCGGGCGGAGTCACATGGACGGTCATCGCGTCGGTTTCCGCGCTTCATTGCGAATGACGACCGGCTTCGCATGGCCGAAGACCTGCGTCTGTGCAAAAAATGAAGTATGGGGGTCTCACAGATGGAACACGTCCCTGTGCTCGATACCGGTATGCCGGATTGGCAGGACCTAAGGCTTTTTCTGGAGCTCGACCGGCGGGGCAGCTTTCGCGCTGCCGCCAACGTCGTGGGCCTCTCCATCAACACCCTGCGCCGCAGGATCGACGATCTGGAGGCTCGGCTCGGCATGACGCTGCTGACTCGCCATGCCGACGGGATCCGGCTGACTGCGGAGGGCGAGAGCATTCTGGCGGCGACGCAATCGATGGAGGCGGCCGCCTACTCGGTCCTGCGCGCCCGGGATGCGGTCTCGGCCACACCGGCCGGCGAGGTGCGCATCGCGGTCACCGAGGGGCTTGGAACCTTCTGGCTCGCGCCGCGGCTCGTCGAGTTCCAGCGGGCAAATCCGCGGCTCGTCGTCGATCTGCGCTGCACGATGGACCCCGCAGACGTCGCGCGGCTCGAAGCGGAGATCGCGGTCCAGCTGGTCCGGCCGGTCAATCCGGACCTGAAGGTGGTCAAGCTCGGGCGGCTGCACGTGATGGCCTTCGCGGCCCGGAGCTATCTCGACATCTACGGTGTGCCGGCCAGCATTGAGGATGCGGCGCGGCACCGGATCGTGCTCCAGGTGTCGGGGCAGACGGTGAGCATGGCCGAATATGACCGGCATACGCCGGGCATGCCGCAATCGGGCTACGTGACGCTCAAGACGAACGTCAGCAGCGCCCATTACTGGTCGGTGGCCAACGGCGCCGGAATCGGCTGGCTGCCGACCTACGCATCGGCGATCGGCGCTCGATTGGTTCCGATCGATGGTCTCGTTCAGCTGGGCTTCGATATCTGGCTGACCTACCACCCGGATGCCGAGCGGATCGATCGGGTGCGCCGGGCGATCGACTGGATCCGCGCCAGCTTCGATCCGGTCCGGTATCCCTGGTTTCGCGATACCTTCATCCACCCGCGGGATCTCCCGGCAGCGATCAAGGGCGGCGCTGCCGCCGACTTGTTCGGCGGGTTCGCCGGAATGGAACGGTAACGCGCGGTTTCGGCAACCTTGACCGCGCGGCGCGCATGATCCTTGCTCCCACGGCCGCAACGACGAGGTCTGCCGTGCTGCTGACGCCCCGCGAAAAGGACAAGCTGCTTATCGCCATGGCGGCGCAAGTGGCACGGAACCGTTTGGCGCGCGGCGTCAAGCTCAACCATCCCGAGGCCGTGGCGCTGATCACCGACTTCGTGGTCGAGGGCGCGCGGGACGGCCGAACCGTGGCGGAGCTGATGCAGGCCGGTGCAACCGTGATCACGGCAGACCAAGTGATGGCGGGCGTCCCCGAGATGATCCACGACATCCAGGTCGAGGCCACCTTCCCGGACGGCACGAAGCTCGTCACCGTCCATCACCCGATCCGCGGCGCGGCCTCCGCCGATGTGCCGGGTGCGGTGACGACCCAGCCCGGCGAGATCGTGTTCAACGCGGGTGCCGAGCGGACCGTCCTCGAAGTCGCCAATGTCGGGGACCGGCCGATCCAGGTCGGCTCGCACTACCATTTCTTCGAGGTCAATCCGGGCCTCGTATTCGAGCGCGCGCAGGCCCGCGGCAAGCGCCTCGATATCGCGCCGGGCACCGCCGTGCGCTTCGAACCGGGATCCACCCGGGAAGTCGCGCTGGTGCCGCTCTCCGGCGGACGCACCGTCTACGGGTTCCGCGGCGACGTGATGGGCAAGCTCTGACCATGGCCAACACGCCGAAGCCCGCGAGCCTGCCGCGCGCCGCCTACGCCGACATGTTCGGCCCCACGGTCGGCGACCGCATCCGCCTCGCCGACACCAGCCTGGAGATCACGGTCGAACGGGATTTCACCACCTACGGCGAGGAAGTGAAGTTCGGCGGCGGCAAGGTCATCCGCGACGGCATGGGCCAGAGCCAGACGACGAATGCCGGCGGCGCGGTCGACACGGTCATCACCAACGCCGTCGTGCTCGACCATTGGGGCATCGTGAAGTGCGATGTCGGAATCGTCCGCGGCCGGATCTTCAGGCTCGGCAAGGCCGGCAACCCGGACGTCCAGCCCGGAGTCGATATCGTGGTCGGTCCAGGCACCGAGGTGATCGCCGGCGAGGGCAAGATCCTGACCGCCGGCGGCTTCGACAGCCACATCCACTTCATCTGCCCGCAGCAGATCGAGGAGGCGCTGTGCTCGGGCGTGACCACGATGCTCGGCGGCGGCACCGGGCCCGCGCACGGCACCTTCGCCACCACCTGCACGCCCGGCCCCTGGCACATTGCCCGGATGATCGAGGCGGCCGACGCCTTCCCGATGAATCTTGCCTTCGCCGGCAAAGGCAACGCGTCGCGGCCGGACAGCCTCGTCGAGATGGTCCGGGCCGGCGCCTGCGCGCTGAAGCTGCACGAGGACTGGGGCACGACACCGGCCGCGATCGACACCTGCCTGTCGGTGGCCGATGCCCACGACATCCAGGTCATGATCCACACCGACACGCTCAATGAATCGGGCTTCGTCGAGGACACGATCGCGGCGTTCAAGGGCCGGACCATCCATGCCTTCCACACGGAAGGCGCCGGCGGCGGCCACGCGCCCGACATCATCAAGGTGGCCGGGCTACCGAACGTGCTCCCATCCTCCACCAACCCGACACGGCCCTACACGCGCAACACGATCGACGAGCATCTCGACATGCTCATGGTCTGCCACCATCTCGACCCGTCGATCCCGGAAGACCTCGCCTTCGCGGAGAGCCGGATCCGGCGCGAGACGATCGCGGCCGAGGATATCCTGCACGATATCGGCGCGCTCTCGATGATGTCGTCCGACAGCCAGGCCATGGGCCGGGTCGGCGAGGTCGTGATCCGCACGTGGCAGACCGCCGACAAGATGAAGCGCCAGCGGGGCGCGCTGCCGGGCGACGCGTCCGGCACCGATAACCTGCGGGCCCGCCGCTACGTCGCCAAGTACACGATCAACCCCGCAATCGCGCACGGCATCTCCCGGCACATCGGCTCGGTGGAACCCGGCAAGCTCGCCGACCTCGTGCTGTGGACGCCGGCCTTCTTCGGCGTGAAGCCGGACTTGGTGCTCAAGGGCGGCAGCATCGCGGCCGCACCGATGGGCGATCCGAACGCCTCGATCCCGACGCCGCAGCCGGTGCATTATCGGCCCATGTTCGGCGCCTACGGCCGCGTGCCCTTCGCCACGGCCCTCACCTTCGTGTCGAAGGCCGCGGTCGACGATGGCCTGCGCGCGCGGCTCGGCGTGCAGAAGGAACTCGTCGCGGTCGAGAACGTCCGCGGCGGCATCTCGAAGAAGAGCATGGTGCTGAACGACGCGACACCGGTCATCGAGGTCGATCCCGAGACCTACGACGTCCGCGCCGACGGCGAACTCCTGGTCTGCGAGCCGGCCGAGGTGTTGCCGATGGCGCAGCGCTACTTCCTGTTTTGAGGACGCGTATCCGATGATCCGCGCCACCCGCATCCTCCGCCGGGACGGCCTATCCGGCGGCGAGATCGTCGACCGCGTCGTTCTCGACCACGGCGACCGACATCGCCGCCGCGTCGCCATGCGCGGGCTCGGCGGCCTCGGATTCCTCCTCGATCTTCCGGAATCGACCATTCTCGACGATGGCGACGCCCTCATCCTCGAGGACGGCCGCCTCGTCTGGATCGAGGCGGCGCCTGAGCGCCTGCTGGAGATCCGTGCGCCGAACGATCACGCGCTCAAGCGCCTCATCTGGCACATCGGCAACCGGCACATCCCGGCCGAGATCGGCGCGGATGCCGTCTGGATCGCCTATGACCACGTGCTCGCCGAGATGGTCCGGGGTCTCGGAGGCAGCGCCGAGGCGGTGGAGCGCCCGTTCCGGCCCGAAGGCGGCGCCTATTCCGGTGGCCACGCGCACGGCCACGATCACCCGCATGACGACCGTCACCATCACCACCATGCCGACGGCTGAGACCCTCGACGCGCTCCGCCTGATGGCGTGGCTGTCGCCGGGCTATCCGGTGGGCGCCTACGCCTACTCGCACGGCCTGGAATGGGCCGTCGAGGCGGGCGACGTCCGCGACGAGGCGACCCTGTTGGCGTGGCTCGGCGACGTGTGCGCGCGCGGCGCGCTGCGCAATGACCTGATCCTCGCGGCCGAGACCCACAGGGCCGCGCGGCGCGGCGCCGCGCAGGCGGTCGCCGACCTGAACGACCTCGCCCTCGCCCTCGCCCCGTCACGCGAGTTGCATCTCGAGACAAGTCAGCAGGGGCGGAGCTTCCTCGATGCGACGCTCGGCGCATGGCCCGATCCGAATTTAGCGGCCCTCGCGGAGCATCTGCCGGGACCGATCGCCTATGCGGTTGCCGTCGGGGCTGCGGCCGGCACCCATGGTATGGCGCTCCCGCCTGTCCTTGCAGCTTACGGCTTGGCCTTCGTGCAGAACCTCGTGTCGGCGGCCCTTCGGGCGGCACCGGTCGGTCAGGCGGCCGGGACCCGGGTCATCGCCGCCCTGACCCCGCGGGTCGTGGCCCTCGCGGATGAAGCCCACGACGCGGATCTCGACGTCCTTGGCGCCGCCACCTTTCGGCTCGATCTCGGTTCTTTCCGGCACGAGACCCAGTATTCCCGCATCTTTCGATCCTGAGTGCGCAGCATGACCTCGTCGAACGGCCCTCTTCGCGTCGGGATCGGCGGACCCGTCGGGTCCGGCAAGACTGCCCTGATGGAGCAGCTCTGCAAGCGCTTCCGAGACCGCTACGAGATTTGCGCCATCACCAACGACATCTACACGAAGGAGGATGCCCGCATCCTCACCGTGGCCGGCGCCCTGCCCGAGGAGCGCATCCTCGGTGTCGAGACCGGCGGCTGTCCCCATACCGCGATCCGCGAGGACGCCTCGATCAACCTCGCGGCCGTCGCCGAGATGAACCGGCGCTTCCCGAAGCTCGATCTGGTGCTGATCGAATCCGGCGGGGATAACCTCGCGGCGACGTTCTCGCCGGAGCTCGCCGATATCACGCTCTACGTGATCGACGTGGCCGGGGGGGAGAAGATCCCGCGCAAGGGCGGTCCGGGCATCACCCGCTCCGACCTGCTAATCGTCAACAAGACCGATCTCGCGCCGCTGGTCGGCGCCGACCTGTCGGTCATGGAGGCCGATACGCAGCGGATGCGCGGCGCGCGTCCCTACGTCTTCGCGTCCCTGCGGTCCGGTGCCGGAGCGGACGCCGTGGCGCGCTTCGTCGAAGAGGCGGGCGGTCTCGGCCGCTGACGCGGACGGCCGAGACCGCCACGTCGCACTAGCGGCCGGCCTCGGCCGACCGTGAGCGCACCGAGGTCGTCGTCGGCACGCCCATCAGCGCGTCAAGACGGCTCATGCGCGCGCTGAAATCGTTCATCGCGTTCTGCCGCGCTTTGATCGCCGGATTGCTCTGGATCTTGGCGGACTGGGTCCTGACCTGCGCCCGTGTCGAGCGAGCCTCGGCTTGCGCCATCGGCAGGGCCAACAGCGCGGCCGCCGCCAGGATAGTCAGAGTGCGTGTCATGGCGAGGGTCCCTGATGGAGCCGCCACGCGGTCCGGCGACCACCCGAGATTATGTTCGCCTCAAGCTGGGCCGTGTGCGCCAGCGCACCGCGCGGCCACGCGCCGGTCGTAGCCGCCGCAGGCCCCGGTTCGATTGACAGCCGGCCATGACTGATTCAACCCGCGATATCGGACACCATAAACGGTATCGCGCATGCGAAATCTGCGGTGGCTCGCGGCCTTGCCCTTTATCGGCGTGCTGGTCGGCCCCTTCTTCCTGAACCGGGTCGAACCCTTCGTCCTCGGCCTTCCGCTGCTTCTGGCGTGGCTGGTGTTCTGTGTGCTCGGGACATCGGCCATCATGGCCCTGATCTATCTCACCGATCCTGAGAACCGTGCCCCGGAGGATCGGCGATGAGCATCGCGCTGATCATCGTGGCGGCCGGCTTCGTCCTGGCGATCGGCCTCGGGCTCTATGCCCGCCTCGGTCGGGAGATGGGTCTGGAGCAGTGGACGGTCGGCGGCCGCGGCTTCGGCACTGTCCTGGTCTTCCTGCTGATGGCCGGCGAGATCTACACCACTTTCACGTTCCTGGGCGGCTCCGGCATCGCCTACGACAAGGGCGGTCCGGCCTACTACATCCTCTGTTACCTGACCCTGGCCTACATCACCTCGTACTGGATGCTGCCGCCCGTCTGGCGCTACGCCAAGCAGCACGGCCTCTACACGCAGCCGGATTTCTTCGCGCGCAAGTACGGGAGCCGGGCGCTCGGGATCCTGGTGGCGCTGGTGGGGATCGTCGCCCTCGTTCCCTACCTGGTCCTCCAGTTCAAGGGCCTGGGCATCATCGTCTCGACCGCGTCCTACGGTGCGCTCTCCTCGACCAGCGCGGTCTGGATCGGCGCCGCGGCCCTGACGGCCTACGTGGTCGTCTCGGGCGTCCACGGTTCGGCCTGGACGGCGGTCATCAAGGACACGAGCATCCTCGTCTTGGTGATCTTTCTCGGGATCTACCTGCCCATCCATTATTACGGCGGCTATGAAGGCCTGTTCGGAGCGATCGAAGCCGCCAAGCCCGGCTTCCTGGCGTTGCCGGCGAAGGGCCAGAGCCCGACCTGGTTCTCGAGCACGGTCCTGCTCACCGCGCTGGGCGGCTACATGTGGCCGCACACCTTCGCGTCGCTGTACACGGCGCGGGAGCCCGCCGCCTTTCGGCGCAATGCCGTGATCCTGCCGATCTACCAGCTGATCAACCTCTTCGTGTTCATGATCGGCTTCACCGCCGTGCTGCAGGTGCCCGGCCTGACCGGGCCGGACGTCGATCTGTCCCTGTTCAAGCTCTCGCTCCAGAGCTTCCCGCCCTGGTTCATCGGGGTCATCGGCGCCACCGGCGTGCTCACCGCCCTCGTGCCCGGCTCGATGATCCTGATTGCCGGCGTGACGCTGATCGCCAACAACCTCGTCCGGCCGCTGCGGCCGGCCATGGACGATGCCGCGACGGCGCGGCTCTGCAAGATCCTCGTGCCGGTGCTGGCGCTGATCTGCGTCGGCTTCACCCTCAGCGGCGGCGACACGATCGTTCAGCTGCTGCTGATGGGCTACAACTTCGTGACCCAGCTGTTCCCCTGTTTCATCACGAGCCTGATGCGACGCAATCCGCTGGACCGGCGCGCAGCCATGGCCGGGATCGTCGCGGGTGTGGCCACGGTGGCGGTCACTGTCGTCAGCGGGTTCAGCCTTTCCAGTCTGCCTTTCCTGGGGCCGCTTCAGGACGTCAATGTCGGCATCGTGGCGCTGGTGGTGAATCTGCTGGTGACCGCAGCGGTGACGCAGGCGACCCGCGCCCGATCGACGGCGCGGGCGCGGGCGGCGGAGTGAGACGGCTTCCCGGTCGACAGATAGTCACCGTCATCAAGAGCGCCGCGAATTGACCCGGGGCAGCGCGACCCCTCAATGACCGCGGCGCGACACTGGATTGCTTCGCTCCGCGCTCAGCGACGACACCCGCGCGGAATCGTCGGTTCTGGCCCCGCGTCGCTCGGATGGACCTCGCCCAGCCTGCGCGGATGTCAGGCTTGTCCGCGCCGGGCGGTCAGCCAGGAGGCCAGAAGTACGGCCGCACTTACGAGCCCGACCAGCAGCGTCGAGGCGGCGTTGATCTCGGGATTCACGCCGAGGCGAACCTGGCTGTAGAGCCGCATCGGCAGCGTCGTCGAGCCCGGGCCCGAGACGAAGCTCGCGATGACGAGGTCGTCGAGGGACAGGGTGAAGGCGAGGAGTGCGCCGGCCGCGACCGAGGGTGCCAGCAACGGCATGGTCACAGTCGTCAGCACATGGAACGGCGTCGCGCCGAGGTCGGCGGCCGCCTCCTCGAGAGACCGGTCGAGGCCCCGCAGCCGCGCCGCGACGACCACGGCGACGAACCCGGTGCAGAAGGTGGCGTGCGCGATGACGATCGTCAGGATGCCGCGATCCAGGCCGATGCCGATGAACATCAGCAGCAGCGACAGGCCGATCATCACCTCGGGCATCACGATCGGCCCGAAGACGAGGCCCGTAAACAGGGAACGGCCACGGAACCGGCCGTGCCGCTCAAGGACCAGGGCCGCCAGTGTGCCGAGGAGTGTCGCGACGAGGCTCGACAGGATCGCGACCTTCAACGAGACCCAGGCCGCTGCAAGCAGGGGCGCGTCGGAGAACAGCGCGCCGTACCAGCGGCCGGAAAAGCCGCCCCATACCGTGACGAGGGGCGACGCGTTGAACGAGTAGCCGATCAGCACCAGGATCGGAGCGTAGAGGAAGCAGAGCCCGGCCACGAGGGCAGTGCGCGTGACCCAGGTCATGGCCCCCCGACCTCGCTTTCGCCGGCACGCAGGCTGTCGCGGAACAGGATGACCGGTCCGATGACGATGAGCAGGATCAGCACGGCGACCGCCGAGGCGAGCGGCCAGTCGCGGTTCGAGAAGAACTCGCTCCACAGCACCCGGCCGAGCATCAGGGTCTCGGAGCCGCCGAGCAGATCCGGGATCACGAACTCGCCGACCATCGGGATGAAGCACAGGCCGGCGCCGGCCGCGATGCCGGGTAGGCTGAGCGGCAGGGTGACGCTCCAGAACACCCGCGTCGGCGACGCGCCGAGATCAGCAGCGGCTTCGCGAAGGGTGGGATCGAGGCGGTTCATCACCGCGTAGAGCGGCAGCACCATGAACGGCAGGTAGGCGTAGACGAGGCCAATGATCACCGCCGCATCCGTGTTGAGGATCGTCAGCGGCTCGGCGATCAGGCCAGAGCGGAGGAGAACGAGATTGAGCAGACCCTCCGGCTTGAGGATCGCGATCCAGGCGTAGATGCGGATCAGGAAGCTCGTCCAGAACGGCACGACCACCAGGGCGACGAGGAGCGGCTGCCAGCGCGACGGTGCCCGCGCGAGGGCGTAGGCGAGCGGTGTGCCGAGCGCCACGAGGATCAGGCTGGCGAAGGCCGCATAGCTGAGCGAGCCCAGCGCGGCATCGCGATAGAGCGGGTCGAGATAGAGCGTCGCGTAATTGTCGAGGTTCAGGGCTTCGAGAAAGGTCGACCAGCCTTCGATTCCGGCTCGCCAGTCGAGCAGCGGCAGGTAGGGCGGGATTGCGGTGGCCGGCTCGGACAGGCTGATCTTCAGCGTGATCGCGAAGGGCAGGAGAAAGAACACCGACAGCCAGACGAGGGGCGGCAGGCGGACGATCCGTTCGAACACGGTGCGGGGTCTGCCGTTCATGACGGCGGCGCGCCGGATGCGGAAGACCGGATTGCAACGGGCCACTCGCGCCTGATCACCGACGCGCTCATGCGGGCAGGATCACCGCGTCCCCGGCCGAGAAGCCGGCGCGCGCGTCCGAACCGACCGGGTGGCCCGCCTCCGCAGGTCGACCGCTGGCCCGCAGGGTCGTGCCGTCCGGCATGCGCAAAGTCCGGCGCAGACGGTCGCCCAGAAACGTCGCGTCCGCGACCACGACCGGCAGCCCCTCCGGCCCCCCGAGAACGACGTCCTCCGGCCGGACGGCGACCACCACCGCGGCGTCGTCCGCAAGCGGCGCTCGGGCGATTCCGTGCACCATGCCGTAGGCCGTCTGGACCGCGCGGGTGCCGTCGGGCCCCTCGGGGCCGAGCGTGCCGGCGATGAGGTTCACGTCGCCGAGCAATCCGGCCACGAAGCGGCTGGCCGGCCGGCGGTAGAGTTCCGCGGGCGGGCCGACCTGGACGAGCCGGCCCGCCTCCATGACGCCGATCCGGTCGGCGAGCATCATCGCCTCCTCGGGATCATGGGTCACGACCACGAAAGCGGTGCCCAGGCGTCGCTGCACGGACCGCAACTCGCCCTGGGTCTCCTCACGCAGGCCGCGGTCCAGGGCGCCGAGAGGCTCGTCGAGGAGCAGCACCTTGGGCTCACGGGCGAGCGCCCGGGCCAGGGCAACGCGCTGCCGCTGACCGCCCGAGAGGGTCTCGGGACGGCGGCTGCCAAAGCCGTCGAGGCGGACGAGGCGCAGCAGATCCGCCACCCGCGTCGCGGCTGCATGCCGACCCAACCCCTTCAGACCGTAGGCGATATTGGCCGCCACGCTCATGTGCGGGAACAGCGCGTAGGACTGGAACATCATGTTCACCGGGCGACGATGCGGCGGCAGCCCGGTGAGGTCCTGGTCGCCGAGGCAGATGCGACCGTCCGTCGGCGCCTCGAAGCCCGCGATCATGCGCAGGAGAGTACTCTTCCCGCAGCCGGACGGCCCCAGCAGGCAGAAGAACTCCCCGGGCTCGAGGTCGAGCGTCACCGCGTCGACGGCGTGATGGGTGCCGAAGCGCTTGCTCAGCTCCTGAAGCCGCAGGCGCGGCGCCGGCGCACCCGACAAGGGATCAGGAATCCTCGCGCAGCGCCTCGGCGACGCGCGCTTCGAGGAGGTCCGGCCGGCGCAGGACCAGCGCGCCGCGGGTTCTGTCGACCAGTCCTTCCGCGGCCATGGCGGTGAATTCCCGGGTGACCTGCTCGCGGCGGCAGCCGATCCGGGCTGCGAGGACATGGTGGTAGGGCGGCGGCGAGACGACGCGCTCGCCGGAGGCGCCAGTGCGCGGGACCGAGAGGCGCAGCAATTCGGCATAGAGGCGGTGCTTGAGGTCGAGCAGCGCGTGCTCCATCAGCCGGGTGTTCAGCTCGCGCACGCGCTTGGCAAGCAACCGGAACAGCCGGTCCGCGATCGCTTCCGAGGCGAAGACCATTTGCCGGAACACCGCGGCCGGAACGACGCAGACCTCACCGCGGGTCAGCGCCGTGACATTGGCCGAGCGGCCGATCCCGTCGATGGCCGCCAGCTCGCCGAAAAAGGCGCCGCCCCGCATCTCGCCGAGGATCACTTCCTTGCCCGACTGGGTCCGGTTCAGGATGCGGACTTCGCCGGTGGCGATGAAATAGACGTCGGTGGAGATGTCGTCGAAGTCGACGAGGACTTCGTTCTCGTCGAAACGCCGCCAATGGCAGCGGGCCTCATAGGTGCTGAGCTCGATGCCCGGATCCTTGAAGAAGGGTATCGTCCCCAACCGCGCCATCGATCGTGTTCCCTCAACTCCGGCCTCCGTCCCTGCCCTGACGGGTGCTGGCTAGCAGATCGGGGGACGGGAGCAGCCCGCACAGCGAAGCCAACATCGCAAAGGCGATGCTCGATCGATTGGGCAGAGGTGATCGTGACCGTCGCGCGCTGGCCGGTCAAGCCGCGCGCGGTTGAACAGGAGTTTATTAGCGTGGATCAGGTATCAGGGCTAAATGCCTGACCCGCTGCGGCGGGCCTTTTTTATGCACCGAGACGTTAAAGTTGAGCACACGGACCGCGACCCGGTCGACACGACGGCGCCGCGCCTGCAGGCCACGCTGGCCGCTCCGTTCGAGCGCTCCGGTTGCAGCCTGCATTCCGGTCGGCACGCGACCGTACGCGTCAGCCCGGCGCCGGCAGACCACGGCATCGTGTTCCGACGCCGCCTGAAGGATGGGCGAGTCGTGGAGGTGCCGGCGCAATGGCAATTCCGCGAGTCCCAGCCGCTCTCCTCGGCGCTCCGGCGCGACGGCGTTCTGGTCCGGACGATCGAGCATCTGATGGCTGCGCTGAGCGCGCTGCGCATCGATAACGTCATCGCCGAAATCGATGCGGACGAACTGCCGATCTTCGACGGCAGCGCCGCACCGTGGTGCGAAGCGATCCGGGCCGCGCGACGGAGCGAGCAGGGACGACCGTGCCGGGTGATCCGGGTCCAGCGTGCCGTTGCGGTGGAACACGGCGAGCGTCGCCTGGAGGTCAGGCCCGGTGCCGGCCTTCACGTGACCGGCCACATCGCGCTGGCGCATTTCGGATCGATCGACTGGTCGGGTGCCATCACGCCGGACAGCTTCGAGCGCGAGATCGCACCCGCGCGCAGCTTCGGCCGATACGTCCGGGCCATGGCCGGGCGGGCCTACGGCTACATGATGCAGAACGACTTTCTGCAGGGCGTATCGCCCCGTTCGGCGGCGCTGCTGGTGCGCGGCCGGGTGCTCGGTGGGATGCGCATGCCGGGAGAGCCGGTCCGACATCGCATTCTGGATCTCATCGGCGATCTCGCCCTGGCGGGTCATCCGATCGAGGGACGGATCACCGCGTTTCATACGGGGCATGAGCTGAACCATGCCCTGGTCGCGGCCTTAATGCGCGACACCACGGCCTGGGTTCTGGGCTGACCGTCCCAACAGATCGGCGCGCTCTCAGGCCGTGGCGCGAACGGGCGTCTCGCAGGCAACGGCGACAGGGCTGAAGGCGCGCACGAGGTCGGTGTCGAGTTTAGGGCCCATGCGCTCCAGGATCGCATAGGCCTCGTGCACGGATTTTGGTGCCTTGTAGGGGCGCGCCTCGATGAGCGCCGCGAAGATGTCGCAGATCGTGATCAGCCGCACCAGATCGGGAATGTCCCGACCGCGGAGGCCGTCGGGGTAACCCGAGCCGTCGAGATACTCGTGGTGGGAGCGGACGACCGACAGGGTCAGGGGGTCGTAATTTCCATCCAGGAGCATGCCGTGGCCGAGCACCGGGTGTCGGTCCATCTCCAGCCGTTCCTCGAGCGTCAGGGGCGCCGGCTTGTTCAGGATCGCCAGGGGGATCTTGGCCTTGCCGATGTCGTGCAGCAGCGCACCCTTCACCAGATGACGTGAATCGGACTCCTTGAGGCCCAGCGTCCCCGCAAAGGCGGCGGCGAGGCCGGCGACGCTCAGGCAGTGCCGATGCGTCACGTCGTCGAAGCTCGCGACCACCCTGAGCCAGTCGCGGATCTTGGACTCGCGGACCGCCCGGTTCACCAGGGCGGCGCCGGTATCCACGATGGCGGGCGCCGGCGCGCGATCGGCGCGGAACATGAGGGCGAACGCATCCCGGGCTTCGCCGGCCTGGGATCGCAACGTGCCTACCGGCGCTGGCGCTCGGGCGTTGGTCAATGTCGCAACCGCGTTCATCAGCATCGCGCTCGCCACGGAGGCCGGCAGGATCCGGGTCGCACCGAGAGCGGTCGCCTGAATCTCACCGCGACCGAGATTGCCGTGGATTAGGGCCAGAAAGGGTGTCGCTGGACCGCGCACGGTCGCGAGCGCCTGACGCAGGCGCCGCACGGATTCCGACGTCAGCGCGCTCACGTCGCTGATGATCAGGTCCGCACCCGCGGGAGGCGCAGCTTCGCCGTAAAGGTCGTGAAGCGTTGTGTGTCCGTCCGCACCGAGGTTGCGCGCAAGACGCTCGGCGCGGCCCAGATCGTCGGTCAGGATCAGTGTCCGTCCCAAGACTTCGCTCCCGCCATACGCTCCGACCCGAGCGTAAGAATTGCGCACCCCACGGCCCGCCAGCGCACGACGGTTCGCGATGCGATGATCTCAGCCGCATGTCTGCAACCAGACGAAAGGAACGATCAGTTCCGCTCGATCACTGTTGCACTGTCCAACATTCGCTTCCGGATCGATGCCATTCCGTTAAGATCGGAGCCGAACCTAGGCTTTTCCCGTGCCGTGCGCAGGCGTGATGACCACCCAATGCTTGCGGCGCGCGAAGCGTCGGCACGCCGCGTAAGCAGCGCTTGCCTCGCCGCGCCTGGACGGCCAGAAGGCCGCCATGCTGCGCGTCAACGACCTCTCCTATCGCATCGGCGACCGCCTGATCCTCGACGCCGCGACGTTCGCGATCCCGGAGGGCGCCCGCGTCGGTCTCGTGGGGCGCAATGGCGCCGGCAAGACGACGCTGTTCAAGGCCATCCTGGGCGATCTGCCGGTGGATGCGAAATCCGTCGCGCTGCCCAAGGGCATGCGGATCGGCGCCGTCGCGCAGGAGGCCCCCGCCGGCCCCGAGACCCTGCACGCCGTCGTGCTCGCGGCCGACACGGAGCGCGCCCGGCTCATGGAAGAGGCGGAGCACGCTGACGGGTTGCGCCGCGCCGAGATCGAGACCCGCCTCGTGGATATCGGCGCGCATTCGGCGCCGGCGCGCGCCGCCGCGATCCTGCATGGGCTGGGGTTCGACGCAGCCGCCCAGGCAAGGCCCTGCTCCGACTTCTCAGGCGGCTGGCGGATGCGAGTGGCACTCGCCGCGGTCCTCTTCTCGGAGCCGGACCTGCTGCTGCTCGATGAGCCGACCAACTACCTCGACATCGAGGGCACCCTCTGGCTCTACGATTATCTGGAGCGCTATCCGCGCACCGCGATCATCATCAGCCACGACCGCGATCTCCTCGATACCAGCGTCGATCACATCCTGCATCTCGACCGGGGAAAGCTGACGATCTACCGCGGCGGCTACACGAGCTTTGCCAAGCAGCTGTCCGAGAAGCGGGTTCTCCAAGCCAAGGCCAAGGCCAAGCAGGACGTCGAGCGGGCGCATCTCCAGAGCTTCATCGACCGGTTCAAGGCGAAGGCCACCAAGGCGCGGCAGGCGCAGTCGCGCATGAAGCGCCTCGCCAAGATGGAGCCGATCGCGGCCCTGCTCGAGGACGACGTGCCGGTGATCCACCTGCCCAGTCCGGAGAAACCGCTCTCGCCGCCGATCGTGGCCATGGACCGGGTCAAGGCCGGCTACGGCGACCGCATCGTGCTCACGGGCCTGGATCTCAGCCTCGCCCCGGACGACCGGGTGGCGCTTCTCGGCGCCAACGGCAACGGCAAGTCGACCTTCTGCAAGCTGATCGGCGGCCGGCTCGGGCCGCTTGCCGGCGAGATGAGGCGCTCCTCCAAGATGGAGGTCGCCTACTTCGCTCAGCACCAGCTCGACGAGTTGCGCCCGGCCGAGAGCGCCTACGCGCATGTCCGGACGCTCATGCCAGACGTGCCGGAGGCCAAGGTCCGCGCCGCGACGGCCCGCCTCGGCTTCGGCGCCAACAAGTCCGATACGCCGGTTGAGAAGCTCTCGGGCGGCGAGAAGGCGCGCCTGCTCATGGGGCTCGCAGCGTTCCATGGACCGCACCTGCTCATCCTCGACGAGCCGACCAACCACCTCGATATCGAGAGCCGTCAGGCCCTCGTCGAGGCGATCAACGACTATGAGGGCGCCGTCATTCTCGTCTCCCACGACCGCTTCCTGGTCGAGGCCTGCGCCGACCGGCTGTGGCTGGTCGCGGATGGCACGGTGAAGACCTTCGACGGCGACATGGACGATTACCGCCGGTTCGTGCTGTCCGGCCCGGAGCGGGAGTCGGAGCGCGAACCCGAAACGTCCGGCGGCCAGAAAGCCGAGGCGCGCCGCGCCGGCGTCGAGCGCCGCGCGGCCCTGGCGCCCCTGCGCAAGCGCCTGGAGGCGATCGAGGCGCGCATGGCGAAACTGACCGCCGCGATCGAGAAGATCGACGCGGCGCTGGAGGATGGCTCCGCCTTCCGGGAGAACGCCGCCAAGGCCGGCGAGATCGCCAAGATGCGGTCGGACGCCGCCAGCGCGCTCGCGGCCGCCGAGGAGGAATGGCTCACAGTCAGTGCCGAGATCGAGGCGGCCTGACGCACAGACGTCCTCGCGCATGCAGCGACGACGCGGCGCGGCCTCAGACCGAGCTCGCGATGGCCCGCCCCAGGATGTCGACACCGAGGTCGATCTCCGCATCGCTCGCTGTCAGGGGCGGCGCGATGCGGAAGACCCCGCCCATGCCGGGCAGCTGCACGATGTTCATGCTGAGGCCGAGGTCCAGGCAGCGTCGGGTGATCGCGTCGCCCAATTCCGGGGCCGACCGCTTCGTGCTCCGGTCGGCGACGATCTCCACGCCCTGCAGCAGGCCGTGGCCCCGCACATCGCCGATGCAGTCGAAGCCCTCCTGAAGGGCGCGAAGCCCGGACGCAAGCCTGGCGCCGGCCTGCGCCGCGCGGGCGACCAGACCGTCGCGCTGGACAATCTCCAAGACCTTGAGGCCGACCGCAGCCGGAAGCGGGTCGGAGACGTGCGTGGTGTAGAACAGGAAGCCGCGGTCGTGGCACAGATCCTCGATCTCCGGCGTGGTCACGACCGCCGCCAGCGGCAAACCGGCGCCGAGCGTCTTCGAGAGCGTCAGGATGTCGGGCACGACACCATCCCGCTCGCAGGCGAACATCAGGCCGGTGCGGCCGATGCCGGTCTGCGCCTCGTCGAGGATCAGGAGCATGCCGCGTTCCAGGCATTTGCGCTTCAACGCGGCGAGGTAGCCGGACGGCAACGCAATGATGCCGCCGGAACTGAGGATCGGCTCGGCCAGGAACGCGGCGAGATTGCCGGTCGACTGCCGGTCGACCAGCGCGAAGGCGTAATCCAGCTCCGTCTGCCAGTCCGGGCAGCCGTTCCGCTCGAAGGTCGGACGATAGGCGTTCGGCGCCGGGATCGCGAACGACCCGGCCGGGGCCGGGCCGTAGCCCTTGCGGCCCGCGCTGTAGGTGGCTGAGGCGGCGCCGGCCGTCATGCCGTGCCAGGACTGAGCGAAGCTCACCACTTCCCAGCCGCCGGTGGCGAGCTTTGCCATGCGCAGGGCAGCCTCGTTCGCCTCGGCGCCCGTAGTCAGCAGCATCGATCGTTCGAGGCGGCCCGGCGCCAGCCGGGCCAGCTCCGTCGCGAGATCGACGACAGGCCGGCTCAGCATCCCGCTGAACAGGTGATCGAGATGGCTGACGTGATGCGCGGCCACGGCGGCGATCTCGGGGTGGCCGTGGCCCAGGATCGCGCTCATCTGGCCGGAGGTGAAGTCGAGGATCTGCCGACCGTCGGCATCGTAGACGAAGCTGCCGGCCGCCTTCTCGATGATCAGGGGGGCGAAGACACCGCCGTACCGCACAAGATGCCGGCGCGCCCGGTCCCAGAAATCCGCGTCCGCGTTCCGCGTCATGATCGGTCCTGCTCGATGGCTCAGCTCAGCCATGCTAGGACCGGATCACCGCGCTTTGTAGCTTATAGTGCTGAACCGAGAGTTCAGGTATCCTTATGCCCACCCTCCTGGATATCGACCTTCTGCGCAGCTTCGCGGTCGTGGCGGAAACGGGCGCCCTCAGTCGGGCCGCGGAGCGGGTCGGCCGCAGCCAGGCTGCCCTGAGCATGCAGATGAAGCGCCTCGAGGCGCTGGTCGATCAGCCGCTTCTGACACGAACCGGACGCGGCGTGCTGCTGACCGTGCAGGGTGAGCGCCTTCTGGTCCATGCGCGCCGGATCCTGGTCTCGCACGATGACGCCGTGGCCGAATTGTCGGGCCGGAGCCTCATCGGAAGCCTGCGTTTCGGATGCCCGGACGATTACGCGCAGGCCTTCCTGCCGGCGCTCCTGCGCGGCTTCGCGCAACATCATCCGGCTGCCGCGATCGAGGTGGTCTGCGCCGCGACGCCGCGTCTCGTCGAGCGCCAGGACCGAGGCGGTCTCGACCTTGCGCTGATCTCGATGCCCCTCGGTGCCGACCGGGAAATCCTCAGACGCGAGGAACTCGTCTGGGTCGCCGCACGGGACGGTCCGTCGCATTGGCCGGACCCATTGCCGCTTGCGCTCGGCGACCCCGACACGCTCGATCATCAGGCGGCCCTTGCGGCCCTCGGCCGTGTTCGGCAAGCCTACCGGCTCGCTTACGCAAGCGGCAGTCTTTCCGGCCTCCTCGCCGTGGCCCGGTCCGGTCAGGCCGTCGCCGTGCTGACCCGCGCCGCGGTGCCGCCTGACCTGCGCATCCAGTCCCGCGCGAGCGGATTGCCGAGCTTGCCCGCGATCGGCCTCACGATCCGCCTGGACGCGCGGCGTGCCTCGCCTCTGACGCGAGCCTTCGCCGCGCATCTCAGGGCCATCCTGCCCGTGCTCTGAACAGACCAAACCCACCCCAGCCGGAAGGCAGGATCTTGCGCGAGAAAGCGGGCGGCGGGTCCGGCATCAGGCCATCGCGAACACACGATGCCGGATCGCGGAACCGGGCTTATTTCTGGTCGGTATCCAGTGGCCAGAACAGTATAATGTCATCGTTATCGACATTGATCCAGTTGATGTGCGTCTCAGGATGATTCTCGCTGAAAATCTTGAAATGCACGTCGTTGCAGAGCAGATAGATATCCTTCTCAAGCCCATTGAAGCCGCCATCGGCGGCAATCTTGCTGAGGGCGGTCTTGAAATCGGCATCCGCAAGCTGCTGGCCGCGGAATTTCCGCCCTGCGATGTTCGGGAATGCGGCGCTCCAGGCCGCCATCACGCGCGGATTGTCGTATCGAACGAACGTGTCCACCCCGACCTTTCGGAACTGC
This sequence comes from Methylobacterium sp. PvR107, assembly GCF_017833295.1. Classification (NCBI taxonomy): domain Bacteria; kingdom Pseudomonadati; phylum Pseudomonadota; class Alphaproteobacteria; order Hyphomicrobiales; family Methylobacteriaceae; genus Methylobacterium; species Methylobacterium sp. PvR107. The sequence goes on from NZ_JAFIBW010000001.1 coordinate 1,668,357, forward strand.
GTATGGTCGAGCCGCACGTCCTCGCTCCAGTTCCGGTTTGCGGCGGCGGTCGTTTTCGTCGTTTCCGGCGACACGACGGGCGTCGTTGCCACCGCACTCGCCATCACAGAACCGGTGACCTGCGGTCCACGACCAAACCGGACATCGAAATCGGCCGCCGCGACCGCCGGCGTTTTCGCCTCGACCAGCGACAGCACGGCTCCGGCAACCTCGGGCGACAGCGTGAGGATCGACCGAGGATCGAGGGCGACGGGCACACTCGGATTGACCTCTTTGGTGAGGGGCAGCGCGGCGTGCTCGAAATGCGGTGTTTTCAGTGCGGTCCCGGAAAGCGCAGCCGCCGGAAATAAGTGATCCATCTCAGAGTCTCCAGCCATTGGAGCCGATGCGAAACCCGATGCCCTCGCCACGACGCAAGCCGCAATCCTTCAAAATATAACCCCCTGGTCGATACAGATCTCATCTTGGGTCATGTGCATTTTGGCGCGATACAGCTGGCTGGCCAGGTATATTTTCGAAAATTTAGCACGCGCGATCAATAGTGTGCCTGTTATGATCCAAAGCCGGTCTCGCGTGTCAGTTCTGTAAGGTCCGATCACCGTGCACGCCGTTTCGAGCGCAGACTCGAAGTAACGTGAAAGCGCACTGGCCCGGCCAAGAAAATGCGGGTCCGTGCGGGCGGACACACGTCATTATTCTGATTGCGAAGGGAAAAGAGCGACGGACGCCTCGAACGTAGGACAACCAACGGCCATCATGCCCGCGGCTGCTCCGTGTTTGAGCTTCATGCTCTATGGACTCAACAATGCATATCCAAGCACAGATCGTCAACAGGGAGGCTCAGTGTATCAACTAATCTTTCAGGATACGCAAAATATCGGGACGTTCAGGCATTAACTTCTCGTCACGTTCGAACACGCCGTCTCCACCAATCTGTCATTCGGCATGGATCGGCAGATGCTAATCTTGCCGACCGATCATCCTCAGCACGCGAAGCCGTTCATATCCAAGACGGTCGAGCGGCTGGGGCGCGTCCCTGCCCGAGACCGAGGACTAGCAGGCAGCCGGCTCCCGAAAGCACGACCGGCGGCAGGAGCCCGAGCGGGTAGCTCCCCCAGCCCTTGGTGATCATGATTTGGGCCTTCGAGATTCGGGCGGCGAACCGTTCCACGGCGAGGTTGCTCGGGACCTCGCACAGGGCATAGGTCACGTAGAGCAGGAGGCCGACGAGCCCGCGTTGCGCGGCCGACAGGCCGATATCGTGGTTCATCGGCAACGCCGCGAAGCCGGCATTCACCTGTTCGACGAAGATCACGAAGTAGGCGACAATCAGGAACGACAGGATGCGCGCGGTGATCCTGCGCAGCGTCGCCCGCTCGATCTCGGTGATCGCGGCCGGCATTGCCGTCGAAGTCACGCCCATCCTGCACGTTTGATCTCTTCGGCGTGAAGGGCTTGCGGGATGCAAGGCGGACACCGCCACCAAAAGCGGTTTCTATCGGTCATCGGGCCGCGATTTCCGCATAGGCTCGGCCGGTCCCGTTTGCCCGTCGCCCGCGGACATGCGAGAGAAGCGGCATGTTGACCGTCGATAGCCTTTGGCGCGCGCGGCACCGGCTCGCGCAGTTCGGGAAGAAGCGGACCGGCTCCCCGCGCATCCTCGTGATCGGCGTGTGCCAGGCCGGGTCCATCGCGAAGGCTATGCGCTACCTTCTGCCGAACGCGCAGGTGGATTTCGTCTCGGCGTTCTCGGCCGCCCGCCGCTTTCCGCGCCTCGCCGACCTGATGGCGCACGCGGACGGGTATGACCACGTCTTCTCCAGCATCTACCTGCCCCGCTTCAAGGGTGGCGGCACGATCGACACGCTGCGGACGCATCCGAAGGTCCGGCTGATACCGACCATCGTGTTCAGCGCCTATCATCCGGATCTGGTCCATGTCGGCGTGCAGGATCACGTAACCCTGAACGGCTTGATCTCCGGGCCGATGGGCCACTCGCATTCGGCCATCACGCTGTTCGCCTACCTGTCCGGCTTCTCGCAGGCCCAGGCGCTCCGGCTCTTCGCCGAGCCGGTCTTCGAGCGCCTCGGCTATTACGACCTCTGGGACGAGTCGGTGTCCTATCTGCGCAGCCTGGGCGTGCAGGCGGGTTACGACCTCGACACGCATCTCACGCGCTGGGCGCGGCGCGGCTGCTTCATGCATTCGATCAACCACACGAAGCTCTACGTCGTCGCCGACCTCGCCCGCGGCCTGCTGACGAAAGCCGGGATCTCGTTCGAGGAATGCGATCTCGACGCCTTCCTGCCCGACGATCTTGGCGGCCAGGGCAGCTGGCCAGTCTATCCCGAGATCGCGCAGCACTTCGGCATTCCCGGCAGCGCCCTGTTCTTCAAGGCGGAGACGCGCCGGTCCGGCCCGGCCCGCACCATGAGCCGGGCCGAGTTCGTGGCGGCCTCGTTCGCGAATTACGAACGCCGCGAGCGCAGCCTGCTGATCTCTCAGCGTGTCCAGGGCTGGCGCAACGATCCGCCGACCGTCGAGTTCATGCGCGACGCGGCGGGCCGCAGCGATGCCGCCACCCGCGCCGCGGCCCGTGTCCCGGCCGTGAACGCCGGAAGCTTCGCCGGCCACGCTTCCTAGATCGGCGAACGTTCGGGTTCAGGCCGGGCACTTCCCTGCCTCTTCGGCGTTGTCGCGCACCGCTTGAGCGCGCGGGATCGAGGCGAGGTGCCCCATGAGCCTGCAGTCCCGGGACCAGAATCGTGCGGGCCGTTTCGCGGCCGCAGCGGGCCTGACCCTCCTCGGCACGGCCGCCGGCCTCGTCGCCTGGAGCCGTCTGCGGGTGGACCGGCACATGCCGCTGCCGCCCGCCCTGCCCGGCCGGCACGAGCGGATCATGAGCCGGCGCGCCGGGGGTCTCTCGCTGTACAGCGTCGCGGAGGCGGAGGGCGTGCCGCTCCTGCTGATCCACTCGATCAATGCGGCGGCCAACGCCTACGAGGTGCGTCCGCTCTATCTCCACTGCCGGAGCCGCCGCCCGGTCTACGCCCTCGACCTGCCGGGTTTCGGCTTCTCCGAACGGTCCCGGCGCCGCTACACGCCGCGCCTGATGGTCGAGGCCATCCATGCGGCGGTGGACGAGATCCGGCAACGCCACGGCGGTTGTGCGATCGATGCCCTGGCCCTGTCGCTCTCCGCTTCCTTCCTGGCACGCGCCAGCCTGGAGCGCTCCGACGCCTACCGCAGCCTCGCCCTGATCAGCCCGACGGGCTTCGATGCGCGACTCTCGGGCGAGGGTCCGCCGGACGGACATCGCGGGCGTGACTGGCTGCGCGATGCCCTCGACCGGCCACCCTTCGGCCGGCCGTTGTTCGATGCCCTGATCACGCGGCCGAGCATGCGTTTCTTCCTCCAGAAGACCTTCGGCTCGCCTGACATCGACGAGGACCTGCTCGACTACGATTATGCCTCCGCGCATCAGCCGGGCGCGGAGCACGCGCCGTGGTGCTTCATCGCCGGACACCTGTTTCCCACCGACGCGACCCGCCTCTACGAGCAACTGCGCCTGCCGGTCTGGATGGTCTACGGCGTGCGCGGCGATTTCGTCGATTACCGGCTGGTACCCCGCGTCGCCGACCGGCCGAACTGGCGCGTCGAGACCCTGCCGACCGGCGCCTTCCCCCATTTCGAGCAGCCGGACGCGGTCACGGCGGGCTTTGACGCGTTCCTGGCGGAGCTCGGCGCGGCGCGCTTCAGTCAACCCGGCTGATCCTGTAGCCGGGCCGGACGACACCGCCGAGAAGACGCGGAGCTGATCGGCATCATGGTGCAGCAATTGCGCGTGGTGGACCGCCGACACCACGATCCCGTAAGGAAGTGACCGCTGCACCGTGCGGCGCCTGTACGGGAATCCGATGCTCGACCTGACTCTAGAGGCCGCCCGCACGATCGTGGATACCGCCCTTCGGGAGGCGCGGGCCGGCAACCTGAAGCCCCTGGCCGTCGTCGTCTACGATGCCCGCGGCGCGCTGAAAGCCGTCTGCGTCGAGGACGGAACCTCCCTGCGCCGCGCCGAGATCGCCTCCGGCAAGGCCAACGGCGCCCTGGCGCTGGGTCTTGGCTCGCGCGCGATCCATGCCCGCGCGGAGGCACAGCCGTATTTCGTGGCGGCCGTGACCCATCTGGCTGGCCCTGCCGCCCTGGTCCCGGTCCCGGGCGGCGTCCTGATCCGCTCCGGCGCGGGACGCCTCCTCGGCGCGATCGGCATCTCCGGCGACACGTCGGACAATGACGAGATCTGCGCGGTTGCGGGGATTGAGGCGGCCGGTCTGGTTCCGGAGACCGGCGCCTGACCATGCACCTGCGCCGGCGCGACTGGCTGGCCGGCGCGGCCGCGTTGTGTGCGGTGCGCCCCGCTCGCGCGGCCGATCTGCTCTACCGGCGCGGGAACGACGCCGATCCGGAGACCCTCGATCCCCACCGCTCGTCGACGGTGGCGGAGGCGCATATCCTGCGCGATCTCTGTGACGGCCTTCTCACCTACGACAATCGCGGCGCCATCATCCCGGGTGCCGCCCAGGCAGGGACCGTCTCCCCGGATGGGCTGACCTTCCGGTTCGATCTCCGGCCCGACGGCCTTTGGTCGAACGGCGAGGCCGTCACCGCGTCGGATTTCGTCTACTCGCTTCGCCGTATCCTAGACCCGAAAACGGGGGCGAAATACGCCGAGATCCTGTTCCCGATCCGGAACGCCGCGGCGGTGAACCGCGGCGAGATGCCCGCGGATGCGCTGGCGGTCGAGGCGGAAGGGCCGCTTCGCCTCTCGATCGCCCTGGAACAGCCGACGCCGTATTTCCTGGAACTTCTGACGCATCAGACCGCCCTGCCCGTCCATCGAGCCTCGGTCGAGCGCTACGGCGAGTCGTTCACGCGGCCCGGCAACCTCGTGACGAACGGCCCCTACCGCCTCCGCGACAGGGTGCCAGGCGGCGCGATCACGCTCGAGGCCAATCCGCATCATCCCGCAGCCGCCGGTCTGGCGATCCGGCAGGTCGCGTTCCTGCCGACACCCGACCTGGCGGCAGCCGTGCGCCGCTACGCCGCCGACGAGATCGATTCGCTGGCGGATCTGCCGGTCGACCAGATCGCCGACCTGCGCCGCCGCTTCGGCTCCCAGGTGGTTCTCGGACCCGCGCTCGGGCTGGCGGCTCTGGTGGTCAACACGCGCAAGGCGCCGTTCTCGGACCGGCGGGTGCGGCAGGCCCTGTCCCTCGTGATCGACCGCGAGTACCTCGCCGACGGGCTGAACGGCGGCACTATGAGCCCAGCCTATTCCCTCTGCCCACCCGGCCTCGACAATTACCGGACGCCGCGCGAGACCGCGGGGCGCCTCGGCCTGCCGATCGATCACGAGGCTGAAGCGCGCCGGCTGCTGACCGAGGCCGGCTTCGGCCCGGGCAACCCCCTCACCGTCGAATATCGGTTCAACGTCAGCGACAACAACCGCACCGTCGCGGTGGCGATTGCCGAAATGTGGCGCGATCTCGGGATCAGGACGCGCTTCGTCTATACCGACGCCAAGACGCACTTCGCCTACCTGCGCGACGGCGGCGACTTCGACGTCGCGCGCATGAGCTGGATCGCCGACTATTCCGACGCGCAAAACTTCCTGTTCCTGCTCCAGAGCGGGAATGACGGCATGAATGCCGGCCGCTGGTCGAATGCCGCCTACGACGATCTCATGGCGCGGTCCGCCGCGGAGCGCGACCTCGGCCGCCGCGCCGACCTGCTCTACGATGCGGAGACGATCGCGCTGCGTGAACTGCCCTGGATCCCGCTGATGCATTACCGGTCCAAGGCGCTGATCGCGCCGCGGCTGCACGGCTATCATCCGAATCTGCGCAACGCTGCGCCGACGCGCTTCCTGAGGCTCGCCGCGTGATCCGCTTCATCCTGCGCCGCCTCGCGCAGGCGGTGCCGACTCTGCTCGCCGTCATCACCGTCAGCTTCTTCCTGATGCGCCTCGCGCCCGGCGGCCCGTTCGATCTGGAACGACCCCTGGCACCGGCCGCCATGGAGAATCTGCGCCGCGTCTACGGCCTCGACCGGCCGCTGATCGAACAGTTCGGCAGCTATCTCGCCTCGCTGCTGCAGGGGGATCTCGGACCGTCCTTCTCGTTCCGCGACATGAGCGTCCTCGACCTGATCGCCCGAGGCCTCCCGGTCTCGGCGACCCTGGGCGCCCTCGCCCTCGCTCTCGCCACCGGACTCGGCGTGAGCCTGGGCGTCGCCGCCGCGCTCGGACGCGGTGGCGTGATCGACCGTCTCCTCGGCATCGGCGCGGCGTTGACCCTGTCGCTGCCGAGCTTCGTGGTCGCGCCCCTGCTTCAGATCGCTTTCGGGCTGACGCTGCGCTGGCTACCCCTCGGCGGCTGGAACGACGGCGCCCCAAGCCACCTCGTCCTGCCGGTGATCACCCTGGCGCTCCCGCAGATCGGCGCCCTGGCGCGGCTGACCCGCGCCTCGCTCGCCGAGGTGCTTCGCACGCAGCCGGTGCGCACGATGCGCAGCCTCGGCCTACCGCCAGCTCGGGTCACGCGGCACGCCCTGCGGGGCGCCTTGCTGCCGGTGGTGGCCTATCTCGGGCCCCTCGCGGCGGCCCTGCTCACGGGATCGATCGTGGTCGAGACCATCTTCGGCCTGCCGGGCATCGGCCGCTACTTCGTCGAGGGCGCGCTCAATCGCGACTACACGCTGGTGATGGGCACGGTGCTGCTGGTCGCCGGGCTGGTGATCGCCCTCAACATCGCGGCCGACCTCGCCTGCGCGTGGCTCGATCCGCGCCTGCGTGCCGGGATTTGAGCGTCGTGCCGACCCCGGCGGGGCCCGCCCGCCGAACCCTGGGGCGCCTTGCACGGGAGCGCACTGCGATGGCGTCCCTTGCCGTGCTGGTCCTGATCGCCCTCGCCTGCCTGATCGGACCGGCGCTGACCGGACACGATCCCGAGCGCGCCTATCCGGATCTTCGGCAGCTTCCGGCCGGGCTGACGACGCAGCCGGATGCCGCGCATCTCGGCCCGGCGCTGGAACGTCTCGCCTTCCGGATGCGCGCCCGGCTCGACGCTGTGGCACGGGACGGTGATTCCCTGCGCCTGACGCTCGGCTCCGACGCGGGCGTCGACCGTCGCAGCCTCGTCTACCTGCCGCGCTCGGCGCTGTTCGATGCGCCGGAGGTCGTGGAGGAGCGGGATTCGGGCCGCAGCCTCATCGTGGCCGTGCCGCTCCGGCGCCTGCACTTCCCGCTCGGCACCGATATCCAGGGCCGCGATCTCCTCACGCGCTGCCTCGTGGCCGGCCGGATCTCGCTGGCGATCGGCCTCGTGGCAAGCCTCGCGGCGCTGCTCATCGGCGTTCTCTATGGCGCCACGGCGGGGTTCCTGGGCGGCGCCGTCGACGCGGTGATGATGCGGTTTGTCGACGTGCTCTACGCCCTACCCTTCGTGTTCTTCGTGATCCTGCTGCTGGTGTTCTTCCGGCCGAGTGTCCTGCTGATGCTGGTGGCGATCACGGCCGTCGAGTGGCTCGACATGGCGCGCGTCGTGCGCGCCCAGACCATGTCGCTGCGCACGCGCGACTTCGTGCGCGCCGCCTACGCCCTCGGGCTCGATGCGCGCCGCATCATCCTGCGCCACATTGTTCCCAACACGCTGGGGCCGGTGGCGGTGACTGCGACGCTGCTCGTCCCCCAGGTGATCCTGCTGGAGAGCTTCCTGTCGTTCCTCGGCCTCGGCGTGCAGGAGCCGCAGGCGAGCTGGGGCGTGCTGATCGCCGAGGGCGCGCGGTCGATCGAGGCAGCACCCCACCTGCTCGCCGCCCCGGCGGCCTTCCTGATCGCCACGCTTGTGGCGCTCAACCTCCTGGGCGACGGGCTCGCCGATGCCCTCGATCCGCGCGCGGAGTAGCGTCAGGCGAGTGTCCGGATCGGCGATCCGGCGATCCACGCCTCGATATCCTCGACCGCCTGTGTGAAGAAGGTCCGATAGTTGTTGCGCGAGACGTAGCCGAGATGCGGCAGCGCCAGCACGTTCGGCAAACTGCGGAACGGGCTGTCCGGGGGCAGAGGCTCGGTCTCGAACACGTCGAGGCCGGCACCGGCGATCCATCCCTCCGTGAGCGCGCGCACCAAGGCCGCCTGATCGACGATCGGCGCCCGGGAAGTATTCACCAGGATCGCGTCCCGCCGCATCCGGCGCAGCTCGGCTTCGCCGAGGAGGCTGCGCGTCCGATCACCCAGAACAAGATGGATCGTAGCGACGTCGCTCGCCTCGAGCAGCGCCTCCTTCGAGGCCGCCCGCTCGACGCCGGCCGCCGCGGCACGGCCGTCATCAAGGTTTGGGCTCCAGGCGATCACCCGCATGCCGAAGGCGCGCCCGATCTCGGCAACGCGGCTGCCGAGCTTGCCGAGGCCCAGTACGCCCAGGGTGGCGCCGGCGAGATCGATTCCGATCGTGCTCTGCCACGGCCCTCCGTTGCGGAGATTCTGGTGCTCCAGCGGAAGCTGGCGGGCGAGCGCGAGGATCAGCGCCCAGGTCAGCTCGGTCGGCGGTGTCGGGCTCGATTCCGTTCCGCAAACCGTGATCCCGCGGGCCTTGGCCGCCGGGACGTCGATGGCGAGATTGCGCATCCCGCTGGTGACCAGCAGCTCCAGGCGGGGCAGCCGCTCCAGCAGCGCCGCCGGGAACGGCGTCCGCTCCCGCATGATCACGAGGATTTCGGCCTGGTCGATGCGCGCGATCAGGGAGTCACGATCCGCGATGTGGTCAGAGACCGACGAGACGGCGACTTGCCCGGAGAGGCGTCCCCAATCGGCGAGCGCCAGCGCCGCCTGCTGGTAATCGTCGAGGATCAGGCAGGTTCGCATGGCGAAGGCTCCCGGCGCATGGCCGCACCTCATGGCGCGGTGGCGTAGGCCCAGCCGGACCGCGGGTCAAACGGAGTCTGCACCTGCACTCAGCGGGTCGCGGACGCAGGCTGCGGCGTCCCGCGGTGGCGGGCCAGGAAGTCCAGTACGGCCGCGTTGAAGGCATCCGGGTTGTCCCGGTTCATGGCGTGCGCCGCGTTGGGGATCACGATCGCGGCCGGGAGCGACGGATTGCAGGTCCGGGCCGCCGCGAAGCCTTCCGGGTAGCGTTTGGGACTGCGCTCGCCCGTGAGCGTCAGGATCGGGAATTCGAATTTGGCGATGTCCGCACAGGTGATGTGCCCGCGCTCACCGCTGTCGACGCCGGTGCCGAGGTTGTCGAGCAGGATCTCCTTCTGGAGCGCCGAGCGCTTCACCCAGGTGCCTGGCCCGTTCAGGCCATCGGTGAATTCCTGGCCGGCCTTCTCCTTGTCGCCCGCGGCCAAATTCTCCCGCAGCCGCGCGACCAGCCCCTTCACCTCGCCGGCCATCGCCTTCGTCTCGGGCGTCTCGGAGAGCAGCCCTTCCATCCCGCTGGCATCCTCCAGGATGAGCGTCTTGATCAGCTCGGGATGCGCCTTGGCCACCGTCAGCACCACAGCGCCGCCGCGGGAATGGCCGAGCAGGTGGACCGGACCGAGGTTGAGCCGCTGGATCAGGGCCGCCACGTCGGCGGCGTGCCGGGCGATGGAGAAGTCCTCGCCGACACCGTTCCAGCGCTCTGGATAATAGTGGCGCAGGCTGAGGGACAGGACCCGGTACTCCTTCGAGAAGTCCGGCGCCTGGGCGTACCAGATCCGATAATCGCCGAGCGAGCCGTGCACCAGGACGATCGGCTCGCCGGATCCGGTTTCCCGATACGCGAGGGGATATCCGCCGACCGAGACGGTCTTCACCTCATCGGGGATCGCCCATTGCGCGCGGGCGCCGCTCGGCAGGCCGAGCAAGACACCGAGCGCCAGCGCCGCCATCGTCAGCCGCATCATGAAGCCTCCCCGTCCCTATCGATCGTCAGATCGTATTCCGCGCGCCGGCGAGGGCCGCGAAGGCCGCCGCCACGCCGGCCGCTCCCGGGTCCTGCACGCCCGCGAGGTCGCCCGCAGTGAGGTAGCTGGACCGGCCGGCGCCGGCGCGGTCCATCCGGGCCGTGGCGTCGGCACCCGCGCGCGCAGCCTCGGCGGCGGCCCGGAGATCGCCGGATCTCAGGGCCTCGACCGCGGGAATCAGGGCGTCGAGGAGCGTCCGGTCGCCTCGATTCGCGCCGCCGTAACCCTGAACCCGAGTTACCCCCTCGGCCAGGGCGTCCGGCCACGCCGCGCCGGCGGCCAAAGCGGAGGCGGCCGCGGCGAAGAAGATCGATCCGAGCACGCCGCTCGATCCGCCCACCGCCCGGCCGATCCGCTCGGCGAGGGCTCGGCACAGGGCGGCGGGATCGGCTTGCGGCAGCCGGTCGAGATCGGCCTGAACCGCGCGCGCCGCGCCCGCGAAGGTCGTGCCGGCATCGCCGTCACCGACCTTGGCGTCGAGGGCGTTTAACGCCGCTTCGGCCGCGATCAGTGCCCCCGCGACGGCTTCGATCCGGCCGGCCGTTACCGAATCGCGCGAGGGGGTGAACGCCTCGCCCGCGAGCCCGTCAGGCACCGGGCGCAGGACCGGCGCGCAGACCCGCACGGCGCCGGGCCAGGCCGGGACCGGCACGGGCGCGAGAAGCGCCGCTTCGAGTTCGTCGTCGAGCGGCAGGACGGACAGCGAGGCACCGTGCATGTCGAGCGCCGTCATCAGGGGCGCGGGCCCGATGAGCAGGCGCACGCGCGATCCGAGACCGGTGGCGAGCACGGCCTGCGTCAGCACCTGCATCTCCAGCGCGGAGGCCGAGCCGAGATTGTTGACGAGCAGCGCCAACCGGTCGGGGCCCGTGGCGGCCGCGGAAAGGCGCGCGCCCATCATTCGGGCCAGGTCGCTCGCCTTGGGCAGCGTGATGCGCTCAGCGCCGGGCTCGCCGTGGATGCCGAGGCCGAGCTCGGCCTGTCCCTCCGCCAGACGCTCGCTGCGCGGCAAACCGGGGATGGTACAGGTCGAGAGCGCAATGCCGAGCGATTTCGCCGCGGCGGCTGCCCGGCGCGCGCATGCCGCCACCGCCTCAAGCGGCTGACCGGCCTCAGCCGCGTGACCCGCGACTTTGTGGACGAACAGGGTGCCGGCGATGCCGCGGGGCTGCTTGGCGTCCGGTAGCGCGATGTCGTCCGAGACCACGACCGTCTCGACCTTGCGGCTCAGCGCCCGGGCTCGCTCGGCGGCCAGCCCGAAATTCAGGCGATCACCCGCATAGTTCTTGATGACGAGCAGACAGCCGGCGGGCCCTGTCACCGCCAGGATGCCGGCCAGCACCGCATCGACGCTCGGCGAGGCGAAGACGTCGCCGCAGACGGCCGCGCTGAGGAGGCCGGGCCCCACGAACCCGGCATGGGCCGGCTCGTGACCGGAGCCGCCGCCCGAGACGACGGCGACCTTGTCGGGTTCCCATTCGGCGCGCAGCACGACGCGGATGTTCGGATCGCCATCGAGCCTGGCGAGGCGGCCGCCGCTGGCGGCCAGCAGCCCGTCGACGGCGTCGTTGACCAGGGTGGCACGGGCATTGAGGAAATGGGCCATGGCGTGACCGTCTCCGGATTCATCCGTGCTTGTGCGGCCGGCCTCGGCGGAGGGTCACTCCTTCACGGCGCCGGTGAGCGCGGAGACGTAATACTCCACGAAGAAGGAGTAGAGGATCACCAGCGGCAGGGAGCCGAGCAGCGCGCCGGCCATCAGCGAGCCCCACTTGTAGACGTCGCCGTCAACGAATTCGCTGACCACGGCGATCGGCACCGTCTTGTTCTGCGTCGAGGACAGGAAGGTCAGCGCGTAGATGAACTCGTTCCAGCACAGGGTCAGCGAGAAGATCCCGGCCGAGATCAGGCCCGGGAAGGCGAGCGGCAGGATGATCTTGGTCAGGATCTGCCAGCGGCTGGCGCCGTCCATCAGCGCGCATTCCTCCAGCTCGTAGGGGATCGTCTTGAAGTAGCCCATCAGGAGCCAAGTCGAGAACGGGATCAGGATCGTCGGGTAGGCGAGGATCAGCGCGATCGGCGAGTCGAACAGGCCGTAGGCCTGCACGATGGTGGCGAGGGGGATGAACAGGATCGAGGGCGGCACGAGATACGCGAGGAAGATCGCCGCGCCGACCCAGCCGGCGCCCCGATAGCGGACCCGCACGCAGGCATAGGCGGCCAGCACGCTGGCGAACAGGGACAGTGCCGTGGCCGCCACCGACACGTACATGGTGTTCCAGAGCCAGCGCGGGTACTGCGTCTCGAACAGCAGTTTGTGGATGTGCTTGAACGTCGGATCCACGACCCAGAACGGGTTGAACCGCTCCATGTCGATCAGCTGTTCGTCCGGTTTGATGGCCGTCAGCGCCATCCAGTAGAACGGGAACAGCAGCACGACGAGAATGACGAGGAGCGGCAGGTAGGTTGTCACCAGCCGCCGGGGCAGGCGCTCCAGATAAGCCATCCCCTCCGAGTTGTCGGTGATCCCGGCCGGCTGCGCCTCCAGGACGGGCGCGAGCCGCGGGTCGGCGTGGGCCGGCGGGGCGGGCGTGCTCATCGGTCGGACTCTCCGGCCTGCCAGGCCCGGCGCTGCAGGCCGAACCACGAGATGCCGATGGCGGCGAGCAGGAACGGCACCATGGCGGTGGCGATGGCAGCGCCCTCGCCGAGCGTCCCGGACAGGATGCCCCGCTGGTACGAGAGCGTCGCCATCAGATGGGTGGCGTTGACCGGGCCGCCGCGGGTCATGGCCCAGATCAGCTGGAAATCCGTGAAGGTGAACAGCACCGAGAAGGTCATTACCACGGCGATGATTGGGGTGAGCAACGGCAGGGTGATCCGCGAGAAGATCTGCCAATTCGACGCGCCGTCGAGCGTCGCCGCCTCGTAGAGCGAGGGCGAGACCGTTTGCAGGCCGGCGAGCAGCGTGATCGCGATGAATGGCACGCCGCGCCAGATATTGGCGAAGATCACGCAGGCCCGGGCCATGGCGGGCTCGCCGAGGAAGTCGATGTTGCCGTCGATGACACCGAGATGGCGCAACGACCACGAGATGATCGAGAACTGGCTGTCGAAGATCCACCAGAACGCGATGGCCGACAACACCGTCGGCACGACGAACGGGATCAGCACGATCGAGCGGACGATCGCCTTGAACGGCATGTTCTTGTTGAGCAGCAGCGCGAGATACAGGCCGACCGCGAACTTCACCACCGAGGCGACCACCGTGTAGAGGCAGGTGTTGAACACCGAGAGCCAGAACACGTCGTCGTCCCAGAGCCACGCGTAGTTCTCCAGGCCGATGAACACGCCGTCGCGGCCGATCCGGGCATTGGTGAAGGACAGCCAGATGCCCTTCAGGAGCGGGTAGGCCAGGAACAGGCCGAGGATCAGCGCGGTGGGCAGCATGAACCAGAAGCCCGCCCAGCCGCGGCTCGCGCGCAGGCGCGCCCAGGCCGAGCGGGTCGGAACCGCGACCGGGGCGGGCTGTGTCAGGGCCGTGTGCGCCATGATCTCGGCTCCGCTCCCGGCTCAAGTGTTCCGGAAGATGCGCGTGGCCGCGCGCTCGGCGTTCTTGATCGCGCCCTTCACATCCTCGCGGCCTGTGCAGTGACTCGCGAACATGTCGACCACCACGAAGTCGGCGAGCACCGCGGCGATGCGCTCGCTGACCGGCGCGAGGCCGCCGGCGGCCAGGGAGCGCCGTCCCGCTTCGGCGAAGACCGCGTTCTTCGGGTCGCTCGTCCAGATCGGGTTCTTCGGATAGTTCGACAGCGGCTCGCACAGGTAGCCCTGCGCGGCTTCCAGCCACGGATTGTAGTTCGACGCCTCCATCATGAATGCGATGAAGGCCTTGCAGGCATTGGGCGCCTTCGAATACTTGAAGGCCAGGATCGGGTAGGCGAGCTGGAACTCGGTCGGCTTGCCGACGGGGCCGACGGGCCAGACCGCATGGTCCATGTCCTCGGCGAGCTTCGGGTTGTCCTTCTTGGCCGCCGCGTAGATCGAGATGCCGTTGTTGGTGAGGTACAGGTCGCCGGCCAGGAAGGCCTTGTTGTTGGAGGAATCGTTCCAAGAGACCGTGCCCGGCACAAAGGTCTCGTACAGCGACTTCACGTATTCGAGCGCTTTGGCTGTCTCCGGCGAGTTGATGACGATCTTCTCGTTGGCGTCCACGAGATTGCCGCCATGGGACCAGAGCGCCCAGTGGCACCACGTGTTGCCGTCGCCGGTGGCGTGGCCCAGGGCGAAGCCGGCCGGCGTGTTGTTCTTCTTCAGGCCCCTGCACAATTCGAGGAAGCCGGCCGTGTCGGTCGGGAACTTGTCGAAGCCCGCCTTCTTCATCGCCGAGATGCGATAGTTCGGATAGCCGCCGTTGAACGAGACGGGGATCGCGATCCAGTTGCCCTTGACCTTGCCGTACGCTTCCGCGGACGGGAACCAGGGCCCGTATTTCTTCGCGAGCGAGGCCGCGACATCTCCCAGCGGCACGCACTTGTCGGGAAACAGCGCCGGGAACGAGAACAGGCCCCAGACCATGTCGGGTCCCTGCCCGGTATTGGCCGCTACGGACGCCTTCGGCTGGATGTCGTCGTAGGATTCGTTGCTGACCGTGATCTTGACGCCCGTCGCCTGGGTGAAGGCATCGACCATCTTCAGGAAGGCTTCCTCCTCACTCGGCACGAAGCGCTTCCAGCGCAGGAGCGACAGGCTGGCACCGGGCTCCGGCTTCCACTCGGCGGTCTGCGCCCAGGCCTTGGCAAAGCCCAGCAGGTCACCGCCGACGGCGAGACCCGCCGCGGCGGCGCCGGTGAGGAGGGAACGGCGATCAAGACCAGACATCGGGTTCTACTCCCTCGAGGATCGTCTGCCGCGGAGGCGTGCCGCCCCTGTCGGCTGGTGCTGTTCGATGCAGGTCAGTCCGGCAGGCGGCGACCGCTCTCGGCGTCGAAGAGGTGCACCCGGTTCGGACGCACGAAGACGGTCTCGCCGGGAAGCTCACGGACACGCTCGCGCAGGACACAGGTGAGGTCATGGCCTGCCGCCCGCACCGCCAGCATGGTCTCCGAACCGGTCGGCTCCACCACCACAACCTCGGCGGCGATGCCGTCCGGCGTGAGGTCGAAATGCTCGGGCCGGATGCCCAGGATCAGCCGCCGCCCATCCGCACCCGCCGGC
Organism: Methylobacterium sp. PvR107; assembly: GCF_017833295.1. NCBI lineage: Bacteria > Pseudomonadati > Pseudomonadota > Alphaproteobacteria > Hyphomicrobiales > Methylobacteriaceae > Methylobacterium > Methylobacterium sp. PvR107. The sequence goes on from NZ_JAFIBW010000001.1 coordinate 1,683,585, forward strand.
GCCGCGTCGAGGGGGATTGTAAGGCCCGTGTCGCTGACGAAGACGAGATGACCGTTCCGGCGGATCGTCCCGGACACGAAGTTCATCGCCGGCGAGCCGATGAAGCCCGCGACGAACAGGTTGTCGGGCCGGTCGTAGAGGTCCAGCGGTGGTCCGATCTGCTCGACCACGCCGTCGTGCATCACCACGATCCGGTCGGCCATGGTCATGGCCTCGATCTGGTCGTGGGTGACGTAGATGGTCGTCGTCTTCAGCCGCTGGTGCAGTTCCTTGATCTCGGTGCGCATCGCCACGCGCAGCTTGGCGTCGAGATTCGAAAGCGGTTCGTCAAACAGGAACACCTGCGGATCGCGCACGATCGCACGGCCCATGGCCACGCGCTGGCGCTGGCCGCCTGAGAGCTGACGCGGATATCGGTCGAGCAGATGCGAGAGCCCAAGAATCTGCGCCGCCTTGTTGACGCGCAGGTCGATCTCCGAGGCCGGTGCCTTCCGGATGCGCATCGAGAACGCCATGTTCTCGCGCACCGTGAGATGCGGATAGAGCGCGTAGTTCTGGAACACCATGGCGATGTCCCGCTCCTTCGGCGGAACATCGTTCACGATGCGCTCGCCGATACGGATCTCGCCGCCGGAGATGTTTTCAAGACCGGCAATCATCCGCAGCAGGGTCGATTTCCCGCAGCCCGACGGGCCGACCAGGATCACGAATTCACCGTCCCGGATATCCACGGACACGCCGTGCAGGACGTTCGTCGATCCGAAAGCCTTGCGAACCTCGCGGATTCCCACCGAGGCCATGCTTCCTCCCGATATCGGCCACTCTGACGGCGGCTCTAGAGCTTCAGTACAAAGGACGGTGTGCAGGAAAGCAAGCGGGTGCCACGGCAAAGCTGCAGATAAACTTCAATCTGTCAGGCTATGCGTTCGGGGCGGGTGACGAGGCCGTCGCGGTGAAACACGCGAGGGGATGACGGCCGACGTGAAATGCTATGGATCCGCGCGCCGGCCTCGACGCCGGAGGCTCAGTTGCGGAGCGTCGCGGGTGGCTGCCCGAGGGGCCCCGGACCTCCGGACAGGGCGCGCCGCGGGCATAGATCCAGGGGAATGAAGCGCATGACGTCATCGGGTCTGACCGCGCAGGAAATTCTGCCTGCCGATGGTTGCCGGGGTGCCCTCGTGGGCCGCGTGTGGCGGCCGGACGTCTCAGGCCCGAGCGTCGTGGCGATCCGCGCCGATGCGACGGGCGAGGCGCGGGCCATCGACGTCACCGCCACGTTCCCGACGGTCAGCGACCTGTGCGAGGTCCGCGATCCCGGTGCCGCCCTGCGGGCGGCCGAGGGCGCGGATCTCGGCAGCCTGGACGCGATCCTGGGCAACACTTCGCCCGACGAGCGCGACGCAACCCGGCCGTGGCTCCTCGCGCCGGCGGACTTGCAGGCCCTCAAGGCCGCGGGCGTGACCTTCGCCACATCCATGCTGGAGCGGGTGATCGAGGAGCGCGCCCGCGGTGACCTCGCCGCCGCCGCGGCGATCCGCGCCGAGGTCGAGCGCTTGGTCGGCCGCGACCTGCGCCGGCTGAAGCCCGGCTCGCCGGAGGCGATGGCGCTGAAGGACGTGCTCGTCGCGCAGGGGGCCTGGAGCCAGTACCTGGAAGTCGGGATCGGCCCGGATGCCGAGATCTTCACCAAGGCGCAGCCGCTCTCGGCGGTGGGCTGCGGCGCGGATGCGGGCCTCCACCCGGACTCGCACTGGAACAACCCTGAGCCCGAGGTCGCCCTCGCCGTCACCTCCGACCAGCGCATCGTCGGCGCGACGCTCGCCAACGACGTGAACCTGCGCGACTTCGAGGGCCGGTCGGCGCTGCTCCTCGGCAAGGCCAAGGACAACAACGCCTCCTGCGCCCTCGGTCCATTCCTGCGGCTCTTCGACGACACGTTCGGACTCGACGACGTGCGCCGCACCACCGTCACCCTAGAAGTCGTCGGCACCGATGGGTTCCGGCTGGAGGGGACCTCGCCGCTCGCCGAGATCAGCCGCGACCCGGAGGAGCTGGCGGAGGCGCTCATGGGCCGTACGCACAACTACCCGGACGGCGCCCTCCTCCTCCTCGGCACGATGTTCGCGCCGATCCAGGACCGGCACGGTCCGGGCCTCGGATTCACCCACGCCGAGGGCGACCGGGTCGTGGTGGCGAGCCCGGAACTCGGCAGCCTCGTCAATCGCATGCGCCCATGCGACGCCTGCGAGCCCTGGACGTTCGGCGCCCGCGCGCTGATGCGCAACCTCGCGGCACGCGGCATTCTGTGACAGAGCGTCGGGCGGAGCCCCGCCCGACACGATGCTTGTTCCCTCCGAGATGATGCCGATGACCGACGCCGCCTTCCTCGACCGCCTCGCCGCGATCGTCGGACCGTCCGGCCTCGTCACCGGCGACGAGCTGCGCGGACGCTCGGCCAACTGGACGCGGCCGGCCGAGCCCTGCGCGGCCCTCGCGCTGGTCCGCCCGCGGAACACTGCCGAGACCAGCGCCGTCATGGCGGCCTGCCACGCGGCGGGCGTCGCCGTGGTGCCGCGGGGCGGCGCCACCGGGCTCGTCGACGGCACGCTCTGCGCGCCCGACGAGATCACGCTCTCGACGGAACGCATGACCGGGATCGAGCCGGTCGATCCGCTCGGCATGACGGTGGTAGTCGGCACCGGCGCTACCATCGAGAGCGTGCAGGATGCAGCGACTTCGAGCGGCCTGTTCTTCCCCCTCGACCTCGGCGCCCGCGGCTCGGCGACGATCGGCGGCGCGATCTCCACCAATGCGGGCGGCCTGCGGGTGCTCCGCTACGGCATGATGCGCGAGATGGTGCTCGGCCTGGAAGCGGTGCTCGCCGACGGCACGGTGGTGTCGTCCATGCGCCCGCTGATCAAGAACAACACCGGGCTCGACCTGAAGCAACTCTTCGTTGGCACCGAAGGGACGCTCGGCATCGTCACGCGGGCGGTGCTGCGGCTGCGTCCGGAACCCGCGGGCTACGCCACCGCGCTCATCGCCTGCCCCAGCTTGGACGACGGGGCGCGGGTGCTGCGGGCGGCCCAGAGCGCCTTTCAGGGGCGCGTCTCCTCCTTCGAGGGGTTGTGGCCGGACTTCTACCGGCTGATGACGGCACCGGGGCGCGCGACGCCGCCGCTCGGCCACGACTACCCGTTCTACGCGATCATCGAGGTCGAGTGCGTATCTGAGGAATCCGACCGATTCCTCAACATGCTCGAAGGTCTGATGGACGAGGGCACGATCCTCGACGCGGCGATCGCTTCCTCGGAGGAACAGCGACGGGGCATGTGGCGCATCCGTGACCGTGTGGAGCACCTCAACGCCGACGGGATCGAGCGCGCCTTCGACGTCAGCGTGCCCCTTGCGAAGATGGATGACTATGTCCGCGGGGCGCTTGACCGCCTCGCGGCGATTCCGGGCTGCCGGGCGGTCGTCTACGGGCATATCGGCGACAACAACCTGCACTGGAACACGACCCGCCTCGACGCCGCCGGCAACGCCGCCATCGACGCGGCGATCTACGAGCCCCTGGCGGCGCTGAACGGGTCTGTCTCGGCGGAGCACGGGATCGGGCTCGAGAAGCGGGCCAAGCTGAAGCTGTCGCGCTCGCCTGCGGAGATCGCCGTCATGCGGCTCGTGAAGCGGGCGCTCGACCCGGACAACCGGTTGAACCCCGGCAAGATTTTTTGAGACCGTTGCGGTGTCGATCCGGCTGGCGGTGCGCCTCACGCCGCGCGGTGGCCGCGACGCCGCGGAAGGCTGGGCTCACGACGTGAAGGGTCAGCCCTACCTGAAGGCCCGCGTCGCAGCCCCGCCGGTCGAGGGCGCGGCCAACGAGGCGCTGGTGACGCTGATCGCCAAGACGCTGAAGGTTAGCCGCGGCTCGGTTCGCATCGTTACCGGCGAACAGAGCCGCCTGAAGATCCTCGAGATCGACGGCGCGGCGCAGGCGGATCTGGATCGGGTTTTCGGGCCGCCGTGAGGCACCGCCGACGTCTTCGCGGGCGCGGGCATCAGCAGTTCCAGGATGATGCGTCGCACCTCCGGCGACGTATCATCCATCGACGGCTTGTTCAGAACGCGACCTTGTCGCCGCCCTTCAGCGCCAGGATCTCGCGCGCCTCGTCGGGCGAGGCAACCGCGAGGCCGAGACCCTCGATGATCGACCGGACGCGGCGGACCTGCGCCGCGTTGGTCTCGGCGAGCTTGCCCGGCCCGTCCCAGAGGCTGTCCTCCAGGCCGACGCGGACGTTGCCGCCCATCGCGGCCGCCATGGCGGCGATGTTCATCTGATTGCGGCCGGCCCCCAGCACCGACCAGCGGTACTGGTCGCCGAACAGCCGGTCGGCGGTGCGTTTCATGTGCATCACGTCGTCCGGATGCGCGCCGATCCCGCCCTGGAGGCCGAACACGGTCTGGATGAACAGCGGCGCCTGCACGAGACCGCGGTCGAAGAAGTATTTCAGATTGTAGAGGTGCGCGGTGTCGTAGCACTCGAACTCGAACTTCGTCCCGTTCGGGCCGCAGGTCGTCAGGATGTGCTCGATCTGGCCGAACGTGTTGCGGAAGATGATGTCCTTGTTGCCGAGGTAATCACGCTCCCACTGGTGCTTCAGATCCTTGAAGCGATCGAGCATGCCGAACAGGCCGAAATTCATCGAGCCGAGATTCAGCGAGGCGACTTCCGGCTGGAAGGTCGCGGCCGGGCGGACGCGCTCCTCGATCGACATGGTCGGCGCGCCGCCGGTGGTGATGTTCACCACGCAGTTGGAGCGCTGCTTGATCACCGGCAGGAACTTGGCGAAGGCCTCGGGCGACTGGTCGGGCTGGCCGTTCTCCGGGTTGCGGGCGTGCAGGTGCACGATGGCGGCGCCCGCCTCGGCGGCGCCGATGGCGGCGTCGGCGATCTCCTCGGGCGTCACCGGGAGGTGCGGCGACATGCTGGGCGTATGGATCGCGCCCGTCACCGCGCAGGTGATGATGACTTTCCGCTGTGAGGCCATGCTCAGTCCTTCTGTGAAGCCTTGTGGGCCCGCAGGGCCGCGAGCCGCGCGTCGCGGCGGTTCATGCGGGCGGGCAGGTCGGCGGGGGCCTGCCAGTTCGCCAGGATCGCCTCGGTGGCCGGTGCCTCGTAGACGCTCGGCGGTGCCGGATCGGCCGCGAGGTTCTTGTAGAAGGCGGTATAGCGGGCGCAATAATCGGCGATGCCGCCGGGCGCGTTCAGCTCGATGGTCTCGAACGGCCCCATGAAGCTCCAGCGCAGGCCGAGACCGTCCGAGACGGTCTTGTCGAGATCCTGCGGCGTCACATAGCCCTCCGAGGCCAAGCGGAACGCTTCCGCCAGGAGCGCGCCCTGGAGCCGATTGAGGATGAAGCCCTCGATCTCCTTCAGCACCGTGATCGGCACCTGGCCGATGGCTTCGTAGATGGTCCGGGCGCGTTCCAGCGCCGCCGCCTCGGTCCACGGCGCTCCGGAGATCTCGACCAGCGGGATCAGGTGCGGCGGGTTCACCGGATGGCCGATCAGGCAACGCGAACGGCCGGCCAAGCCCTCGGTGAACAGCGAGCAGCGGATCGCCGACGACGAGGAGGCCAGGATGGCATCCGGCGGCGCCAGGGCGTCGAGTTCGGCGAACAGGCTCTGCTTCACGTCGAGCCGCTCCGGGCCGTTCTCCTGCACGAACACGACCCCGTCGAGGGCGTCGGCAAGGTTTCCGGCGGCGCGGATGCGGCGCGCGGCACCGTCCGGGTCGGGGCAGAGACCGTTGGCCGCGAGGGTCCGCAAGCCCTCGGCGCAGAGCGGCACGGCGGCTTCGGCGACGCCTGCGGCGGCATCGAACAGGCGCACGTTCCACCCGGCGCGGGCGAAAATCATCGCCCAGGCCCGGCCGATCAGGCCGGCGCCGACGATCGCGACGGACTCGGTCATAGCCACAGCACCTTTCGCCTCAATTCCTGATCCTCGCGCAGGAGGCGCGATTCACCGGTCCATTGCACGCTGCCGCGCTCCAGCGCGACCGTGCGGTCGGAGAGCGCCAAAGCGAGGTCGAGGTGGTGATCCACCAGGATGATCGCGATCTCGCGGCGCAGGCGGTCGAAGGCCTCGAACAGCTCCTCGGTCACGGCCGGCGACAGGCCCTCGAAAGGCTCGTCGAGGAGGAGGAGACGCGTATCGCCCGAGAGCGCGCGGGCCACAGCCACCATCTGCTGCTCGCCCCCCGAAAGGCGCGCGGCGTCTACGGTCCAGCGCTCCTTCAACCGGGGGAAGAACTCCAGCACTTTGTCCTCGTCCCAGTGGATCCCGGCGCCGGTGAGCCGCCGGAGCCGACCGAGGCCGAGATTCTCGGCAACACTCATCCCGGCGAACAGCGCCCGGCCCTGCGGCACATAGCCGATGCCGAGCCGGGCGATCCGGTCCGGCGACAGTCCGGCGATGTCCTTGCCGGCGAGCACGATCCGGCCGGCGGCCGGCGGCGCGGTGCCGATCAGGGTCTTGAGCAGGGTCGACTTGCCGGCACCGTTGCGTCCGAGCAGGGCCACGACCTCACCCCGGTGCACCGCGAGATTCACGCCGTTGAGGATGTGCGACTTGCCGTAGAAGGTGTCGACGCCCTCCATGGCCAGCAGCGTCTCCGCCTCGGCCGCGCTGGCGCGCGGCTTGGCGGCGATCGCCGCTGTCCCCGAGCCGAGATAGACGGCCTGCACGCGGGCATCGTCCCGGGCATCCGCCACCGAGCCGTCGACCAGCACGGCCCCGTCGGCCATCACGGTGACGCGGTCGGCGAGGCGGAACACGCGGTCGATATCGTGCTCGACCAGCAGCACCGGGATGTCGGCCGAGAGCGCCTTGATCAGGTCGCCGACGCGCTCGCGCTCGGCGGCCGCCAAGCCGGCGAGCGGCTCGTCGAGCAGCAGCACGCGGGGCCGCGTGGCGAGCGCCAGACCCATGTCGAGCAGGCGCTGGCCGCCGTAGGACAAGCTGCCCGCCTCCGCCCGCTCGATGCCGGAGAGACCGGTCCAGCGCAGCAGCTCGGCCGTGTCGTCGGCGATCTCGCGGATCGCCAGCGCGTTCCGCCAGGGGCTGAAATGCGCCGGGTGACGCGCCTGGACGGCGAGGCGGACGTTTTCCTCCACCGACAGGCCGGGGAACAGGTTGGTGATCTGGAACGAGCGGCCGAGGCCGGCCCGGGTGATCGCGTGCGGCTCCAGCCCGGCGATCTCGTGGCCGTCGAGGCGGATGCTGCCCGCGCTCGGCCGGAACATCCCGGAGAGCAGGTTGAAGGCCGTCGTCTTGCCGGCCCCGTTCGGGCCGATCAGCGCGTGGAGCGTCCGGTCGGCGACTGCGAACGACACGCCGCGGACCGCCGCGACGGGGCCGAAGCTCTTCTTGATGTCGTCGGCGACCAGCACCGGTCCCACATTGCGGCCCTCCGCGATGAAGCGGGCCGGGACGCGGCCGGAGGCGCCGGCGCGGCGAGCCGACATGGCGGCACCCTCGGCCGGCACACGCCGGAACGGCTTCAGAAGCCGCGCCGCAATGCCGACGAGCCCATCCGGCGAGAACACGATGAAGGCGACGAACAGCAGGCCGAAATACAGCAGCCAGTCGGCGGTGTAGATCGACAGGAACTCCCGGAACAGGATGTAGAACAGGGCGCCGAGCGCCGGCCCGAGGAACGAGCGCATCCCGCCGATCACCACCATGGCGAGCAGCTCGCCCGAGAAGGCGATGGAGATCGGGTCGGCCGAGGTGAAGCGGTGGCTATAGGCCGAGAGCGCCCCGGCAAGGCCGGTGATCGTCGCCGAGATCACGAAGGCCGCGAGCTTGTAGCGGTTGGTGGCGTAGCCGAGAAAGCCGGCGCGCTGCTCGTTCTCGCGGATCGCCACCAGGACGGACCCCATCGGGGAGCGGCGGAAGCGCCAGAGCGCGACCAGCACCACGAAGGCGATGCCCGACACGGCGGCGTAGTAGGCGCCGGGCTCCTGAAGCGCGGCCCAGCGGTGGAGGTTGCCGATGCCGTTCTCGCCGCCGGTGAGGTCGGTCCAGCGGAACGCGATGGCGTAGAGCATCGCCGTGAAGGCGAGCGTCAGAAGCGAGAAGTAGACCCCGCGCCGCCGCAGGATCAGGCCGCCGGCGACCAGGGCAGCCAACCCGGTGATCGCCAGCGCACCCAGCAACGGCAGCGCCATGTCGCCGGGGAACAGCCGCGTCTGGAGGATGGCCACCGCGTAGGCGCCGATCCCGAACCAGGCCCCGTGGCCGAACGAGGTCAGCCCGGTCCAGCCGACCAGGATGTTGAGGCCCAGCACCGCGAGGGCGAAGATCACCACGTCGGTGGCGGTGATCAGGGTCAGGCCGATCGCGTCGAGGGCGAAGGGCAGGACGATCAGGGCGGCGAGCGCCGCCCAGAGCTGGCGGCTCTCGCGCAGGATCAGGCCGCGCTGCGGCAAAGCGAGCGGCAGCGGCTCGGCGGTTCCGGACATGGGACGCTCTCCGCTCACTCGAACCGGGCGATGTGCTCGCCGAACAGACCGCGCGGGCGCAGCAGCAGGACCAGCACCATAAGGCCGTAGACGGCGGCCTCGGTGGCCGGCGGGTAGGCGTAGGCGGTGAGGCCCCGGACGACGCCGACGATCAGGGCGGCGAGCACCACCCCCCAGAACGACCCGAGGCCGCCGATCACCACCACCACGAAGGCGAAGGTAAGGATCTCGGCGCCCATGGCCGGATGGACGCCGGTGACCGGGGCCATCATGGTCCCGGCCAGCGCCGCGAGCCCGACCGCGATCGTCACGACCGCGGTCATGTACGGACGGAGCGAGATGCCCAGCGCCGCGACCATGTCGGGGTTCTGCACGCCCGCCCGGACCACCCGCCCGAAGCTGGTGCGGGTCAGGAGCAGCCACAGGCCGGCGACGCAGGCGACCGCCACAACGAGGATCGAGAGCCGGTAGCGCGAGTAGATCAGGTCACCGATGAAGACCTGCCCACGCAGCCACATCGGGATCCCGAACGGCACCGGCGCCGCCCCGAACGCCATGCGCAGGGCCTGCTCGGCCACCATGGCGAGCCCGAAGGTGAGGAGCAGGCCGAGCGTCGGGTCGCCGCGGTAGAAGCGCCGCAGGAGGAAGCGCTCGATGAGGAGGCCGAGCACGCCGACCAGCAGCGGCGAGGCGATCAGCGCACCGCCGAAGCCGATCGACGGCGTCAGCAGCACAGTCAGGTAGGCGCCGATGGCATAGAAGGCGCCATGGGCGAGATTGACGATCCCGCCAAGGCTGAAGATCAGCGACAGGCCGAGCGCGATCAACAGGTACTGGACGCCGATCAACAGGCCGTTGAGCACCTGCTCCAGGATGAAGACGAGCTGCATGAACGCCTCACGCCGCGAAGGTGCAGGCGTTCTCGTCGCGGGTCGTGGCGAGCACTTCCAGGCTCTCGCCGGCTCCCGGCAGCGGCCCGGTCGAGGAGAAGATGTCGTAGGGGTTCTTGACCTGATCCGCCGGCAGGGCGGTGATCGCGAACATCTCCTGCATCAATTCGTGATCCCAAGGGCGGAAATAGCCCTCCCGGACCTTGGCGATGTCGAATTTCGCGCCCGATTCCAGGTGCTCCACGATCTTGATCGACTCGGTCGATTTCAGCTCGTTCATCGATTGAGCGACGATCTTCATCGCCGTGTAGTCGCCCCAACCCTGATTCTCCGGTGGCTTTTTGTATTTAGCCTTGAAAGCCGCCACGAACTTCTTGGCCGAGGCCGATTCGATCTGATGATGCCAGATCACCGGCCACGTGCCGAGGAAGTTGCCGGGTCCGGCGCCCCAAGCGAGCGCCGTGTCGAAGCCGAAGCCGGCGACCGGGAACGGCAGGCCGAACTCGCTGTACTGCTTGAGGAAGTTGGTGATCTGCGCGCCCGCGAGGTTGCAGATCACGAGGTCGGGCTTGGCCTGACGGAGCTTCAGCAGGAAGGGCGAGAAGTCGGTCAGCTCGGTGGGGATCAGGTCCTCGCCGACGAGGGTCGCGTCGTTGGCCGCGAAGTATTTCTTCGCCTGCTTCAGCAGATCGTGCCCGAAGGCGTAGTCGGCGGTGAGCGCGTAGACCTTCCGGCCCTTGATCAGCCCCCGCTCGAGGAGCGCACGGCCGCAGGCCCGCACCATCATGGTGTTCTGCGACTCGACGTGGAACATGAAGCGCTTGCAGTCGGAGCCGCGCAACGCGTCCGAGTTGGCGCCGGTGTTGATGAACAGGATCTTCTCGCGCTGGGCCACCTGGCTGATCGCCAGCGCCGAGGCGGAGTTGATCTCGCCGACGAGGCAGGCGACGCGGTCGCGCTGGACCATGCGCTCGGCCTTGGCCGAGGCCGTCTGCGGATTGACACTGTCCTCCGAGAGCAGTTCGACCTTCCGGCCGGCGATGCCGCCCGCGGCGTTGATCTCCTCGACCGCCAATTGCGCGGCCTGCACGGCGAACTCGCCGAGCGGCCCGAGGAAGCCCGTGCGCGGCGTCAGGTGGCCGATGCGGATGATGTCGGATTGACCCTGAGACAGCGCCGGGCTGGCCAGCGCCGGCGCGAGAATGGCCGCGCCACCGGCCCTCAGAAGGCTGCGGCGAGAGAGAGAATCCCCGAACTGGTCCGCCATCATTCCGCTCCCGTACGTTTCCTCCAGCCGGGCTTTTCTGGTGGGCTCTGATGGCCCGCAGCCGAACTGTGATCACAGATCACTAGCGCGATAGTGCCGGTTCCGTCTAGTGTCGGCACATGAGTTCCATTTCGGCGCTGGCCGAACTTCCACACCTCGAGCGGCGGACCCTGTCCGATACCGTACACGCGGCGCTCTCCGATCTGCTCGCCTCCGGGCGGCTGGCGCCGGGCGACCGGCTGTCCCTGCGCCAGAGCGCGGCGGCACTCGGGGTGTCGGTCATGCCGGTCCGCGAGGCGGTGAGCCGTTTGGTGGCCGACGGCGTGCTGGAAGTGGCGCCGAACCGGGTCATCCGGGTTCCTGTCATGAGCGCTGCGGACTTTCGGGCGCTGGCCGAGACCCGCATCGCCGTCGAGGGCATCGCCGTGGCGCGCGCCGCGGAGCGGCGATCGGCCGGTGAGCTCGCGGCGATCCGGCAGGCCGAGGCAGCGTTCCGGATGGAGGCCGAGGCGGCGCATCCCGACAGGACCCGGGCCGTCCAGCTCAACCGTGTCCTGCATTTCACGATCTACGGCGCCTGCGGTCTCGCGCCCCTGCAGGAGATCATCGCCCGGCTCTGGCTGAAGGCCGGCCCGGTGATCAATTTGGATTTGCGCGCCCATCCGGAACGGCTGCTCCAGGGCTTTGCGCTCCGGCGGCATGCCGAGGCTGTGGCGGCCATCGAGATCCGCGATGGCGCCGCGGCCGCCGACGCCATCGCGGCGGATATCCGCGAGGCAGCCGAGTTCATCCTGTCCCGCGGCGGATTGCGGGACGATCGGGGAGAGGAGTGATTATGGATCTGGGGATTGCCGGCCTGCGCGTCCTGGTGACGGCGGGCGCCGCGGGGATCGGGCGCGGGATCGTCGACGCCTTCCTGGAGGAAGGTGCGCGCGTCTTCGCTTGCGACATCGACGCGGAGGCCCTGAGCGGCCTGCCGGACGCGGTCGGCCGCACGCGGACCGATGTGGCCGATCGCGATGCGGTTGCCGCGATGATGGATCAGGCGGTCGACTTCCTCGGCGGTCTCGACGTGCTGGTGAACAATGCCGGCATCGCCGGGCCGACCGGTCGGGTCGAGGAGATCGCCCCCGAGGAGTGGGACCGGTGCCTGACCGTCTGCCTGACGAGCCAGTTCAACTGCGCACGCCTCGCGGTGCCGCATCTTCGGCAGAGTGCGAACGCCTCGATCGTCAACCTGTCCTCGGCCGCGGGAAAATTCGGGTTCGCCCTGCGCAGCCCGTACGCGGCGGCCAAGTGGGGGGTCATCGGCTTCACCAAGTCGCTGGCGATCGAGCTCGGCAGCGCCGGCATCCGGGTGAACGCGATCCTGCCCGGACTCGTCGCCGGCGACCGTCAGCGGCGGGTTCTCGAATCGAAGGCTCAGCAGCAGGGGACGAGCTTCGACGAGATGGAGGCGCGCGCCTTCTCGTTCGTGTCCGTCAAGGAATACGTCACCGCGCGTCAGCTCGCCGACCAGACGCTGCTGCTCTGCTCACCCCGCGGCAGGACCATCTCGGGTCAGGCGATCTCGATCGACGGTGACACGCGGATGCTGTCCTGAAATCAACTCAGCATGGACAGTGCTGCGAAGTTCGTCGCGGCAGGGTAGATATCCGCGACACTGAGACGGCGAAGGCTGCGGCGCGTTAGGGGTGGCCGGAGCCTCTCTGCCGGCGACACCCGCCGATGTGATGAGAGACGGACCATGAGCGACAAACGCCGGATCACGCCCGCCGACCTGCGCTCGAAGGCCTGGTTCGACAATCCGCACAATCCGGGCATGACGGCACTCTATCTGGAGCGCTACCTGAACTACGGGCTGACGCCGGAGGAACTGCGCTCCGGCAAGCCGCTGATCGGCATCGCCCAGACCGGCTCGGACCTGTCCCCGTGCAATCGCCATCACCTGGAACTCGCCAAGCGGGTGCGCGAGGGCATCACGGCGGCGGGCGGCGTCGCCTTCGAATTTCCCTGCCACCCGATCCAGGAGACCGGGAAGCGCCCGACCGCATCCCTCGACCGCAACCTCGCCTACCTGTCCCTCGTCGAGGTCTTGTACGGCTATCCGCTCGACGGCGTCGTGCTGCTCACCGGCTGCGACAAGACCATGCCGGCCTGCCTGATGGCCGCCGCCACCGTCAATATTCCGGCGATCTCGCTCAATGTCGGGCCGATGCTGAACGGCTACTTCAACAAGGAGCTGACCGGCTCGGGCACCATCGTGTGGAAGGCCCGGGAGCGCCATGCGGCCGGGGACATCGACTTCCAGCAATTCATGGACATCGTCGGCTCGTCGGCGCCGTCCACCGGACATTGCAACACGATGGGCACGGCCTCGACGATGAATGCGCTGGCCGAGGCGCTCGGTCTCGCCTTGCCGGGCTCTGCGGCGATCCCGGCGCCGTACCGGGAGCGCGGCCAAGCGGCCTACGCCACCGGCCAGCGCATCGTCGAGATGGTCTGGGAGGATCTCAAGCCCTCCGACATCCTCACCCGAGAGGCGTTCGAGAACGCCATCGTGGCCAACGCGGCGATCGGCGGCTCGACCAACGCACCGATCCACATCAACGCCATCGCGAAGCATATCGGCGTGCCGCTGACCTGCGACGACTGGGAGCGGGTCGGCTTCGAGATCCCGCTGCTCGTCGACATGCAGCCGGCCGGTCGCTGGCTCGGCGAGGAGTACTTCCGCGCGGGGGGCCTGCCCGCCGTATTCGCCGAGCTGATCGCGGCCGGGAAGGTCCACGAGGGTGCGCTGACCTGTAACGGCCGCACCGTCGGCGAGAACTACCGTGGGCGGCACAGCTGGAACCGCGACGTGATCCGGGCCTACGGCGAGCCGCTGATGGAGCGCGCCGGATTCCTCAATCTGAAAGGAAGCCTGTTCGATTCGGCGATCATGAAGACCTGCGTCATCTCCGAGGAATTCGCCGCCCGCTACCTGCGCAATCCCGCCGACCCGATGGCGTTCGAGGGCCGGGTGATCGTGTTCGACGGGCCTGAGGATTATCACACCCGCATCGACGATCCCGCCCTCGATATCGACGAGAACACCATCCTGATCATGCGGGGCGCCGGCCCGATCGGCTATCCGGGCGCAGCCGAGGTGGTGAACATGCAGCCGCCGGGCTCCCTAATTCGGCGCGGCGTGACCTCCCTGCCCTGCATCGGCGACGGGCGCCAATCCGGCACCTCCGGCACCCCCGCCATCCTGAATGCCTCGCCGGAAGCCGCGGCCGGCGGTGGCTTGGCGTTGCTGCAGACCGGCGACCGCATCCGGGTGGATCTCAACCGGCGCAGCGCCGACATCCTGCTCCCGCCCGAGGAGCTGGAGCGTCGACGGGCCGACCTGTCGGCACGCGGCGGCTTCCCTTATCCGGCGACGCAGACGCCCTGGCAGGAAATCTACCGCGATCAGGTGGATCAACTCGACCAGGGCATGGTGCTCAAGGGCGCGGTGAAGTTCCAGAAGGTCGCCCAAGTCTCGGGCGTCCCGCGAGACAACCACTGAGGCGCCTGGTCCCGCGCCGGAAGCGCGCAGCCTCGGCAAGGTGATTTCCGAACCGGTGAATTTTGAATACAATCACTCCCCGGTGGTCGCAGACCACTGCGGGAGGACGCGGACGTGACGGAAACGAGGGCGCAGATCGCGACGCCGCGCGCAGCGGCGCGCCTGGATGCCGGCTTGGCGCGCAGGCTTGCGGAGCAACTCCAGGGTGAGGCCCGTTTCGACGCCTTCACGCGTGGGCGCTACAGCACCGACGCGTCGATCTATCAGATCATGCCGGCCGGCGTTGTGCTGCCCCGCTCGGCCGCCGACATCGCCGCCACCCTGCGGATCGCCGCCGACCACGGCGCACCGGTCATCCTGCGCGGCGGCGGCACGTCGCAGAACGGTCAGCCGATCGGCTCGGGGCTGGTGGTCGATTGCTCACGCCACTTCAACGGCGTGCTGGCCTACGATCCGGAGGCCGGCACCATCACGGTCGAACCCGGCATGGTGCTCGAGCGGCTGAACGCCCGGGTCAAGGCCGATGGCTGGTTCTTCCCCGTGGAGCCGTCCACGGCGAGCCGCTGCACCATCGGCGGCATGGCGGGCAACAATTCCTGCGGCGCCCGCTCCCTGCGCTACGGCAAGATGAGCGACAACGTCTTGAGCCTGGAGGCGCTGTTTCACGACGGCGAGGCCTTCGGCTTCGGGCTGACCGGCGACGCGGTCTCGGGCGTCACCGGCTCCGGTCGGGCCGAGGCGCTCGCCGAGCGCATGCTCGGCCTTGCCCAGACCCATCGCGACGAGATCGCCGCGCGCTATCCGCAGGTGCAGCGGCGCGTGGGCGGCTACAACCTCGACGCCTTGGTCGAGACGCGGCCCAATCTCGCGCATCTGCTGGTCGGGTCGGAAGGCACGCTCGCCGCCACAACCGCGGTGACCCTGAAGCTGTCGCGCCTGCCGAAGCACCGAGTGATGGGGGTCTGTCACTTCCCGTCCTTCCGCGACGCCATGGAGACCACGCGCCACATCGTGGCGCTCGACCCGGTCGCGGTCGAACTCGTGGACAACAACGTCCTGGTGCTCGGCGCCGATATCCCCCTGTTCCGGACCACGCTCGCCGACATCACCCGCGGCAAGCCGAACTGCCTGCTGCTGACGGAATTCGCCGGCGACGACCTCGCCGCCCTGAAGCGCGATCTGAAACGCCTCGAAGCCTGCATGGCCGATTACGGCTTCCCCGACGCCGTCGTGGAGGTCGTGGAGACCGCCCGCCAGAAATCGGTCTGGGAGGTGCGGGAGGCGTGCCTGAACATCATGATGTCGATGAAGGGCGACGCGAAGCCGGTCTCGTTCATCGAGGATTGCGCGGTGCCGCTCGAGCACCTCGCCGACTACACCGACGCGGTCACCGCGGTGTTCACCAAGCACGGCACCCGCGGCACGTGGTACGCGCACGCCTCGGTGGGCTGCCTCCATGTCCGCCCGATCCTCGACATGAAGCAGGGGGGCGACGTCGCGAAGATGCGGGCGATCGCCGAGGAGACCTCCGAACTCGTGCGCCGCTACAAGGGCTCGTATTCCGGCGAGCACGGCGACGGCATCTCGCGCTCGGAATACATCGCGCCGCTGTTCGGCCCGATCCTGACCCGCGCCTTCGAGACCGTGAAGGACGGTTTCGATCCCGAGAACCGGCTCAATCCCGGCAAGGTCGTCCGCCCCCTGACGATGGACGACCGGTCTTTGTTCCGGTTCAAGCCGGACTACGCGGTGACGCAGCCGATGAAGACGGCTCTCGACTGGTCGAGTTGGGGCGGCTTCGGCGCGGCGGTCGAGATGTGCAACAACAACGGCACCTGCCGGAAGCTTGTCGACGGCGCCATGTGCCCGTCCTACCGGGCGACCCGCGAGGAGCAGCACCTGACCCGCGGACGTGCGAATTCCTTGCGGCTCGCCATCTCGGGCCAGCTCGGCGCCGACGCGTTCACCAGCCCCGCCATGAAGCGGACCCTCGACCTCTGCGTCTCCTGCAAGGCCTGCCGCCGGGAATGCCCGACCGGCGTCGACATGGCCAAGATGAAGATCGAGTTCCTGCACCATTACCACGCCCGTCACGGCCTGCCTTTCCGCGAGCGGCTGATCGCGCTGATGCCGGTCTATGCCGGGGTCGCGGCGAAGCTCGCGCCGCTTCTGAATCTGCGGGACAAGCACCCGGCGCTGGCGGCGCTGTCGGAGAGGTTCGCCGGCCTGTCGGCCAAGCGCTCCCTGCCCCGCTGGCGACGGCCCTGGAGCGAGCAGGGCGAGCCGGCCCATCCTGGCGACGTCGCGGGCGATTTTCGCGATGTCATCCTGTTCGGCGACACCTTCAACCGCGCCTTCGAGCGCGAGAACCTGGAGGCCGCCGAGCGCGTGCTCCAGGCCGCCGGCTACCGTCTGCACCGCGTCTACCCGGCGCGCGGCCGCCGCCCGCTCTGCTGCGGCCGGACCTGGCTCGCGTCAGGCCAGACGGACCGGGCGCGCGCGGAGGCGCAACGAACCCTCGATGCGCTTCTGCCCTTCATCCGGGCCGGCGCGCGGGTGGTCGGTCTGGAGCCGTCCTGCCTGCTCACCTTCCGGGACGAATTCGGGGCGCTGCTGCCCGGCGCGGATGCGGCCCTGCTGGCCCGCCAATCCGTCCTGTTCGAGGAGCTGCTGGCCGCCGATCTCGCCGCCGGGCGCATCGAGCTGCCGCTCGCGCATCAGGGCGGCCGTGTCGCCCACCTGCACGGGCATTGCCACCAGAAATCCTTCGGCCTGATGGGATCCGTGGAGACGGTCCTTCGGGCCGTGCCGGGCCTCGACGTGCGGGTGATCGAGTCGAGTTGCTGCGGCATGGCAGGCGCTTTCGGGTATCGGCCGGAATCGATCGAGACCTCCTTCGCCATGGCGGAACTGTCGCTGTTCCCGGCCCTGCGCGCCGCCGCGCCCGGCGACCTCGTTGTGGCCGACGGAACAAGCTGCCGACATCAGATCCACGACGGGCTGGGCCTCCAGGCAGAACATGTGGCTCGCGTTCTCGATCAAGCGCTCGTGCCTCGACACTGAATTGCCGCGCACCTACACATGTCCGACAGGTCGTTTCGACCTGCGTGTGTCGGGGGACCATGAACAAGATCGAACCCGGGATCGGTATCAGCCGCCGCTACCTTCACGACGAGGTCGCGGAGCGGATGCGCGAGCTCATCCGCTCCGGCGAGATGGAGCCGAAGGCGCGCATCAACGAGGGCGAGTTGACCGAACGCTTCGGGATCTCGCGCACGCCGCTGCGGGAAGCGATCAAGATCCTGGCCACCGAAGGTCTGCTCGAACTCCTGCCCAATCGCGGTGCGCGCGTCGCCAGCATCTCGGACACCGAACTCGAGGAAATGATGGAGGTGATCGCCGGCCTCGAAGCAACGGCCGGGGATCTGGCCTGCCGGACGATCAGCGAGGCCGAGATCGACGCCATCGCCGATGATCACGCCGCGATGGTGGCGGCCTGGAAGGCGGCCGACGAGGCCGGCTATTTCAGCCACAACCGCCGGATCCACGAAGCCATCATGGCGGCCAGCCACAACACGATCCTGGCCAACATCTACGAGAGCCTGTCCGGCCGGATCCAGAGGTCGCGCTACAGCGCGCACCAGACGCCGGATCAATGGGCCCGGGCGGTGGCCGAGCATGAGCGGATGATCGCGCTCCTGCGCGCCCGTGACGGCGCAGCCTTGGCCACTCTGATGCGCGAGCATATCCGGGGGAAGAAATCCGTGATCGCAGCCAATTACGGGGCGGTCGAGCCCGCCTGACCGGCCGCTCGCGACCCTACGCGGCGCTCGGTTCCCGCAGGCCTGCGACGAGGTCGGTGAAGCGATCACCCTGCACGAGCACGTGGTTGCGCAGCACCTCCGAGGCGCGCGTCTCGTCGCCTGCGACGATTGCGGCCACGATCGCCTCGTGCTCCGCGAGCGATTGCGGCAGGCGCTGACGGACGCGCAGCTGCAGACGGCGATACGGTGCCAGCCGACGGTGCAGGGACAGGGCCTGATCCGCCAGGAAGGCGTTGTGGCTCGCCCGGTAAACCACCGTGTGGAAGATGTAATTCTCGGCGTAGTAGGCCTCGGTGTCATCCGTCGCCAGGGCCGCTCGGCATCCGTCCAGGGCCGCGCCCAAGGCAGCGGCATCCTCGGGGACGAGGCGCCGGGCTGCGAGCCGGCCGCAGGCGGCCTCGATCTCCGCCATGGTCTCGAACATAGCGAGCAGAAGATGCGGCTCGGGCGCACTGACGATCGCCCCGCGCCTGGGCTTCGTCTGAATGAGGCCGGTCACCGCCAATTGCAGCAGCGCTTCGCGGATCGGCGTACGCGAAACGCCGAATCGGGCCGCCAGCTGGTTTTCGTCGAGCCGTGAGCCGAGCGCGAGCTCGCCGGAGACGATCTCATCCTCGATCCGCTGCCGCAGCCGCTGGGCGTGGCTCATCCTCCGATCCTCTCCTCCCGGATCCGCTTGGCGAGGGCGGACGTCTTGTGCACGATGATTATGCGCAAGCATTGACAAAATATACAAGGCCGTCCTTCATGCATACAAAGAGGCCACGCACTATTGCGTCGCACAATTGTTAGCCGCCTTGTTTGCGGTGCGGGAGAGCATCATGACGCCCACTCGTCGATCCCTTGTCGCCGCCACTCTTGCGGCCCCGGTCGTCTTGAAGTTCGGTCTCGGCGCCGCTCAGGCCGCGACGACCCTGAAGCTGTCGCACCAGTTCCCGGGTGGCACCATCGACGAGGGCGATTTCCGCGACCGCATGTGCCGGAAGTTCGCCAAGATGGTCGGTGAGCGCTCGAAGGGCGCGCTGGAGGTGCAGGTCTATCCCGGCTCCTCGCTGATGAAGACGAACGCGCAATTCGGCGCGATGCGGAAGGGCGCGCTCGACCTGTCGCTCTACCCGAGCCCCTATGCCGGCGGCGAGGTGCCGGAGCTCAACATCGGCCTGATGCCGGCCCTGGTGACCTCCTACGCCCAGGCTGTGGCCTGGAAGGGCGCGCCGGTTGGCCGGAAGCTCGCCGAGATCCTCGACGCGAAGGGTATCATCCTGGTCTCGTGGGTCTGGCAATCCGGCGGCGTCGCCAGCCGCGAGCGGCCGCTCGTCTCCCCCGCCGACGCCCGGGGCCAGAAGGTCCGCGGCGGATCGCGCGAGATGGACATGATGATGAAGGAGGCCGGCGCCGCAACGCTGTCGATCCCGTCGAACGAATCCTACGCGGCGATGCAGACCGGCGCCTGCGATGCCGTGATCACCTCATCGACCAGCCTGATCTCGTTCCGCCTGGAAGAGCTGTCCAAGGCGCTGACGTCGGGCCGGGAGCGGTCCTACTGGTTCATGCTCGAACCGATCATGATGTCGAAGATCGTGTTCTCCGGGCTCCCGAAGGATCAGCAGGACCTGATCATGGCCGTGGGCGGCGAACTCGAGGCCTTCGGTCAGGCGGGCGCCAAGGAGGACGACACCCGGGTCGAGGAGATCTTCGCCAAGGCCGGAGCCAAGGTCTCGCAGCTCGACGAGAAGTCCCTCGGTCAGTGGCGCGATTTGGCGCGGAACACCGCCTGGAAGGACTATGCCGGCAAGAACGCGAGTTGCGCGGAGCTGCTGAAGCTCGCGGAGCAGGTCGCGTGAGCCACAGCTTCGACGCCGCCACGGCCGGACCGGAGGCGGGCGCTGCCGACGAGCCGCGCCTTCCCGGCCTGCTCGGCGCCCTCGACCGGGCGATGCGCCTCCTGAACCGGGTGATCCTGGCTCTGGGCGGCGTTTGCCTCGTAGCGGCCTGCCTGGTGCTGACGCACAGCGTCGTGGTCCGTTACCTGCTGAAGCAGCCGACGGAGTGGCAGGACGAGATGGCGGTGTTCCTGATCGTGGGGGCCACCTTCCTCTCCGCGGCGGGCGTCCAGGCCAAGCGTGGCCATGTCGCCATCGAGGCTGTCACCGGCCTGCTGCCGCCGGCCGCCAACCGGGTGCGGTTGCTGCTGGCCGACGTCGTCAGCCTCGCCTTCTGCCTGTTCTTCGCCTGGAAGAGCTGGTCGCTCGACCACGAGGCCTGGGTCGACGGCCAGATCTCGCAATCGACCTGGGGGCCGCCGCTCTGGATCCCCTACACGCTGATGTCCGCCGGCATGAGCCTGCTCTGCCTGCAATTCGCGCTGCAGATCGCCGAGGGGCTGGTCTACGGCCCGCGGGCGGCCGGCTGGGCCAAGCCCAAGATCGGCCTCGGCGCCGACCTGAACACCGATATGCACGACGCCCCTGAAATCGAGCCCCGGGGTCCGAGCCCGCTGGGCCAGACGATGACCGCGAAGGGCAAGCGATGAGCACGGCCGCGATCGGCTTCCTGTACGCGGGTGCCACCCTCGGGGCGATGCTGTCCGGCATCCCCATTGCGTTCGCGCTGGGCTTCGTCGCCCTGGCCTTCATGGTCGCCTTCATGCCGGCCGCCTCCCTCGATACGGTGGCGCAGAACGTCTACGAGGAGATGGCCTCGATCACCCTGCTGTCGATCCCGCTCTTCATCCTGAAGGGCGCGGCGATCGGGCGGTCCCGGGCGGGCCAGGACCTCTACTCGGCCATGCACGCCTGGATGCACCGGATCCCGGGTGGGCTCGGCATCGCCAACGTCTTCGCCTGCGCGCTGTTCGCCGCCATGGCGGGCTCGAGCCCGGCCACCTGCTCGGCGATCGGCTCGGCCGGCATTCCGGAGATGCGCAAGCGCGGCTACTCGCCGGGTTTCGCGGCGGGGATCATCGCAGCCGGAGGAACCCTCGGGATCCTGCTGCCGCCATCCATCACGATGATCCTGTACGCGGTCGCAGCCGAGCAATCGCTGGGGCGCCTGTTCCTGGCCGGGATCGGCCCGGGGCTGCTGCTCGTCGGGCTGTTCGCCGCTTGGTCGATGATCCGCTTCCGGTCGGAATACGCGACCGCGAAGGCGGCGCTGGAGCGCGGCGGTCCGGCCTCGCCGATCCTGATGGACGATCAGTACACGATGGCGCAGCGCTTCTCGACGCTGCCGCGGGTGCTGCCCTTCGTGGTGTTGCTCACCGGCGTGATGGTGGCGCTCTACGGTGGCTACGCGACGCCGTCGGAGACGGCCGGCCTCGGCGGCCTCCTGGCGCTCGCGCTGATCGCCGCGATCTACGGCGTCTGGCGCTTCCGGGACGTCACACCGATCCTGACCGCGACGCTGCGGGAATCGACCATGCTGATGCTCATCATCGGCATGTCGCTGCTTTACGCCTACGTGATGAGCTACCTGCACATCTCGCAATCGGCGGCGGCGGCGATCGTCGCGATGCAGCTCTCGCCCTGGCTTCTGCTGGTGACGATCCTGGCCCTGGTGATCGTGCTGGGTTTCTTCCTGCCGCCGGTCTCGATCATCCTGATGACCGCGCCGATCATCCTGCCACCGCTCAAGGCGGCAGGCTTCGACCTCGTCTGGTTCGGCGTGGTGATGACCATCACCATGGAGATGGGCCTGATCCACCCGCCGGTGGGTCTCAACATCTTCGTCATCAAGAACATCGCCCCCGACATCCCGCTCTCCGACATCATCTGGGGCACCCTGCCCTTCGTGCTGCTGATGGCGGTCGCGATCCTGATCCTGTGCCTCGTGCCGGGCATCGCCCTGTGGCTGCCGGATCTGCTTCTGGCATCGACGCGGTAGGCGGCGGCACAGCCGGCGATGCCGGTCGCGTCGCCGGCTGTGCCGCGTTATCATCGGGGCATGACCGACCTCCGAACGATCCAGATACTCCACGCGGCCAACGTCATCGCCGAGGACGAGATCGACGCGAGCGTCGAGGCGTTTCTGCATGGTGCGGTGGCCGAGCCCTACCGGTTCCGGAGCGGCCACCGGCTGAACCTCATCAAGGCGGTGCGCAGCCACCCCGGGGCGCAGGAATTCGTCGGGCGCGCGAATGTCGGCACGTCGCTGAAGCGCCCCTTCGTCCGGGCGGCGATCCTGCAGGCACGGCCCATGAAGGATTGAGCGGGCATCCGGTCGCCGCAACCTGCCCGTTCATCATCGGCGCCTCGAGGGTGGCGTCGGCATGGCCGCCCCACGACGACTCACTTATTCGCTCGATGCGATTACGCCGCTCCGCGACAAAATTCGGCTAACCGCGCCCCCTTCGGGGGCATGACCGCCGCTGCACGAGAGACACCGATGAGCCTCGATTCCGTCCGGGCGTTCTTCGCCGAGAAGGCGCCGGATATCGCAGTCCTCGAACTCGAGACCCGCACCGCGACGGTCACGGAAGCCGCGGCCGCCCACGGCGTCGCCCCGGCGCAGATCGCCAAGACGCTCTCGATTCGGCTCGGCGATCACGTCATCCTGGTCGTCACCCGCGGCGATGTCCGGCTTGACAATAAGAAGGCCAAGGCGGTGTTCGGCGGCAAGGTCCGGATGCTGGATCTCGCCGAGATCGAGGCGGCCACCGGCCACCCGGTCGGCGGGGTCTGCCCGTTCGGGTTGCTGGCGCCGCTGCCGGTCTATTGCGACGTGACGCTTCAAGTCTTCGACGAGGTCGTCCCGGCTGCCGGGAGCACGCACAGCGCCGTGCGGATCGCGCCGAGCCGGATGGCCGCCCTGACCGGGGCGACCTGGGTCGACGTCTGTCAGGAACCGGCCTGAGCGCGCCGCGTCAGCGCCCGCTCCACTCCGGCGTCCGCTTGCCCAGGAACGCTTCCATACCTTCGCGGAAATCCTGGCTCATGTAGCACATGAGGATCAGATCATCGCCGGGATGCGACTGGCCCTCGGCCGGAGCCTCCTCCTCCGCGAGCCGTCGCAGGCCCTCCTTGGTCGCCTGCATGGTCAGCGGCGCGTGACCGGCGAGGAGCCGGGCCAAAGCATCGACCCGCTCGGTCAGGGCCAGGCGATCCGCCACGACTTCGCTGACGAGGCCGATGGACAAGGCCTCCTCGGCCCCCACCAGGCGGGCGGTGAAGATGATATCCTTGACCCGCGCCGGGCCGATCAGGCCGGAGAGCCGCTTCAGATTGCCCTGGCTCAGGCAGTTTCCCAGCGTCCGGGCGATGGGGAAGCCGAAGCGTGCGTCCTGCGTCGCAACCCGCAGATCGCAGGCCGCCGCGATCGCAGCGCCGCCGCCCGTGCAGGCGCCGGCGATCGCCGCGATGGTCGGGACCCGCAGCCGCTCCAGGGTGCCGAGCACCCGGTCCATGAAGCGCTCGTAGCCGAGGGCATCCTCGGCCGTGTTGAAGTTGCGGAACTGGGCGATGTCCGTGCCGGCCGCGAAAGCCTTGTCGCCGGCCCCGGTGATGATCAGCGCCTTGACCGCGGGGTTCTCGGCGATCGCCTCGCAGCAGGTGATCAGGCCCTGGTACATCGCGAAGGTCATCGCGTTGCGGGCCTGGGGCCGGTTGAGGACGATCCGGGCGATGCCGGCCTCGTCGGTGGTGAACAGGAGCTCGTCGGTGGCGGGCTGGGCACTCATCGCAGCGTCTCCGGATGGCAGGCTCATGCCAAGGTCTCGCGGACCACGCCCCGTGCGATCAGACCGTCGATCTCGGCGGCCGTATAGCCGGCCTCCGCCAGGATCGCGCGGGAATGCTCGCCGAGCAACGGTGCGGGCCCGTGCACGCGGCCGGGCGTGTCCGAGAACTTGACCGGCAGGCCGAGCGTCTTCATCGGCCCGACCCTCGGATGTTCGACCTCCACCACCATCTCGCGGGCGAGCGTCTGCGGATCCCGGTGCATGGCGTTGACGTCGAGCACCGGCCCGGCCGGCACGCCGCCGGCCTCCAGACGGGCGAGCCACTCGGCCGAGGTCTGCGCGCGGAAGATCGGTGCCAGGGTGGCGGCGAGCGCGTACCGGTTCGCCATCCGGTCGCGGTTATGGGCGAAGCGCTGATCCTCGGCGAGGGTCTCCGCCCCGATCACGGTCAGGAGTCGCAGCCAGTTGGTCTGGTTGGCCGCCCCGATGGTGATCCAGCCATCGGCCGTCTCGAACGCCTCATAGGGGGCGTTCAACGGGTGCGCCGATCCCATCGGTCCGGGCGCGACACCGGTCGCCATGGCGATGGCCGACTGCCAGTAGGTGTGGGTGATCCCGGCCTCGAACAGCGACGTGTCGACGGCCTGGCCCCTGCCGGTCCTGAGCCGATTGCTGTAGGCCGCCAGAACGCCCATGGCCGCCAGAATTCCGGCGGTGATGTCGGTCACGGGCGGTCCGCACTTCATCGGCGGCCGTCCGGGCCCCTCCCCGGTGACCGACATGAGCCCGCTCATGCCCTGCGCGACGAGATCGAATCCGGCGCGGTCGGCGTACGGCCCGGTGCGGCCGAAACCCGAGAGCGAGCAGTAAACGAGTTCGGGAAACGCCTCGCGCAACGTGTCGTAGCCGATCCCGAGGCGCTCCATGGTGCCGCCGCGGTAATTCTCGATCAGGACGTCGGCCCCCTTGAGCAGGCGGCGGAGGGCCGCCACGCCGTCCGGGTCCTTCAGGTCTAGGCTGATGCCGCGCTTGCCGCGGTTCATCATCATGTAGGCCGCGCTCTCACCGTCGAGCGCGGGCGGGACCGTGCGACGGGTGTCGTCGCCGTCCAACTTCTCGACCTTGATGACCTCCGCGCCCATGTCGGCGAGCATCAGCCCGCAGACCGGCCCGGCCATGATATGCGCGAGCTCGATGACCCGCACGCCGACGAGCGGACCGGACCGTTCCGCGGTTCCCACCATCGACCCCTACTCCCCGGCCGGGACGGTGGCCGCCGGACCGACGATTGGCGCGGCGGGCTCCACGAATTCCCGCTCGGGATGCATGGTGAAGGCGAGACCGGCACCGAGCAAGCACAGCCCGATCGAGCCGACGAATGGCAGGGTCCAGCTGCCTGTCAGGTCGACGATCAGCCCGAAGACGATCGGCGAGACGATGGCGGCGATCGCCGAGCCGGTGTTCATCAGCCCGCTGGCGGTGCCCGCGTATTTCGGCGCGATGTCCATCGGCACCGACCAGATCGGCCCGATCACCAGCTCGGCGAAGAAGAAGCCCGAGGACAGGAGCAGGGCGACCAGGGTCAGGTCGCGCGTCATGAACACGCCCGCGAGGCTCGCGGCGGCGCCGAGGAAGCCGACCACGATGACCGAGAGCCGGGCGAGCTTCACATTGCCGGTGCGGTGCAGGATCGTGTCGCTCAGCATGCCACCGACCGTATCGCCGACGACGCCGGCGAAGAACACGCCCGAGGCGAACAGCGCCGAGTTCTTGAGGTCGAGACTGTAATTCTCTTTGAAGAAGCTCGGCAGCCAGCCGAGGAACAACCACAGGGTCCAGCCGTAGCAGAAATACGTGATCGACACCGGCAGCATCCGCCGGGTCAGGGCGCCCCACGGCACCGTCTGCTTCGCGCCGACCTTGCGGGGCGGCGGCAGCATCTCGAGTTCGGCTTTCGTAATCGTCGGATGGTCGGACGGGTCGTCACGGAAGTAGAGATACCAGATCGCGACCCAGATGAAGCTCACGGCGCCCAGGATCACGAAGCTGGTGCGCCAGCCGAAATGGTACATCAGGAAGGCGACAATCGGCGGTGCGACCGCGTTGCCGAGCCGGGCAAAGGCGTGGGTGATGCCCTGGGCGAAGCCGCGCTTGCCGGGCGCAGTCCAGTTCTGCATCGCGCGCGTCGCGGTCGGGAACGTCGCGCCCTCACCGAAGCCGAGCAGGACCCGGGCGAGGAACAGGCTGATCAAGCCCCCGACCATCCCGGTCAGGATCGTGGCCATCGCCCAGATCATGCCGCAGGCCAGCAGCGTCCGGCGAGCGCCGAACTTGTCGCCGACCGAGCCGCCGATCACCTGGAAGATGGCGTAGGGATAGGCGAAAGCCGAGAGGATCAGGCCGAAATCCGTCTTCGACATGCCGAACTCGCGCATGATCTCGGCGCCGGCGGTCGCGATGTTCACCCGGTCCAGATAGGTGATGAAATACATCACGCAGAGCAGGCCGAGCACGCCGTTCGTGGCGCTCATGCGCTTCGACATCGACCATTCCTCCACTCAGGGGCGCCGCATCTCGCGGTCGCCGGGCGCCTCGACCGTTGGATCGGGCGCTCTCTCGTAATGCATTATTCAAACGCCTCCCGCGGCAGAACGCAACCGCTGAAGTCCGTCCTCCATGCGAATCGCATCCACCGGCTGCAACGGCAAACGGGGGCCGCGAAGGCCCCCGTCTCCAATACACCGGATCTGCAACCCTGCGCAGCCGCTCAGGCGGTCGCCGGCCGAAGTGCCTGCGCTTCCGCCTCGGCGGCCGTCCCGAGAGCTTTCCCGCGGGGGCCGACCCAGCTGCCGACCCACTTGCGTTGCCAAAGGGCCAGGCACCCCAGCACGATCGCGGTGAATGCCGCGTAGCCGATGAAACCGATCGAGAACGAGCCGGTATATTGCTTCGACAGGCCCATGACGTTCGGCAGAATCGCGCCGCCGAGAGCGCCGATCTCACCGATCATCGAGCCGGCCACTGCGGTGTTGTTCGGCCAGCGCAGGGGCACGAGCTGGAACAGCGCGCCGTTGCCGGCCCCGAGCGCCGCGAAGCACAGCATGAACAGGAGCGTGGTCAGCGCGAGCGACGGTGTCGCGGTCAGCGACAGGAACGTGGCAATCGCCGCGAGCAGGACCACCGACAGGACCGCGATCCCGCCCATACGATCGGCGAAGTAGCCGCCGACGATCCGGATGCCCGAACCCATGAAGGCCGCCAGCATGGTCAGCCGACCGGCCTCGACCTTCGTCACGGCGAACTGCTCGTAGAAGAAGGTCGGCAGGAAGTTGGACAGGCCCACGAACCCGCCGAAGGTGATCACGTAGATCAGCGAGAAAGCCCAGCCGTCCTTCGTGAACAGGCAGGAGATGTGCTCCTTGAACGATTGGTGCTCGCAATCCGGCGGCTCCTTGGCCAGCACGATCATGACCACGAGCGGCAGGAGCATGACCACGCCCGCGAAGGCGTAGGTGGTCTGCCAGCCATAGGCCTGCGCGAGCGGCGGCGCGAACAGCACGGCCAGAACGGTTCCGGAATTGCCGGCGCCGGCAATGCCCATTGCCAAGCCCTTGTGCTCCGGCGGGAACCAGCCCGAGCCCAGAGACAGGGCCACACCGAAGGACGCCCCGGCGATGCCGAGCAGAACCCCCATGGCGAGCACGTCGCTGTAGGACGAGACGAACAGGTAGCCGTAGGCCATCGCCAGCATGATCACGCTCATCTCGGTGATCGCGGCGTTCTTCCGGCCGATATATTGCGCCAGGATCCCGAGCGGGAAGCGCATCAGCGCGCCCGCGAGGATCGGAAGCGAGATCATGAATCCGGTCTGGGCCGGCGTCAGCTTGTAGGTCTCGGTGATGAACGGGCCCATCGCACCGTTCAGAACCCAGATCGCGAAGCAGAAATCGAAATAGAGAAATGCCGCAAACAGCGTCGGGGGGTGACCCGACTTCATCACCGTCTTGAAGCTGGCCATAGCTGGTGCTCGTCTATAGTGGGCGAACCGTCACGCGGTCGCTCATGCCGGGGATCCGGACTCACACCGTCCGCTGTTTGGAGCGTCGTTGCTCCAGCGCCGCGCCAAGCGCGGCCATCGCCAGAAGCAGCAAGCGTGCCACGCAACCGGCGCCGTAGGCTGACCCACGGATCATGAGGTCGAGACGGGCGTGCCGGACCGGGTTCAACGGGCGCGCTGCCCGTGATGCGGGCAGGCCTGCCGAGCGAACGGGCGGGCCAGTTCGGCTCTCACGGAACCGTGAACCGTTGTGTCATGGTCATTGCTGCACGAAGGCAACACAGGGCGGCAGAAAGGCGCTCGGACACCCTGTAAGTTGCTCGCACGTGCGGCAAGCAACTTGGCGGTAAAGCGCGATCTTTGCTAAGCCCCGGACTGAGTTGAGCCGCACGCTCGTGCAGGCCTGCTCGAAAGCGCACCACGGCCAGTCCCGGTGTCGCATCCCGAGGAATTTCGAACCATGTCCGCCCCGCTCCGTCGCCTATTCCTGGCCGGCTTCACCGTCCTCGCTCTCGCGCCGACTGCGCAGGCCCAGAACCGCGGCCCAGTCGCCGAGTCGGGCATCGACGGGTTCGGGGATGACGGCCAGCTCTACCAGGATCAGAACGGCGCGTTCTATGTGCGCCGCGGCGGCCGCTACCTGCCCTACACCGGCCGCACCGACTTCGTCCGGCGCGCTCCGCCGGCGGCCGCAGCGGTACCCGCTGCACCGCCCGCGCCAGCTGCCGCGCTGGACATGGATCCGACCGGCCCCGCGCGTCCGGGCTCCGCGCCGCCGGCCGAGGGGCTCTCGCCCCTGGAGGCTGCCAAGGCCAAGGCCGTGCTCCGCGCGCCCGACAACGAGGCGATCGATTACGCCAAGGCCTACGGGCCGGTCACCGACGACGTGTTCCCGATCCAGGCCTTCAATTACAAGAAGATGAACCCGGCGTTCCTCCGACAGGAGATCGCCTATAACGGCCCCTATGAGCCCGGGACGATCATCGTCGATCCTCGGGCGCACCAGCTCACCCTGGTCGAGGCCAACGGCCGGGCGCGCCGCTACGGCGTCGGCGTCGGCAAGCAGGGCTTCTCGTGGTCGGGCAGTGCGACGGTCAATTCCAAGCAGGCGTGGCCG
This sequence comes from Methylobacterium sp. PvR107, assembly GCF_017833295.1. Classification (NCBI taxonomy): domain Bacteria; kingdom Pseudomonadati; phylum Pseudomonadota; class Alphaproteobacteria; order Hyphomicrobiales; family Methylobacteriaceae; genus Methylobacterium; species Methylobacterium sp. PvR107. The sequence continues at coordinate 1,712,496 of NZ_JAFIBW010000001.1, forward strand.
GACTGGTACCCGCCCAAGGAGATGATCGCCCGCAGCCCGAAGCTCGCCAGCGAGGTCGACAAGCTGCAGAGCGGCCTCGGCGTCGCGGGCGGCCTGCGCAACCCCCTCGGGGCGCGGGCGATGTACCTCTGGCAAGGCAACAAGGACACGCTGTTCCGCATCCACGGCACCCTAGAGCCATTCTCGATCGGCAAGAGCGTGTCGTCCGGCTGCATCCGGATGATCAACCAGGATGCGATCGACCTGTTCAGCCGCGTCAATGTCGGCAGCAAGGTCGTCGTCCTGAACTGATCCCGGGCCGCCCTTGGCAGCGCCCTGCGGCGGCTCAGGTCACGCTGCGGCGGTGCTCGCCGAGGATGCGGCGCACCGTGCCCGCCTCGGAGCGATAGACCAGCGTCTCGGTCTGGATCCGATCCGGCTTGAACCGGACGCCGCGCAGGAGCGCGCCGTCGGTCACCCCGGTGGCGGCGACGATCACGTCGCCGCTCACGAGATCCGTGAGATCGTACTTCCTGTCGAGATCCTCGATCCCCATCTCGGCCGCCCGTCGACGGCGCTCCGGCGTATCGAGGATCAGGCGTCCCTGCATCTGGCCGCCGATGCACCGCATGGCCGCGGCGGCGAGCACACCCTCGGGGGCCGCGCCGGTCCCGAGATACAGATCGATGCCCGTCTCCTCCGGGCTGGCGGTGAAGATGATCCCGGCGATGTCGCCATCCGAGATCAGGCGGACCGCCGCACCGGCCGCCCGGACCTCGGCCACGAGCGCCGCATGGCGGGGACGGTCCAGGATGAGCGCGGTGATCTGGTGCGGCGCGACTCCCTTGGCCCGCGCCAGCGCCGCGATGTTCTCGGTCGGGCTCGCGTCCAGATCGACCAGACCGGCCGGATAGCCGGGACCGACCGCGATCTTCTGCATGTAGACGTCCGGCGCGGCGAGCAGCGAGCCGCGCTCCGCCATCGCCATCACCGCGATGGCGCCGGGCATGTCCTTCGCGCAGAGCGTCGTGCCCTCCAGCGGATCGACCGCGATGTCGACCTCCGGCCCGTCGCCGCGGCCGAGCTGCTCGCCGATGAACAGCATCGGCGCCTGATCGCGCTCGCCCTCCCCGATCACCACCGTGCCGCGGATCGGCAGGGCGTTGAGCTCGTCGCGCATGGCGTCGACGGCCGCCTGATCGGCGGCCTTCTCGTCGCCCTTGCCGCGCAGGCGCGCGGCCGCGATGGCGGCGCGCTCCGTCACGCGGGCAAGCTCGAGGGCGAGCGTGCGCGGGACACCGCGCAGAGCGGGGTTGGAAGCGTCAGCCATCGTTTCCTGCCTTTATCCGAGCCCGATCTTGAAGTCGGATCCCGGTTTGAACACCGTCGAACGGCGGCCGTTCAGCCTACGCCGTCATCAGCGGTGCCCAATATCCTGCATTAAGCCGTCACCGCTCCGTGCCCAAGATGTATTCTTGTGCGTAAGCCGCTATTCGCGCTCGATTCGGATGAGCTGTGGGGGCTCGGCGAGCAGACCGTCGTCGCCGATCGCGTCGAGGGCCGCCCGGATGCTCCCCTCCGTCGCCGCGTAGGTGATCAGCACCAGTGGCACCGGTCGGCCTGACCGCCCGCGCGGATCGGTGTCCGCGCCCTCGGTGCGGCGCTGGAGGATGCTCTCGAGCGAAATCTCGCGCTCGGCCATGCGCTGGGCGACGCCCGCCGCGACACCGGGGCGATCGTGGACCGTCAGTCGGATGTAATAGCCGCCCTCATGGCGCTGCATCTCGACACGCTCGCTCGGCCGCATCGCGTCGGCCGGCACACCGAAGGTCGGACGGACGATGCCGCGGGCCAGATCGGCGATGTCGGCCAGGACCGCGGAAGCTGTGGCCTCGCCGCCGGCGCCGGGGCCGATCAGCGTGAGTTCGCCGACCGCGTCCGCGTCGATGGTGACAGCATTCGTCACGCCCATCACCTGCGCGATCGCCGAGGATTTGGGCACCATCGTCGGGTGAACCCGCTGCTCGATGCCGGCCTCGGCGGCCTGCGCGACGCCGAGCAGCTTGATCCGGTAGCCCAGCTCGTCCGCCATCCGCAGATCGAGGGGCTGCACCCGCGAGATGCCCTCGACCGACACGCCCTCCGCGTCGATCGCGGTGCCGAAGGCGAGGCTGGTCAGGATGGCGAGCTTGTGGGCCGTGTCGAAGCCTTCGACATCGAAGGTCGGGTCCGCCTCGGCGTAGCCCAGCGCCTGGGCGTCCTTCAGGCAGGCCTCGAAGGTCAGGCCCTCCCGCTCCATGCGGCTGAGGATGTAGTTGCAGGTGCCGTTGAGGATCCCGTAGACGCGGGAGATCGCGTTGCCCGGCAGACCCTCGCGCAGGGTCTTGATCACCGGGATCCCGCCGGCCACCGCCGCCTCGAAGGCGAGCGCCACGCCGTTCTCCTCGGCGAGGGTGGCAAGGGCGGCACCATGGCGGGCGAGAAGCGCCTTGTTGGCCGTGACGACCGGTTTTCCGCCCCCGAGCGCCGCCTCGACGACGGCCTTGGCGGCGCCTTCCGCGCCGCCGATCAGCTCGACCACGCAGTCGACATCGCCCGAACGCGCCAGCGCGACCGGATCATCGAACCAAGTGATGCCGGAGAGGTCGAGGCCGCGGTCGCGGCTCCGGTCGCGCGACGAGACCGCCGAGACGCGGAGATCGAGACCCGCGGCCGTCAACGCCGCCCGTCGGCGCTCGACCATCCGGACCACGGACGCACCGACGGTGCCGAGACCGGCGATCCCGAGGCGAAAGCTCACTGTCATGACCCCTTCCGTGCCCGGGCGACCGCAAGCGGTCGGGCGCCCGATGGCGCGCACTTCTGCAAGAATTCCGCTTGCGCCGCAAGGAAACCGCCCGACGGCCGCATCCCCTCAGCCGGTTGCCTCGCGGTGGCGCACGGCCGTCGCCACAAGGGCGTAGAGCACGACCGCATTCAGCACATGCCAGAGCGGGTGTGTGCCGAACGGCAGCACGGGGCAGGCCACCGGGTCGGCGGTCCGCGCCGCGAGGGAGATGAGGAACAGCGCGCCGATGCCGGCAAGCCGGCGTCCGGTGCCGAGGAAACGTTCCTCGGCCGATCCCTTGGTGGCCCAGGCGACGCCGAACAAGGCGAGCAGCGCCGGAAGGTAATCGATGGACCCGTTGGTCAGGTTCGACACCCGCGCGCCGGTCAGCCCGTCCAGCATCGGTGTGAGGGCGAAACCCAGCAAGGCGAACCCGGCCGTGGCGGCGGCGACACGCGTCGGTGCGAGCCGCAGGTAGCGATGCAGAGCCAGCGCCAGATAGGCGTAGATGAACAGCGCGATCGGGATCACGTCGGCGAGCATCGCCCAGTAGACCGCCAATGTGTGGAACAGGAACGAGCCGATGCCGACGACGGCGATCAGCCCCGCCAGGCCAAGACCGGCGCGGTCGGGCGGCTCGGCTGCACGGGCGCGGTAGGAGGCGGCCGCAGCAGCCAGCAGGAAGGCGCCATTGGTGACGGCATTCGCCGGCTCGTCCCAGAATCCCGGCCCGCTGCGCTCGCAATACGCCCTGACCGGCTCGAACCAATCCATCCGTCGTTCCTAGATCCTCGACCTTGCGCGAGGATGGCCTTGTCAGCGCGACGCGAAGTGCGGATGACGGGCCGGCGGCGAGCGGATGCGAGGCGATGCGGATTACGACCTGGAACGTGAACTCGATCAAGCAGCGGCTGCCTCACCTGCTCGCCTTCCTGGACGAGGCACGGCCTGACGTCGTCTGCCTGCAGGAGCTGAAATGCCAGGACGAGGCGTTTCCGCGGACGGAGATCGAGGCAGCGGGCTACGCGGTCGAGACGCTCGGGCAGAAAGCCTATAACGGCGTCGCGCTGCTGGTCCGGAAACCGCTGGCCATCGCGCCGGATTCCGTACGGCGCGGCCTTCCGGGCGACCCGGCTGACGAGCAGGCCCGCTACATCGAGGCGCTCGTCTCGGGTGAGACGGAACAGCCCGTGCGGGTCGCGTCGATCTACCTGCCGAACGGCAATCCGGTGGACAGCCCGAAATACCCCTACAAGCTCGCCTTCCTGGAGCGGCTGCGGCTTCACGCCCGCGCCCTGATGGAGGCCGAGATCCCGGTCGTTCTCGCGGGCGATTACAACGTCATCCCCGAGCCCGCCGACGCGGCCGATCCGGAGGCTTGGCGCACCGATGCGCTGTTCCTCCCGGCGAGCCGGGCGGCGTTCCGCGCCATCCTGGCCGAAGGCTACACCGACGGCCTGCGTGCCTGCGACCCGCGGGACGGGCTCTATACGTTCTGGGACTATCAGGCCGGAAGCTGGCAGCGGAATTTCGGTATCCGCATCGATCACCTGCTGCTCTCGCCGCAGGCCTGCGACCGCCTTGTATCGGCCTCAGTGCAGAAGCACCTGCGCGGCCTCGACAAGCCGTCCGATCATGTGCCCGTCACGGTGGAGCTATCGCCGGGTTGAGAAATTATGCTCCTGGCGGGCGGGTCGGCTCGGCATGCCCGGACCCGTTCCCAGACACAGGAGCCCCTTTTGATCGTCTACGGCACCGGCTATTCACCCTACGTCCGCAAGGTCCTGATTGCGCTCACCGAGAAGGACGTGTCCTACGAGCACAGGCCCGTGATGTTCCACGCGCCGGATCCGGAATTCCAGGCCGCCAGCCCCCTCGGGAAGATCCCCGCCATCGAGGATGGCGCGTTCCGGCTCGCCGACTCGTCGGCGGTCCTCTGGTACATCGAGCGCAAGCATCCGACGCCGGCTCTCGTCCCATCGGAGCCGCAGGCGCTGGGTCGCGCCGTATGGTTCGACAAGTTCGGAGACACCGAACTCTTCTCCAAGCTCATCGTCCCATTCGTCGAACGCGTGCTGAAGCCGAACATGATGGGGCAGCCCACCGACGAGGCCGCAGTGGCCAAGGCGCTCGACAAGGATTTGCCACCGCTCTTCGACTATCTGGACCGGGAGATCTCGGGTCCGTACTTGGCGGGTGACGCCTTCAGCATCGCCGACATCTCCGTTGCGACGGGCTTCTTCAACTTCCAGCTTGCGAAGGCTCAGATCGATGCCGAGCGCTGGCCGCGGCTGGCACGCTATGTCGCCGCGATGCTGGCGCGACCGTCCTTCGTGGCCGCCCAGGATTCGCGGAAGGGCTGAACCGGGGCTCGACCCGGCGGCGGTCAGCGCCGCCGCCGGATCGAACCGACCGTCTGGAGCTGCGCCTGCGCCTCGGCCCGGTCGTCCTCGTTCGCGGCTGCCCAGTTCTTGTCGTAGAGCGCGACGATCCAGTCGTCCTTGCGGTTCTCCGCGCCTTCCCGCGCGAGGGAGAGCCACATCAGGCCCCTGACCCGCTGGATCGGCACGCCGCCGAGGCCGTTGATCAGCATGTCGCCGAGCAGCGCCTGGGCCGGGTGGTGCCCCTTCTCCGCCGCCAGATTGAACCAGCGCGCCGCCTGCCGCGGATCGGCCTCGACGCCGGTGCCGTCGAGATAGAGCCGTGCGAGATTGTACTGGGCGTTGGGGTCGCCGTAATACGACGCCGCGTAGTTGAACATGTCGTAGGCCCGCTCGGGGTTCGGGCGCACGTACGTGCCTTTGATCCCCTCCAGGAAGTAAGTGCCCAGCGCCGTGAAGGCGCTCCCCAGCACAGCCGAATTCTGCGGGTCGGGCCCGTCATCGGTGCTGGCATCGGCGATCCGGGAGAAGAACTCGAACGCCTTCAGGTCGTCGTGCGGCACGCCGTCACCGTCGGCGTACATGCGGCCGAGCTTCCACAGGGCCAGGGCATGGCCCTGTCCGGCCGCGTATTCCAGCGCCCGTGCGGCGCCCTGCTTGTCGCCGGCGTTGTACTCGCGCATGCCGGCGCGCAAGGCATCCTTGGCAGACCGGTAGCTCCTGTCGGCGACCGGCACTTGAACGGGCGTGCGCACATTGGCGTCGAGGGCGCGCGGCGAGTCCGTCGGCACGGCCAGCAGGACGAGAGCCCAGGCCGCGACGGCGATCCTGCCGGCAGACCGGAACCGGCCGGGATCGGCCCCGGCCGGCGCCCTGCGCCGGCTGAGGTCAGTCCTAGACGTCCGCATAGCTCTGCGTCTCCTTGGCACCCCCCGGGTGCGTGACCGCGCCGTACAGCGCCGGGCCGACGCCCTGCGCGTATTTCCAGAGGTATCCGGATGTCGCGGTGTTGGTCCGCGGTGCCCAGGATTTGCGGCGCTCGGCCAGTTCCTCATCCGAAAGAGCGACGCTCAGCGTGCCCTGGATCGCGTCGAGGGTGATGCTGTCGCCGTCGCGGATCAGGCCAATCGGGCCGCCCACCGCCGCCTCGGGGCCGACATGGCCGACGCAGAAGCCGCGGGTCGCGCCGGAGAAGCGCCCGTCCGTGATCAGCGCGACCTTGTCGCCCATGCCCTGTCCGTAGAGGGCTGCCGTGGTGGACAGCATCTCGCGCATCCCGGGGCCGCCGCGCGGGCCCTCGTAGCGGATGACCAGAACTTCGCCCTCCTTGTAGGTGCGCGACTGCACGGCCTCGAAGCAGGCCTCCTCGCCGTCGAACACGCGGGCCGGACCGGTGAAGACCTGCTTGTCCGCGGACATGCCGGCGACCTTCACGATCGCACCCTCGGGGGCGAGATTGCCCTTGAGGCCGACGACGCCGCCGGTGGGGGTGATCGGCTTGTTGGCCGGGTAGACCACGTCCTGGTCCGGGTTCCAGGTCACCCGGTCCATGTTCTCCGCGATGGTCCGGCCGGTAACCGTCATGCAGTCGCCGTGCATGAAGCCGTGGTCGAGGAGCGTCTTCATCAGCAGCGGGATGCCGCCGACCTCGAACATGTCCTTGGCCACGTAGCGCCCGCCCGGCTTCAGGTCGGCGATGTAGGGCGTACGCCGGAAGATCTCGGCGACGTCGAACAGCGTGAACTCGATACCACACTCGTGGGCGATCGCCGGCAGGTGCAGGGCCGCGTTGGTCGAGCCCCCGGAGGCGGCGACCACGGTCGCGGCATTCTCGAGCGCCTTGCGGGTGACGATGTCGCGCGGGCGGATCTGCTTGGCCAGCAGCTCCATCACCTTCTCGCCGGCCGTGGCGCAGAACTTGTCGCGGATCTCGTAAGGGGCCGGGGCGCCCGCCGAGTAAGGCAGCGCGAGGCCGATCGCCTCGGAGACGGTCGCCATCGTGTTGGCGGTGAACTGCGCACCGCAGGCGCCGGCCGACGGGCAGGCAACCTGCTCCAGCTCGTCGAGATCCTCGAGGCTCATGTCGCCGACCGCGACCTTGCCGACCGCCTCGAACAGATCCTGCACAGTCACGGGCTTGCCGCGGAACGAGCCCGGCAGGATCGAGCCGCCGTAGATGAAGATCGACGGCACGTTGAGGCGCACCATCGCCATCATCATGCCGGGCAGCGACTTGTCGCAGCCGGCCAGACCGACCAGCGCGTCATAGGCGTGGCCTCGCATGGTCAGCTCGACCGAATCGGCGATCACCTCGCGCGACGGCAGCGACGCGCGCATGCCGCCATGGCCCATGGCGATGCCGTCGGTCACCGTGATGGTGCAGAACTCGCGCGGCGTCCCGTGCGCAGCGGCGACGCCCTTCTTCACCGCCTGCGCCTGGCGCATCAGCGAGATGTTGCAGGGCGCAGCCTCGTTCCAGCAGGACGCGACGCCGACCAACGGCTGGTGGATCTGCTCGCGGGTCAGACCCATGGCGTAGAGATAGGAGCGATGCGGGGCGCGGTCGGGCCCCTCAGTGACGTGGCGGCTCGGCAGCTTGGACTTGTCGTTCAACACCGTCACCATGACTTCAGACCAAGCCTTCGCACAGCCAGTCCCGAGGGTGCGAACGACCGCGGCGCATCGCCATTCGCGATGTGCCGGAGAGGCCGTCCGCGTGCTCGGGAAGTCCACGTTTCTGAACGGTAAATCGTTGTCGAAATTGCCGTTTACCGCCGATGCCGAGGTGGGCCCGGACTATGGCGGGATCGGGGCGTTTACGGGCAGGTCTCGGGGCGGAGCCGGGATCGTTTTACGGTGTTGCGACCTCGCCACAGCTACGCTTGCCCACCGCCCGCAAAACGACGCAGAAGTAAGGATAATCTTTTCCGGACCGCGAAAATTGACGTCATTCGAAGACTTGCCACCCCTGACACGCGCCGACCGGGCCGGTGGCCTTGGCGGACGGCTCGGCGTCGTCGTGTCGAAAATCTTGGCCGCACGGTCGGAACGCGGCTGCCGACGCATCGAAGACTTGCACCAAACCTTTCACGCATCCGCCTGTGCGGCACAGATGCGGGCCGCTGCTTGATGGCTGTTCGGCCTGATGGAATCGGCCGGGTGCGCCTCCGAGCGATTGACCTGCCACTTTGATCCGCATCCCGAGGTGTGGATGCGCGGCCGCCGCTGCGGAGGCGTCGTCCCATCCCCGCACCGCAGGCCGAGGTCGAGGGTGGCGTGATTCACCCAGACGCACGGCCCGGTCTCCTGCCATGGGCCGTCCCAATGTGATCGGGACCGACCCTAGACCTCACCATCAGGCCGGCTTGGCAGGGCAGCGGCTTGCGCGCCACCGACCAGAACCTGATCGCTCTCGTCCTTCAACGCCACGCCGGTGAGACCCAGGTTGAAGGCGCGTGTCAGCAGCCAGTCGAGCTTGAACGCGGCAAGGTCGTGGGTGAAACCCGCCGCCCGCACGTTCGAGATGCAGTTCCGCTCGGCATCCGAGCGGCCGAGCCGGGGGCCGAAGGTCAGGTAGATCCCGAGGCTGTCGGGAGATGAGAGGCCGGGCCGCTCGCCGATCAGCACGGCGACAGCGCGGGCCGCCAGGGCGGTTCCGATCTCATCGCCCAGTGCCACCCGGGCCTGCCGGGCGATGACGACGGGCGCGAGCTCCCATCCCGCCTTCTCGGCATGGCGCCTGAAGGCCGCGAGCAACGGCACGGCGTTCTCGTGCACCGCCCGGGCCGACAGGCCGTCGGCGACGACAAGCGCGAGATCGGCCTGCCCCGCCTCGGCCTCGAGCGCGGCGCGGTCGTCCGGCGCGAGCCGGCGGCCGAGATCCGTCCGGCGCAGATACGTCGCCCGGTCGGGCGCCTGGGAGCTGACCCTGCACGTGGCGAAGCCGAGATCTCCGATACCGCGCGTCAGGGTCTCCTCGTCCAGCGGCGCGTGCACGGCATCGCGGGCCTGGGCGTGATCGAGGCCGAAACGCAGCACCTCCCGGGTGGGCAGCCCGCTGCCCACGCGTCCGAGCCCGATCCGGGCCGGGGTCAGACCGGCGAGGCGCCTCCAGATCGCGGCCGGATCACTCATGCGGCGAGATCCGGTGTCGCGGTCAGAAGCGGGGCCTCCGCACCCGGGATCAGGACACCGGCCGCGTCCGTCATCCCGATCTCATGCAGCCAGGCCTCGAATTCCGGGGCGCGCCTGAGGCCGAGAACCTCGCGCAGGTAGAGGGAATCGTGGAACGACGTGGATTGGTAGTTCAGCATCACGTCGTCGGCTCCCGGCACGCCCATGATGTAGGTGCAGCCGGCCGCTCCGAGGAGCGTCAGGAGCGTGTCCATGTCGTCCTGATCGGCCTCGGCGTGATTGGTGTAGCAGACGTCGACACCGAGCGGCACGCCCATCAGCTTGCCGCAGAAATGGTCCTCCAGCCCGGCCCGGATGATCTCCTTGCCGTCGTACAGGTATTCGGGACCGATGAAGCCGACCACCGTGTTGACCAGGAGCGGCCGAAACACCCGCGCCACGGCGTAGGCGCGCGCCTCCAGGGTCTGCTGGTCGATCCCGTGATGCGCGTCTGCCGAGAGCGCCGAGCCCTGGCCGGTCTCGAAATACATGCAATTGTCGCCGACGGTGCCGCGCTTCAGCGCCAGAGCCGCCTCGTGGGCCTCCTTGAGGAGCGGCAGCGTCACGCCGAAGCTGGCATTGGCCTTCTCGGTGCCGGCGATGGACTGGAAGACGAGATCCACCGGAAGGCCGCGCTCCATGGCGGCGAGCGTGGTGGTCACGTGCGTGAGCACGCAGGCCTGAGTCGGGATGCCGTGACGGCGGATCACAGCGTCGAGGAGCTGGAGCAGATCGCCCAGCACCTGGACGGAATCGGAAGCCGGGTTGATGCCGATGACCGCATCGCCGCAGCCGAGGGCCAGCCCGTCGAGGATCGCCGCCGTGATGCCCTTCGCGTCGTCGGTTGGATGGTTCGGCTGGAGCCGGACGGCCAGAGTGCCCGGCAGGCCGATCGTATTGCGGAAGCGCGTGACCACCCGCGCCTTCCGGGCCACCGAGATCAGATCCTGGTTGCGCATGATCTTCGAGACCGCGGCCGCGATCTCGGGCGTGACCGCGGCCGCGATGCGGGTCAGCGTCTCCGGCGGCGCGGTGAGCAAAAACTCCCGGAAGTCGCCGACCGTAAGATGCCGGATCTCGGCGAACGCCGCCGCATCGTGCGTGTCGAGGATCAGGCGGGTGACGTCGTCGCGTTCATAGTCGATCAGCGGCCGCGCCAGGATGTCGGCGAGCGGCACCTCGGCGAGGCACCATCGGGCGGCGGCATTCTCCTCCGCGGATTCGGCGGCGATGCCGGCGAGCCGGTCGCCGGAGCGGACCGGGGTCGCCTTCGCCATCAGGGTCGCGAGATCGGCGAAGACGTGGGTGCGTGGGCCGACGACGTGACGGTAGGCCATGCGAACTCCCCCGGGCACGATTATCGGATCACACGATAGGCCGATCCGGCGCGGATGTCCGCTCAGGCCGCTCCGGCATTGGGCGCGGGGATCTCGGTCGAGATCGCGTCGATCGTGCGCGGCATCGGGCTGCCCTGCCCGTCTGTCCGCTGGATCCGCACCTGCTGGTTGACAGGCTGCATGTTCCCGAAGGGCGTCGAGAAGGCGATCTCGGCGGCGTCCCGGCCGACACCGATGCGCACAAGCCCGTCGAGGTCGGCTTGCCGGGTGGCGTCGAACAGCCACCAGCGTCCGTCGAGATAGGCCTCGAACACCGCGTGGAAGTCGCTCGGCACGAGGCCGTGGGCGTAGCAGCTCACGAACCGGGCCGGAATGCCGAGCGCCCGGCAGAAGGCCGCGCCGATATGCGCGAAGTCGCGGCATACGCCGGCCCGCTTGAGCAGAGATTCGTCGGCGGTCGTCTCGCCGTCGCTCGTGCCCGGTTGATAGGCGATGTGGTCGTGGATCCAGTTGCAGATCTGATTCACGCGGGCGTGGCCCTTCGGCAGCGCGCCGAACTCGGCCAGCGCGAAGGGTGTCAGGCGGTCCGAGGACACGAACCGGCTGGGCAGCAGGAAAGGCAGGATGTCGAGGGGCAGCTGCCCGATCGGCGTCTCGTTGATGGTGGCGGGATCAGCCCGATGCACCATCAAGTCGACCTCGGCATTGTATTCCAGCGCGAATTGGCCGGTCGGTACGTTGACCGCGAGGTAGCGGTTCAAGAGGTCGGGCGTGGTGTAGAGGTCGCGCTTCAGGTTCGGCGTCAGAACCAGGCTCTCGCTGAGGATCTCGACGCTCTTCAGCTTCGCCACCTCCATGTTGAAGATGAAGGTGGTGTCGGAGAGGATGTTGTAGGACAGGCTGCAACCAAGCGTGTAGCGCATCGGATCTCCTTACCGGACGACGGCCTCTTCGCCGTCCAAGCAAGGGTCGCGCCCGAGAGTCGGTTCCAGGCCCGTCGTCGTTCGGTCGGGCGACGCGAGCGACCCTGGGTGCCTGGAAGAGCGAGCGGCTCCGCCGTCATCGCGAGAGGAGCGGATCGACCCCAGGGCGGTACGACATCGCTGGGCGTGGCACATCCCCGAGACGCTGCGCTGTGCTCGCACAGACGGCGGCCGAGGGGATGGAGCCGGTCTCAGCCGCGCTCGGCCGCGCCCCCCGGGAGCATCACCACCGTCAGCGAGCGCACGCCCTGCGCGCCGTGGATCAGCACGCCCTCGATGTCGGCGGTGGCCGACGGCCCGGTGTGGAGCACCGCATACGCCGCATGGCCGAAGTCCGGGCGCCGATACGCCGCCTGGACGTTGGGCAGGATGTCGGCCGGGTCGAGCAACACGACGAGATGCTGCGCGAGATAGGCGACCGCGTTGACGATCAGCTGATGTTCCGTGAACAGCACCGAGCCGGTCTCGGCGATGCCGAACACCGCGCGGACCACCGCCACGTCGACATCCTCGACCTCCTGCGGATAGCGCACGCTCCGCAGGTCGCGGTTTCCGGTGAGTTCCGGGACCGCCGAGGCAATAACCTTCGCGGCCTCGAGACGCTCGCGCACGCCCGCGAAGACGTCGCCGGGGACAGGCTCGGCCACTCGGCCGCCCATGCGCTTCAGCCGCTCGCCGAACTCTGCCACGAGGTCGTCGCCGATGAGCGGCGTGAACAGCGGCACCTCCGGCAATGGGAAGTCGCCGGCCGGCCGGTTCCGTCGGATGTCGGCCAGGATGCTGTCGCGCGCGCTCACCGCTGCGTTTCCTTCATCCGGTTCTGCTTGTACCAGGCATGGAAGGTCTGGCGCGGCGCGTCCGGCATCTCGCGCTTCTTCCCCCAGGTGTTGAGCGGGTTGTAGACCGCGAAGCGCGGCAGGACCTTGAGCGCGGAATCCGCCGCGCCGATCGCGGCCCGGTAGGCGGCCGGGCGCGACAGGACCGCGCCTGCGGCCTTCATCATCCCCTGCTTGAGCGCCGGGATCTGGTGCTCCTCGACCAGCACCTTGCGCCACGCGAAGATCTGCTCGTGGATGTTGATCTTCACCGGGCAGACATTGGTGCAGGAGCCGTTCATCGTCGAGGAGAACGGAAGCGTCGAGTATTTCCGCTTGTTGAAGGTCGGATCGATGATCAGGCCGATCGGCCCGGAATAGGTCGCCCCGTAGGACAGGCCGCCGGAGCGCCGGTAGACCGGGCAGGTGTTCATGCAGGCGCCGCAGCGGATGCATTTCAGGGAGGTCCAGAACTCCTCCAGGCCGAGCCGCTCCGAGCGGCCGTTATCGACCAGCACCATGTGCATCTCGGTGCCCTTGCGGGGCGCACGGAAATGCGAGGTGTACTGGGTGATCGGCGAGCCGAGCGCCGAGCGCGACAGCAGGCGGATGAAGACGCCGAGATGCTCGACCTTCGGGATGATCTTCTCGATGCCGATCGAGTGGATCTGCAACGGCGGCACGTTGCCGGAGAGATCCGCATTGCCCTCGTTGGTGCAGGTGACGACCGAGCCGGTCTCCGCAATGGCGAAGTTGCAGCCGGTCATGCCGGCATCGGCCTTCAGGATGTAGGGTCGCGTCGTCTCGCGCTGGCTCTCGGCGAGGTAATGGGCGTCGTCGTTGTTGGGATCGGTGCCGAGCGTCTTGGCGAAAACTTCGGCCACGTCCATGCGGGTCTTGTGGACCGCCGGGGCGACGACGTGGCTCGGCTCCTCGTTGTCGAGCTGCTGGATCCGCTCGCCGAGATCGGTCTCGATGACCTCGATGCCGTTGGCGTCCATGTGGTGGCGGAAGCCGCATTCCTCGGTGAGCATCGACTTCGACTTCACCAGCGTTTTGGCGCCGTGGCTGCGCAGGATCTCCAGCACGATCCGGTTGTGGTCGGCCCCGTCCTTCGCCCAGTGGACGTGGACGCCGTTGGCTTTCGCGGCCGCCTCGAACTGCTCGAGGTAACGGTCGAGGTGGCTCAGCGTGTGCGTCTTGATCTGCGAAGCGAGCTCGCGCAGCTCCTCCCACTCCGGGATGCCGTGCGCGGAGGCGTCGCGCTTCTTGCGCAGATCCCACAGGCGCTCGTCATGGGCCGCCTGGTGGAGGGGCGCGGCGAGGAAGCGCTCGGCGGCCTCTGCCTGGTCGATCGGCCGGTCGCCGCGGATCTTCGCGCCGCGGGGCTGCGGCTCGCGGACCTGCGGCGCGCGGATCGGCTTCGAGGCGGCCTCGGCGTGCTGGAGGCGGGCACCGTCCTCGGAGCGCTCGCTCTCGTCGCTCCGGGCGCGGACCTCCGGGTGGATGACGCCCTCGCGCTCGCGGGGATTGAGATCCTCGACGCTCATGCGGCAGCTCCGTTCAGCACCTGCGCGATGTGGATGTACTTGAGCGGCAGGCCCAGACGCTCGGCGCAGCCCTTCTGGTGCATCAGGCAGGATGAATCCGCCGAGACGACGTAGGCCGCCCCGGCCCGATTTTGGTCGGCGACCTTGTCGTAGCCCATCTTGGCCGAGACGGCCGGCTCGAACACCGAGAACGTCCCGCCGAAGCCGCAGCACTCGTCCGGCCGCGCGAGATCGACCAGCTCGACGCCGTCGACCAAGCGCAGCAGGTCGAGGGGCTTCGAGAAGTACGGCTTCACCAGCTCCGAGGGCCGCGCATGGTGGATGCCGCGCAGCGCGTTGCAATTGCCGTGATAGGCAACCTTGTGGGGGAAGTTCGCCCAGGGCAGCGCCTCGACCTTGAGCACGTCGTGCAGGAACTCCACCAGCTCGAAGGTGCTGGCGCGGACGTGGCGGACCTCGTCGGTCTGCGGGATCGCCGTCAGGTGCTCGCGGACCTGATGCACGCAGGAGCCCGACGGAGCGACCACGTAGTCGAACCCGGAGAAGTTCTTGACGAACAAAGCCTCGGTGGCGGCGGCCTCGGCATGGCAGCCGGTGTTGGTCATCGGCTGGCCGCAGCAGGTCTGATCGAACGGGTACTCCACCGTGCAGCCTAACCGCTCCAGCAGCTCGAGGGTGGCGATCCCGACCTCGGGCTCGAAGGCATCGACATAGCACGGCACGAACAGGCCGACCCGCATGGTCCGGCAACTCCCTGAATCGCCGTTCCAGTGGTCTGGAACGGTTCGAGATTGAAAGGAGGGATCTACCGGATGAGGTTGGTCTTGGCGAGGTCGAGAACCGCGTCACCGCGTCCATCCATCACGGCGCGCAGGACATAGAGGCTGAAGCCCTTCACCTGCTGGCCGTCGATCTTGGGCGGCATCGAGAGCTCGTTGCGGGCGGTGCGCACGTCGAGGAGCGCCGGACCGTCGAAATCCAGGAACTCGCGGATGGCACCGGGCAACTCGCCGGGATCCTCGACCCGTATGGCGAAGATGCCAGCCGCCCGCGACATCGCGGCAAAGTCCGGGTTGTCGAGGGCGACGCCGGTTTCGAGATAGCCGGCGGCCTTCATCTCCAGTTCGACGAAGCCGAGCGTCCCGTTGTTGAAGACTACGACCTTCAGCGGCAGACGGTGCTGCCGCAGCGTCAGGAAATCGCCCATCAGCATGGCGAAGCCGCCATCGCCGCACAGCGCAATCACCTGCCGGTCCGGCTGGCTCGCCTGGGCGCCGATGCCCTGCGACAGGGCGTTGGCCATCGAGCCGTGGACCCAGGAGCCGAGGAGACGCCGCCTGCCGTTCATCTGAACGTAACGTGCCGCCCAGATCGTCGGCGTGCCGACATCGGCCGTGAAGATGGCGTCGTCGGTGGCCGCCTCGCTGAGGGCGCGGGCGAGGTACTGCGGATGCACGGGACCGCCGGCCTTACCGGTGGCGAGGTCGTCGAGGCCTGCGCGCGCCTTGGCGTAATGCTTCAGACTGGCATCGAGGAAGGACCGGTCGGCCTTGGGCTTCAGCCGCGGCAGGAGCGCCCGGATCGTGGCGCCGACATCGCCGACGAGGCCCAGCTCGATGAGGCAGCGCCGGCCAAGCTCGGTTGGGCGCAGGTCGACCTGCGCCACCGTGGCGTCCTGCGGATAGAATTGCTTGTACGGGAAGCCGGTGCCGAGCATCAGCAGCGTGTCGCATGCCATCATGGCCGCGTAGCCCGACGAGAAGCCGATCAGGCCGGTCATGCCGACGTCGTAGGGATTGTCGAACTCGACGAACTCCTTGCCGCCCAGCGCGTGGACGATGGGGCTCTTCAGAGCCTCGGCGAGCTGGAGCAAATCGGCATGAGCGCCGGCGCAGCCGCGTCCGCAGAGAAGCGTCACCCGCTTGCCGGCGTTGAGCATGGCCGCCAAGGCGTCGAGCTCGGCATCGGCGGGCCGGACCACCGGCTTGGCGGGGATCAGCCCGGCCCGTGGCGCAAGCCGGCGCTTGGGGGCTTCCCGGAGCGCGACGTCACCCGGCAGGACGATCACCGCGACGCCCCGCTCGCCCACGGCGGCGCGGATCGCGTTCTCCAGGACGAAGGGCATCTGGGCGGGGTCGGAGATCAGCTCGCAATAGTGGCTGCAGTCGCGAAACAGCTCCGTGGGTTTCGTCTCCTGGAAATAGCCCGAGCCGATCTCCGGGGACGGGATATGGGCGGCGATCGCGAGGACCGGAGTCCGGCTGCGGTGCGCGTCATACAGGCCGTTGATCAGATGCAGGTTTCCCGGCCCACAGGAGCCGGCGCAGACCGCGAGCTGGTTCGTGACCTGCGCCTCGCCGGCCGCCGCGAAAGCCGCTGCTTCCTCGTGGCGCGTGTGGATCCACGCGATCCGGCCGCGGGCCCGAAGGGCCTCGGTGATGCCGTTCAGGCTGTCGCCGACCACCCCGTAGATGCGGGCGACACCGGCCTCCTCGAGGGTCTCGGCGACGAGTTCGGCGACGTTGTTGATGCGCATGGTCCGGCTCCGCAATCGGGCACGATGCGGGGACGTGGAATCCAGTGTCCCGAATGCATCATGCGCCACCGAGTCCGGGGCAGGCCGCCTGGACAAGCGGCGCGGCAGCCAGCCCCGCGAGCCGAACCGCTCAGTTCACACCGATGTTCCACGGGCCGGCGGGCTTCCCGCCGATCGACGGTCGGTCTGGGCGGATCTAGCGCTTGGTCAGGCCGCCGAGCACGTTGCGCAGGATCGCGTTGCCGACCTCGCGCCCGACGCTGCGCGCCATGGAACGGGCGGCGTTGGACACGACCTGTTCGGCGAGGCTCTGCGGTGGGCGCCGTGCACCCTTGCCCGTGGCTGGCGTACCGAAGACGCTGCCGAAGATTCCGCCGAGCATGCCCCCGAGCCCGCCCTCGGAGGCGGCCGCCTCCGGCGCCGCGTCGAGGTTCTTGCGCTTGGCCAGCATCTCGTAGGCGCTCTCATTATCGACGCTGGACTCGTACCTGCCGCGCAGCGGGCTCTGCGCGATCAGCGCCGCCCGCTCCTGCGGGGTGAGCGGGCCGACGCGCCCCTGAGGCGGCGCGATCAGCGCCCGCTCCACCAGCGATGGCGTGCCCTTCGGCTCCAGGAAGCTCACCAGCGCCTCGCCGACGCCGAGTTCAGTGATGGCCGTCGCCACGTCGAAGGCGGGATTCTGCCGGAACGTCTCGGCGGCGGCCCGCACGGCGCGCTGATCGCGCGGCGTGAAGGCCCGCAGCGCGTGCTGCACGCGATTGCCGAGCTGCCCGAGCACGGTCTCGGGCACGTCGAGCGGGTTCTGCGTCACGAAGTAGACGCCGACGCCCTTGGAGCGGATCAGGCGCACGACCTGCTCGACCGCGTCCAGGAGCGATTTGGGCGCGTCGTTGAACAGCAGATGCGCCTCGTCGAAGAAGAACACCAGCTTCGGCTTGTCGAGGTCGCCGACTTCGGGAAGCTGCTCGAACAGCTCGGACAGCATCCAGAGCAGGAACGACGCGTAGAGCTTCGGCCGCTGCATCAGCTTGTCGGCGGCCAGGATGTTGACGAAGCCGCGCCCGTCGCGGTCGGTGCGCATGAAATCGGTCAGGTCCAGGGCGGGCTCGCCGAAGAACTTGTCCGCGCCCTGGTTCTCCAGAACCAGCAACTGCCGCTGGATCGCGCCCACCGAGGCCGAGGACACGTTCCCGTACTGCCCGGAGATCGCTTTCAGGTTCTCCGAGCAGAAGGTGAGGAGGGCCCGAAGGTCCTTCAAGTCAATCACCGGCCACTGGTTCTCGTCCGCGACGCGAAAGGCGATATTGAGCACGCCCTCCTGCGTGTCGTTGAGTTCGAGGAGGCGGCCGAGCAGCAGCGGTCCCATCTCGGTGACGGTGCAGCGAATCGGATGCCCCTGATCGCCGAACAGGTCCCAGAACACCGTGGGAAACCGATCCGGCTCGTAGGTGACGCCAAGTTCCTCGGCGCGCTTCACAAAAACCGGCTTGGCCTCTCCGGCGGCTGCGATGCCGGAGAGATCCCCCTTGATGTCGGCGGCAAAGACCGGGACGCCGGCGTTGGAGAAGCCTTCCGCCAGCACCTGCAGCGTTACGGTCTTGCCGGTGCCGGTGGCGCCGGCCACCAGACCGTGCCGGTTGGCAAGCCGAAGCGCCAGGTTTTCCGCTTTGCCTGGCCCGTCCTGTCGGACGCTCTTGCCGACCAGGATCGTCCCGTCGCCCATTGTCGATGCCCCCGGCCCGCGCCTCCGTGTGGTTATGGACAAGGCGCCGGGAGTTTTCCAGTGAAGCCCCGTCCCGCGCTTGATTTCCGGCGCCTCAGAGTCGAAGGACGTCTGGAAACGTTCCGAAGAGATCGACGAGATCATCACCATGGAAGAATTGCTCGCCCGCGTCACCGCCCGCACCGGGCTCGACGCCGCGACGGCACAGACGGCCATCGGTCACATCCTCGCCTTCCTGCAGAAGGAGGGGCCGGAGTCGGAGGTCGGCCAGTTGATGGCAGCCCTCCCCGGCTCCGAGTCACTGGTCGCGGAAGCCAATGCTGGGGAGGGCAGCGGTGGCGGCCTGATGGGCATGCTGGGCGGCATGATGGGCGGCGGCGTGATGGCGCTCGGCCAGAAGCTGATGGCGGCCGGCGTGCCGATGGGTCAGATGCAGCCCCTCGGCCAGGAGCTGTTCGCCTTCGGGCGCGAGAAGGTCGGCGAGGATGCGATGGGCCCGATCATCGGCTCGGTCCCGGGCCTCAATCAGTTCGTCTGACGCTGCGACCGCCGTGCGGCGCCGCACCGCGCTGGCGCCGCACATCGAGGAACGTGAAAAACAGGTTACGAAGCGAAAGCTTGGCGGAACCTATTCTCGTAATCCTCGTTGTTTGGGGGTGCACTCCGGAAAATTGCCCTCGGCAATAACCGCGACAGCATCCAAGCAGGCCGGCGATGCCCGTCTTCGAAGCAAAACATCTGGACAGCGCATTCGAGGGGCAGGCGCTCCTCGCTGCCATTCTGCACCCGACGCGTGCGGCGCAGACCCGGGCGTTGCGGCACGGTCGGCGGCGGTCGGAGCGCGCTGCGGCTCTCGCCGACCCGATGACGCTCGAGCCGCGCTTTCCGATCGCGAGTGGCGAGCTGGCGCCCTCCGACTGCTCGACGCGCTGACCCGACGAGTCTCCTACCAGGGCTGCGGCGTGACGAGGCCCTGACGGGTCACCACCACCCATTCACGGCCGTGACGCTCGACACCTTCGACACGGCCGACACCCGGTAGCATGTCACCCGGCGCAACCTCGACAAGGCGTCGGCGGCGATTCTCCAGAATTGCGGTTCCGTCGTAGACGTCGCGCAGCGCCCAGCCGTCGATCACCGGCGGTTTCTCCGGAACAGCAGCCTTCACCTTCGGCTCGACCGGCTTAGCATCGGCGAGCTTCGCCTCCGTCACCTTGGGCTCAGCGACCTTCGCGTCCGCGCTGCGCGGCGCATCCGCGATGCTCCCCGTCTGGGTCGGCTCAGCTTTCGCCGCGACGGGCGCGGCCGCGCGGCGGTCCAGCTGTGCGGTGAGGCTGGCGATCCGCGCATTCTGCTCTCGCTCGATCTGCTCGAAGCGTTCGCCGAGTGCCGTGGTCTTGGCGTTGAGGCTCTTGTCGAGCTGCGCGAGGCGCTCGCCGAGGACGCCGCTCCGGTTGGCCGCCTCCTTGCGGGACGCGTCGGTGGAGGCGCGCAGATCGGCCAGGACAGCGTGGAGCTGCGCGATATCGCTGGCGAGGCGCGCCGTTTCGGTCCGGCCGGCATCCAGCGTGGTGCTGAGCGCCACCACGGTATCGTTGGGCACGCCGGACGAGCGGGTCATGGCGATGACGCTGCCGCCGAGCAGGGCGCCGACCGCGAGCGCCGCACCCGGCACGGCCAAGCGGCGCGGATCGAGCGGCAGCAGGGATGGAAGCGTCAGGCGCTTTGCCAGAGCCACCTTCGGCGCTGCGGCCTCGTCCTTCGGGGACGAGGCCGGCTGCACCTCAGGCTTGCCGGTCACCACGGCCTTGAGCAGGTCGGCCGGCGAGACGGCCCGCTTGGCTTCGATCTTCGTCATCGCCCCAAACTCCGCGCGCAGATTATCGCTGCAAGCGTTCGTTAAGGACGTTTGTTTACGAAAGCCTTACCGCCGTGGTGCGGATCAGGCAGCAAGTCCCCGCTTCTTCAGCAGCGGCTCGATGCTCGGCATCCGCCCGCGGAACGCCGTATAGGCCTCGCGCGGGTCCCGGAGGTTGCCGGCGCCGTACACGAAGGTGCGCAAGCGCTTCGCGGTCTCCGGATCGAAGATGTCGCCGGCCTCGCGGAAGGCGTCGAACGCGTCGGCGTCGAGCACCTCGGACCAGAGATAGCTGTAGTAGCCGGCCGCGTAGCCGTCGCCCGAGAAGATATGGGCGAAATGCGGCGTCCGATGCCGCATGCTGATCTCGGCCGGCATGCTGATCCGGCGCAGCGCCTCGGCCTCGAAGGCTGGCACGTCCAGCCCCGCCTCGCCCTCGGCCGAGAGATGCAGCGTCATGTCGACAATTGCCGAGGCCGTGTACTCCACGGTGGCGAAGCCCTGGTTGAAGGTCCGCGCGGCCAGCAGCTTCTGCAACAGGGCGTCCGGCATCGGTTCGCCGGTGCGGTGGTGACGGGCATGGGCCCGGAGAACCTGCGGCTGCTCCAGCCAGTGCTCGTAGAGCTGGGAGGGCAGCTCGACGAAGTCGCGCGAGACGGCGGTGCCGGAGAGCAACGGGTAGGTCACGTCCGACAGGAGGCCGTGAAGGGCATGGCCGAATTCGTGGAACAGCGTCCGCGCATCGTCGAAGGACAGGAGCGTGCTCTCTCCCTCAGGCGCCTTCGCGAAGTTCATCACGTTGACGATGATCGGGGTGATCGTGCCGTTGAGACGCTCCTGCGAGCGGAAGGCGCTCATCCAGGCGCCGGACCGCTTTGAGGCGCGGGCGAAATAGTCGCCCAGGAACAAGCCCACCTCGGAGCCGTCCGGATTGCCGATCCGCCAGACCCGAACATCCGGATGGTAGCGCGGAACGTCGGACAGCTCTGAGAAGGTCAGGCCGAACAGGCGCGAGGCCGTATCGAAGGCGGCCTGGATCATCCGCTCCAGCGGCAGGTACGCTTTGATCTCGCTCTCGTCGAGGTCGTGTTCGGCACGCCGCACCTTCTCGGCGTAGTGCCGCCAATCGTGCGCCTGAAGGGCGAAGTTGTGACCCTCCGCCTGGATCGTCGCCTGAAGGCGGTCGCGCTCGGCTGTCGCCCGGGTCCGAGCGGGCGTCCAGACGTCGCGAAGCAGGCCCGTTGCGGCATCGGGGCTCGCCGCCATCGTGTCGTCGAGGGCGAAATGCGCGAAGCTCTCGAAGCCGAGGAGCCGCGCCCGCTCGGCGCGAAGGCCGATGATTTCGGCGATGATCGCGCGGTTGTCGGTCGCGCCGCCGTTCTCCCCGCGGTGCGTCCAGGCTGCGTAGGCGCGCTCGCGCAGGTCGCGGCGGGTCGAGAAGACCAGGAACGGCTCGATCAGCGATCGGGACAGGGTGATGACATGCCCGTCGAGCCCCCGCTCCCGGGCGGCGCTCTCGGCCGCCGCGCGCAGGAACGGCGGCAAGCCCGCCAGGTCGTCCTCACCCGTCAATGGCAGGGTGAAGCTGCTCTCGTCGGCGAGCAGGTTCTGGCTGAATTGCGTTCCCAGCTCCGACATGCGCGCGGCGATCTCCGCGATCCGCGCCTTGTCGTCCGGACCGAGCTCGGCCCCGGCGCGCCGGAAGCGGATGCGGTAGCGATCGAGGACACGGCGCTCCTCCTGGCCCAGACCCTGGGCCTCGACCGCCGAGATGCGCGCCCAGAGCTGGGCGTTGAGGTAGATCGCGCTCCCGTGCCGGGCGAGCTTCGGCCCGATGACCCGCTCGATCGCCTGCAACTCCGGATTCGTGTGACTGCCGGTCAAGTTGTAGAAAACGCCTGCGACCCGCTCGAGGGCGTGACCGGCCCGCTCCATGGCGCCTACCGTGTTGTCGAAGGTCGCCGCCGCTGGATCGGTCGCGATCGCCTGGATCTCGGCGGCGTGGGCGGCGAGCGAAGCCTCGAACGCCGGCATGTAGTGCTCCGGCCGGATCCGCTCGAACGGCGGCAGGCCGTGCGGCGTCGTCCACTGCGCCTCCCGGAACGGGTTGTCCTGCGGCAGGCTCAGAAGCCCGGCATCAGCTGCATCCGGCATGCATTCCTCAAGGTGCGTTTTGGCGGCAGGAGGCCACGCCACGTCAATCCGACGAGGTGGGGTTCGCGACCGCGATCCGAAATACAGTGGTCGGTTCGGCGCGCGCGTCAACCGGCCGAGCGATCCGAATGGCTTCTCGCTCGTTACCACCGGGCCACGCCTAAGCTTCGAGGCCTCATGCCAGGACGTTCGCCGCCGATCCGCCACTCCGCGAGCCTCCTCGCCCGCGGCCTCCTCTGTCTGGGGCTCGCCGCGATGCCGGTTTCCGCGGGCCGCGCTGCCGAGGGTCCGGCGGCAACCGTTCCGATCCCGCCGCCGGTGCCGCCCGAAAGGCCGGATACCTTGAAGCCGGCGCTCGCGCCCGCAGAGGCGGGGCCTCCCGTGCCGCCCGCGCGTCCGGCGGAGCTGACGCCTCCTGCCGCGTCCGCACCCAAGGATGCAGCCAAGGACACAGCCAAGCCCCTGGGCGGCGCAGACGGTGCCAAGCCCGAGATCCCGACGCCGCCGCCGACACCGCCCGGACGGCCGCCGGAACTGTCCGGCGGGGCGGCTCTGACCCTCAAGGTCGCGCCACCGGACGACACCGCCTGCCGCACCCGCCTCAAGCGCCTCGGGGTCGATTTCGAGCCGCTGACGCCCATCGCCGAAGGTCAATGCACCGCCCCGCTTCCGCTGAAGGTCACCAAATTTGCCGACGGCGTGGCGTTGCCGCAGGGCGCGACGCTGACCTGCCGGGCGGCCGAGGCGCTGGCGCGCTGGGTCACGGAGGTTCAGGTCGAGGCCGAGCGCGCGCTCAAGCATCCGCTGACCGGTCTCGAACTCGGAGGATCGTACGTGTGCCGCGGCCAGAACCACGATCTGGACGCCAAGCTCAGCGAGCACGCCTTCGCAAACGCGGCCGACGTGATGGGCTTCACCTTCGCGGGGCGCGCCAGCATCCCGGTCAAGGCGATGGCTGAGGGTTCCGATGAGGCGCAGTTCCTCGCTGCCATTCGCGGCAAGGCCTGCGGATTCTTCCGGACGGTCCTGGGGCCCGGCACGAACGCGGCCCACGCGAACCACTTCCACCTCGACGAGCGCGAGCGCAACGCGGGCCATCGCCTTTGTGAGTGACGGTCCGTGGAACGTTCCCGCCGGCTCATCGCTTTTGCGACCGGAGTGTCCCGCTCCCGGAGAATGCGACGTCGATGATCCCGAAACCTTGGCGGCCGGTCTGCGCGGCTCTCGTGGCAAGTTGCCTCGTCGCGCCGGCGGCGGACGCTCGGTCGGGGAAGAAGGTCTCCAGGAAGGATCAGGCGCCTACCCTGACCGCGGATGCGATCAACGGCGCAACCCTGGCGCCGCAGGGCGGCAATCAGGCTGACGCAAGCAAAGCTGCGGCGAAGAAGTCCGGCACCGGACGCAAGTCCAAGTCGACCGACGACAAGCCCACCCCCCTGATCGTGAAGGCCCAGGTGCTGCTCGACCGGGCCCATTTCTCGCCCGGCGCGATCGACGGCCGGAAAGGCGAGAATTATCAGCACGCGCTCTCGGCCTTTGCCGTGGCGCAAGGCTTGCCCGCCACACAGGATCTGACACCTGAGGTCTGGGACAAGCTCCAGGCCACGAGCGACAAGCCGGCGGTGACGGATTACACGCTCACGGATGCCGACACCGCGGGACCCTACGTCGACAAGATCCCGCCGAAGATGGAAGAGCAGGCCGATCTAAAGGAACTCGGCTACACCAATCCCCGGGAGATGCTGGCGGAGCGCTTCCACATGAGCCGCGACCTCGTCAGCGCGCTCAACCCCGGCAAGCCGCTCGACAAGACCGGAACGACCATCGTGGTGGCGGCGGTCGATCCGATGAGTCTCGACAAGCCCAAGGGCAAGGACCTTCCGCAGGAGCCCAAGGTCGAACGGATCGAGGTGGACAAGACCAGCCGTGATGTTCGCGCGCTCGGGGCGGACGGAAAGTTGATCGCTTATTATCCCGCCTCGATCGGCAGTACCGAGAAACCCGCTCCGAGCGGCGAGACCAAGGTGAAGGGCGTCGCGTTCGACCCCGATTACACCTACAATCCGAAATACGCGTTCAAGGGCGTGAAAGCGCAGCACAAATTCACGATTCAGTCCGGGCCGAACAACCCGGTCGGAGTGGTCTGGATTGATCTGGCTATTCCGAGCTACGGTATCCACGGAACGCCGGAGCCCGAGAAGGTCGGCAAGACCGAGTCCCACGGCTGCATCCGGCTCACGAACTGGAATGCCCGCGACCTCGCAACGCGCGTCGCACGGGGTGCCAAGGTCACCTTCAAGGACGATTGAGCGTCCGGGTTCATCCGCGAGATGGGACCGTTTCGCTTCGATACGGTCAAAAATGTATCATCAGTTAACATAGGTACCCCGAATGGCCTCGGCACGGCTCGCGAGCGCTTGACACATTACGCATTACGGGCGACGCCACAGGTCACCTCGTGGATCGTTCCGTCGAAACTGCTTCGGTCCCGCCCGGCGCAGTTCAGGCGGTGCGCGCGGGGAGATCAACCGCACGGCAAGACCCCCGGCGACGGGGGCGTTCCAAGGGAAGACCGCCCGGCGTGACTGCTGACTCAAACGATGACGTTCTGAATGGCATTCGCGTCCTCGTCGTCGAGGACGAAGCGGCGATCTCGATGCTGCTCGAGGACATGCTTCTCGATTTCGGCTGCGCCGTCGTGGGCCCTGCGGCACGCCTATCGTCGGCGCTGGAGATGGCGTCTCAGGAGATCTTCGAGGTCGCCATTCTCGACGTGAATGTGGCGGGTGAACCGATCTACCCGGTGGCCGAGGCGATTGCGAAGCGCGATCTGCCGCTCGTCTTCTCCACGGGCTATGGCGGCGCCGGCATCCGCGAGCCGTTTCGTGACAGGCCAGTTGTCCAGAAGCCCTTCAGCCAGGCCGATTTGAAGCGCACGCTGATCGGCGCGATCCGGGCCGCGCGCGGCTGACGGGACGGTCTTTATCGGGTTCGGTTCGTCGTCCCGAGGCCGCGCTGCGCAGCTCGGACGCCCGAGCCGCCGATTTGCCAGGACCTCGTACTGGCTTGCTGACGCCGTGAATGCGACGCTTGGCTCGGCGTCCCCTTCCTCACAGACCTTCGATCGTGAAAGCGTCGGCGACATGCGCCGGCCATTCGCGCGCGCCGACAAACACGGCATCGGCCCGGAAGGTCATCCCCGCACACCACGTGTTCCGGCCGACCCAGGCGCGGACAGCGCGCGAAAAGCGGCGCCGCTTGGCCGCATCGATCGCTTCTCGGGCTTCGTCGCGCCGCGTCCGCGCCTTCACCTCTACGAACGCGATGGTGTTCCAGCGCTGGACAACCAGATCGATCTCGCCCCCCGCGATGCTCACGCGCCGGCCAATCGGCCAGTATCCCTTGAGCATCAGGCTCCCCAGAGCGATCCATTCGGCGCGATGGCCGCGCCTGTACGCGGCGCGGCGCCGGTCGGCGTGGTTGGGCAGAACACGCCTCATTCCTCGCCTCGGGCGAGCGCGAGCGCCCGGGTATAGACCACCCGCCGCGGCTGCCCGGTTTCGTCGGCCACTAGGCTCGCCGCGTCCTTGATCGAGTGCCGCTCGAGCGCCGTCCTGAGCAGCGCGTCGAGCACGGCATCGCCCTCGGCCGTCCGCTCCGGCGTCGTGGCGGCGCCGATGATGACGACGATCTCACCCTTCGGCGGGCCATCCTGGGCGAAGCGGTCGCTCAGCGAGCCGAGCGTATCGCGCCGGACCGTCTCGTAGAGCTTCGTCAATTCGCGCGTGACCGCCGCCGGGCGGTCCGGCCCGAGGACCGCAGCAGCGTCCGCCAGCATCTCGGGCAGGCGGTGCGGCGACTCGAACAGGACGAGCGTCCCCGGCACCTGGACTAGCGCCTCCAGCCGGTTGCGACGCGCTCCGGCCTTCTGGGGCAGGAAGCCCTCGAAGAAGAAGCGGTCGGTCGGCAGGCCTGCCGCCACGAGGGCCGTCATCACCGCCGACGGCCCCGGAACCGGCGTGATCGGAATGCTGGCCTCGATCGCAGCCTGAACGAGCTTGTATCCGGGATCCGAGACCAGGGGCGTGCCGGCATCGGACACGAGGGCGAGCGCCTCCCCCGCCTGGAGGCGGGCAACCATCCGCTCGCGCACCGCGTCGTTCGAGTGCTCGTGGTAGGCCAGAAGGGGCGTGGTGATGCCGTAATGGGCCAACAGCGTGCGGGTCACGCGGGTGTCCTCGGCGAGCACGGCGTCGGCGGCGGCGAGGGTAGCCAGGGCGCGGATCGTGATGTCGCGCAGGTTGCCGATCGGCGTCGCCACGATGTGCAGGCCCGGCGACAGCTTTTCGGCCTCGCTCGCCAGCCCGAAGGCCGTGAAGGTGTTGGTGCGCGGACGATCGGTCCTGGGCTTCTGAGATGGGGTTCTGGTCGGGGCCGTGGCCCCCGGGGCATCGAATCTTCGGGTCATCGTCGGCGATCTTGCCACACTGCCCGCTTCTCGTCGCGGCAGGACAACGGGATCGGGGGCAAGTCTTCGTCCGTGCGTTTACATTTTCCGGGCCGGCCCTCAGATTTCCGAGGCCGGCCCTGAGGAGTCCGCGCCATGGCGCGTCCGACACGTGCGCGGGACCGACTCGTGCGCGTCACCGCTGTAACCGCTGCGCTGTGCGCCGCGCTGCTGCCACTTGGTGGCTGCCTCGGCACTGACGCCGTCCGTCGCCGGCCGATCCCGCAGGCCGACTTGTCTCCGCCGGCGGAGCTGCCGCAGGCGCCTGCTGCGGCCACTCCGGCCATCTCGGCCACGCCGGCTGCATTGGCGGGCCAGCGTATTGGGACGGGCGGCGTCAAGGTCGCGCTGGTCCTTCCGCTCAGCGGTCAGGGCGCTACGGTGGGCAACGCCCTGCGCAACGCGGCGCAGCTCGCTTATGATGAGGCCCAACAGCCGGACCTGACGATCCTGGTCGAGGACGACCGGGGCACGCCGGACGGTGCCCGCGACGCGACGCAGAACGCGCTGCGTCAGGGCTCCGAGATCGTTCTCGGCCCGCTCTTCGCGGGCAGCGTGCAGGCCGCCGCCAACGTGGCGAAGACGGCCGGCAAACCGGTGATCGGCTTCTCCACGGACGCGACGGTGGCCAGCCGGGGCGTGTATCTTCTGAGCTTCCTCCCGCAGCCCGAGGTTGATCGCATTATCGAGGACTCCGTCGCGGGCGGGAAACGCTCCTTCGCGGCCCTGATCCCCGAGACCGCCTACGGCAACGCCGTCGAGGCCGAGTTCCGGGAGG
This sequence comes from Methylobacterium sp. PvR107, assembly GCF_017833295.1. Classification (NCBI taxonomy): domain Bacteria; kingdom Pseudomonadati; phylum Pseudomonadota; class Alphaproteobacteria; order Hyphomicrobiales; family Methylobacteriaceae; genus Methylobacterium; species Methylobacterium sp. PvR107. The sequence continues at coordinate 1,740,097 of NZ_JAFIBW010000001.1, forward strand.
TCGTCGCCCGCCGGGGTGCCCGCGTCGCCGCGGTCGAACGCTATCCGGCGGGCGCGCCCGGCCCTGCAGTCGAGCGCCTGGCGCGGGTGATCACGGGCCCGGCCGCCACCGCGGACGCGCTGTTCATCCCGGAGACGGCCGAGGCCATGCCGGCCGTCGCGCTCGCCCTCACGAAGGCGGGATTCTCGCCGGGTCGGGTCCGTCCCATAGGAACGGCGCTCTGGAACGAGCCGGGCCTGTTCGCCCTGCCGGCCCTTCAAGGCGGGCGCTTTGCTTCGCCGGACCGCAGCGGCTTCTCGAATTTCAGCGGCCGCTACCAAGCCCGTTTCGGCAGCGTTCCACCACGTGTTGCCTCGCTGGCCTACGACGCGGTGACGCTCGCCGCTGCCCTGGCGCGCCAATACGGCTCGCAGCGCTTCGCCGAGACGACTCTCACCAGCGGATCCGGCTTCGCCGGGGTCGACGGTACCTTCCGCTTCCGCCCGGATGGTCAGAGCGAGCGCGCTCTGGCGATTTTCGAGATCCGCAACAACGCCGCGCCCGTCGTGAGCCCCGCACCCCGCGTGCTGGCCAAGCCGGGTATCTGATCAGGTCGCGAGTTCCGCCACCAGGGCGTTGAGGACGGGCGCACCGCGCGCGGTCGCCGCGATGCGGCCGCCGGGGCGCCGCTCCAGCAACCCGTCGCCTACCAGCATCCCGATCCGGTTGCCGTTGAGCGGACGCCCTTTCAGCGCGGCATAGCGATCCGGGTCGATGCCCTCGACGAGCCGCAGGCCCATCACCAGGAACTCGTCCGCCTGATCCTCAGGTGCGAGCGTCTCGGTTTCGACGATTCCGTGACCGTCGCGCTCGACCTTCGCGCGCCACCCCTCCGGCGACCGCTCGGTGACGGTGCCGATCCGCCCGTGCTCCGTGACCAGCCGCCCGTGGGCGCCGGGGCCGATGCCGGCATATTCCCCGTAACGCCAGTAGAGCAGGTTGTGGCGCGATTCCGCGCCCGGCCTGGCATGGTTCGAGATCTCGTAGGCTGGGAGGCCGGCTTTGGCGCAGAGATCCTGTGTCACGTCGTAGAGCACGCGGCCGGTCTCGTCGTCCGGGGTGACCAGCTTGCCGGCGGCGGCGAGGCCATGGAACGGCGTACCCGGCTCGATGGTCAGTTGATAGAGGCTCAGATGCTCGGCCGCCCGCGCCAGGGCTTCGCCCAGCTCGGACCGCCACGCCGCCGGCGTCTGGCCGGGGCGGGCATAGATCAGGTCGAAGGACGTGCGCGCGAAAACCGCCTGGGCGACCTCGATCGCCGCCAGCGCCTGCGCCACGTCGTGGAGTCGGCCGAGCGTCCGCAGGGACGCGTCATCCAGCGCCTGCACGCCGAGCGAGACGCGGTTGATGCCGGCCGCATGGTAGCCGCGAAAGCGGCCGGCCTCGACGCTCGACGGGTTCGCCTCCAGGGTGATCTCGGCGTCGGGCGCCACGCTCCAGTGGGCCGCCACGGCTTCGAGCAATCCGGCGACCGTCGCGGGCTGCATCAGCGAAGGCGTCCCACCGCCCAGGAAGATGCTGGTGACGGTGCGCCCCGGCGTGCGCGCGGCATTGTGGGCGATCTCGGCACGGAACGCGTCGAGGAAGCGTGGCTCGTCCACGCCCCCGTGGCGGACATGGCTGTTGAAGTCGCAATACGGGCATTTCGCCGCGCAGAAGGGCCAGTGCAGGTAGATGCCGAAGCCCGCATCGCGGGTCGGGTGGTCCGGGCCGGTCGGTGTCATGATCGCCGGGATGTGAGCGCCCGCGTCCCGTTTGGCAATCAGGACGCGGGCGCGAGGCACGCCCGGCTAAGATCGACGAAGGCCCGGGCCCGGTGCGAGAGCCCCGCGCCCTTCTGCCAATCGACGCCGTGCTTCTCGTCCGCGGTCATCTCGCCGAAGGTGCGCTCATGCCCGTCTGGCCGGAAGATCGGGTCGTAGCCGAATCCGGCCGAGCCCCGCGCCGCGACGAGCTCGCCGAACACCCGGCCCTCGAACAGCTCCGTGTGGCCGTCCGGCCAAGCGAGCACCAGCGCCGAGACGAAATGCGCCCGGCGCTCCGCCGCGCCGCGCCGGTCCAGCTCGGCGAAGATCCGCGCCATGGCGCCGGTGAAATCCTTGGTCGGCCCGGCCCAGCGGGCCGAGAAGATGCCCGGCGCCCCGTCGAGGGCGTTCACGCACAGGCCGGAATCGTCCGCGAAGGCCGGAAGCCCGGTCGCGTCGGCTGCGGCCGTCGCCTTGATGGCGGCGTTCTCGGCGAACATCGTGCCGGTCTCCTCCGGCTCCGGGAGGCCGAGTTCGCCGGCCGAGACGGCCTCGATCCCGAACGGCGCCAGCAGCTCGCGCATCTCGGCGAGCTTGCCCGCATTGTGGGTGGCGATCACCACCTTGCCGGTCAGCCGCCGGCTCACGCGATCGCCTCCTTCTGGAGCGCGACCAGCCGGTCGGTGCCGGCGCGGGCGAGCCGCAGCAGCTCGAGGAGCTGATCTTGCGAGAACGGCTCCATCTCGGCGGTGCCCTGCACCTCGACGATGCCGCCCCGGCCGGTGAGCACGAAGTTGGCGTCGGTCTCGGCCGCAGAATCCTCGGCGTAATCGAGGTCGAGAACCGGCGTACCCTTGTACAGGCCGCAGGATACGGCGGCGACGTGGTCGCGAAGCGGATCGACCGAGATGATCGAGCGCGTCCGCATCCATGCGAAGCAATCGTGCAGCGCCACCCAGGCACCCGTGATCGCGGCGGTCCGGGTGCCACCGTCGGCCTGGATCACGTCGCAATCGATTGTAACCTGACGCTCGCCGAGGGCCGGCAAGTTGGTCACCGCCCGCAGAGAGCGTCCGATCAGCCGCTGGATCTCCTGCGTCCGGCCCGAAGGCTTACCGGAACCGACCTCGCGGCGGGTGCGTTCGTGGGTCGCACGCGGGAGCATGGCGTACTCGGCCGTGACCCAGCCCTTGCCCGAACCGCGCAGCCAGGGGGGACCGCGCTCCTCCAACGAGGCGGTGCAGAGCACCCGGGTGTTGCCAAAGCTGACGAGGCAGGAACCCTCGGCGTAGCGCGAGACAGCGCGCTCCAGGCTCACGGGCCGCAACTCGTCGGCGGCACGCTTGGAAGGCCGCATCGCGGGCCCCTTCTGTGGTGAGAAGTCGAGGGCCGGGCTCTTAGGCCGCCACGCCACCGCGAGCAAGCATCGCCGTATGGATTGATCCACGCGTGTTGGACGGACATGATCGGACCACAGGATGACCGCGTGACAGATCCCCACCCCAGAGTTTCAAACAGCCAACCCATGCAGGCGCTTGCCGCACTGAACGAACGCGCGCGCGAAATCTTCCGGCAGATCGTCGAGAGCTACCTCACGACGGGCGAGCCGGTGGGATCGCGCAATCTTGCCCGCATCCTCCCGATGGCGCTGTCGCCGGCTTCGATTCGCAACGTGATGGCGGATCTGGAGCATTCCGGCCTGATCTTCGCCCCCCACACCTCGGCCGGCCGGCTGCCGACCGAGCTGGGCCTGCGATTCTTCGTCGACGCGATGCTCGAACTCGGCGATGTCAGCCAGGACGAGCAGCAGCGCATCGAGGCGCAGATGCGGGCCGCAGCTTCGGGCCACACCTTCGAGTCGGCTTTGGCCGAAGCCTCGACCATGTTGTCGGGTGTCTCGCGCGGGGCCGGCGTGGTGCTGACCACGAAAGCCAACGTCAACCTGAAGCATATCGAGTTCGTGCGCCTCGACCCGGCCCGCGCCCTCGTCATCCTGGTCTCGGATGACGGCTCCGTGGAAAACAGGCTGGTGGACCTGCCCCCAGGCCTGCCGACGGGGGCGCTACAGGAGGCCACCAATTACCTCAACGCCCGGCTCCAGGGCCGCACCCTCGGATTGCTGCGCGCCGAGATTGAGGCCGGCCGCAAGGCGATGAAGCGGGAGCTGGACGCGCTGACCGAGCGCTTGGTTTATGCCGGGCTCGCGACGCCGGTCGGCCCGACGGAAGCGCGGCAGCTGATCGTGCGCGGGCAGGCCAACCTGCTGGACGATCTGCGCGCGGTCGAGGATCTCGAGCGCATCCGGCTGCTGTTCAATGACCTCGAAACCCAGAAGGACGTCATCGACCTTCTGGCCCGGGCCGAGGGCGGCGAGGGCGTGCGTATCTTCATCGGCTCCGAGAACAAGCTGTTCTCGCTCTCGGGCTCGTCGCTGATCGCGGCCCCGTTCCGCGACGGGTCGCAGCAGATCGTCGGCGTCGTCGGCGTCATCGGCCCGACGCGGCTGAACTACGCGCGCATCGTGCCGATGGTCGACTACACCGCGCGGGTGGTGTCGAAGCTCCTCGACGGCGGTCGGTGACGCGCCGGGCAGGATTGAATCCCGCCCGGCGCGTCGATCGGACGACGGTTGGCGGCGCTCAGGCCGGGATCACGTCCACGATCTCGTAGGTGTCGGGGTCGATGATCACGATGTCGTCGCGCACGAGGACGAACTCGTAGCCCTCGTATTCCGGCACGATCGAGACGATCGCCGGCGGCAGCCGATGCAGGGTGACCGAACGCGGGATTGCGGTGCCCACGGCGAGACCGAAGGCGACGTCGCGCAGCGGCGACACGCCGAGGCGCGTGATCGAGCTGCGGAACTCGGTGCGCTGCCGCGTATCGAGGCGGTTCACCGCGCCGCGGGCAGACCCACCACCGCGGACACCGCCGCGCGCGCCCTCGCGCGCTCCATCCCGTGCGCCGTCACGGCCGCCGCGCTCGCCAGCCGAGCCGCGGCCGCCCTGGTTCGGACCGGCGCCATCGCGGTCACCGCGCTCGCCGGCGGGACCGCCTTCGCGGCCGCCCCGCTCGCCAGCCGGGCCGCGGCCGCCCTGGTTCGGACCAGCACCATCGCGGTCACCACGCTCGCCGGCAGGACCGCCGTCGCGGCCGCCCCGCTCGCCGGCTCCAGCATTGCCAGGTCCGTTGCGCTCGGCCGCGCCGCCGGAGCGACCCGGGCCTTCCGCACCACGACCGGCCGGACCACCGGGTTCCGCGCCGCGCGCGCCGCCGTCGGCACCCGCCGCGCCGGGTCCGCGCATCCCGCCCTCGGCTCCGCCGGCACCGCCGCGCCCGCCGCCGCCCGGTCCCGCGCCGCCTGCCGCAGGGGCGCCAGCGCCGCCAGCGCCGCCGCCGGGGCCTCCGCCCGCACCGCCGCCGCCAGGGCCGCCCTGCGCGAACGCGGTCGCCGCTCCCGCGACGACGATCGCGGCCGCCACCGTGTCTCTCAGAATCCGCTTCATGGCATCTCCTCCTGGCAATGTTGGAGCGCCCTTGACGCCCGCGCCGGCCCCGCAACGAGCCCCCGGGCCAAACTGTTCCGTCGCGTCCTCGTCAGAGGGAACGCCTCTGGCGGCGATCTCAGCCTTCCCGTCATCCCGGAGCCGGGGAGCGGGACCCGGGCTCATGGGCGCGGCAAGCGGCGCTCGGATCATGCAGGAATCGCCCACCCGGACAGCTCGAAGGCGGTGACACTTGCTGCGACGGGTCGTGGCTAAGTCCCCTCACGGACTTGCGATCACGGTCATCACCTGTAACGTCGCGCCCTGCAAAGAAGAGCCCGGCTTGTCGCCGGCCGAAAACGTGATTGACGGAGACGCCATGTCCGCCTCGCGAGACGATACGATCGGTATCGCACCGGGCGCCCTCAGCGACGCAGCCGATCGGAAGCGGCGCATCTGGGCGATCGTGGGCTCGTCGTCGGGCAATCTCGTCGAGTGGTACGATTTCTACTGCTACGCGTTCTTCGCCCTCTACTTCGCGCCGGCCTTCTTCCCGAAGGGCGATTCCACGAGCCAGCTGCTCCAGACCGCCGGCATCTTCGCCGTGGGCTTCTTCATGCGGCCGATCGGCGGCTGGCTGTTCGGCCGCATCGCCGACCGCGTCGGGCGCCGGACCTCCATGGTCATCTCGGTGCTGATGATGTGCTTCGGATCGCTCCTGATCGGCATCCTGCCGACCTACGAGCATGTCGGCACCCTGGCGCCGGTGCTGCTACTGCTCGCCCGCATGCTCCAGGGCCTGTCGGTCGGCGGGGAGTACGGCACCTCGGCGACTTACATGAGCGAGGTCGCCATCAAGGGGCAGCGCGGATTCTTCGCATCCTTCCAGTACGTCACGCTGATCGGCGGGCAACTTCTCGCCTCGCTGGTCCTGGTCCTGCTCCAGACGGTCATGACCGGGCCTGAACTCACCGCATGGGGCTGGCGCATCCCGTTCTTCATCGGCGCCGGCCTGGCGGTCGTGGCGCTCTATCTCAGGCGCTCGCTGGCCGAGACCAAGGACAACAGCGACAAGGAGACCGCCGGGACCTTTTCCGCGCTGGCCAAGCATTGGCGGGCGTTCCTGGTCGTCGTGGCCTACACGGCCGGCGGCTCCCTGAGCTTCTACACCTTCACGACCTACATGCAGAAATACCTGGTCAACACCGCCGGGATGCCGAAGACCTCGGCGTCGCAGGTGATGACCGTGGTCCTGTTCGTCTACATGGCGATCCAGCCGATTTTCGGGGCGCTGTCCGACAGGATCGGCCGCAAGGCCAACATGCTGCTCTACAGCGGGTTGGGCACGCTGATGGTCGTGCCGCTGATGACGGCTCTGGGGACCAACAAGGACCCTTATCTCGCCTTCGCGCTCATCACCCTCGGGCTGGCGGTGGTGTCGTTCTACACGGGGATCAGCGGCATCGTGAAGGCGGAGCTGTTCCCGACCAACGTGCGCGCGCTCGGCGTCGGGCTCTCCTACGCGGTGGCCAACGCGACCTTCGGCGGCACCGCCGAGTTCGTGGCGCTGTGGTTCAAGGATAACGGCATGGAGAGCACGTTCTTCTGGTACGTGACCGTGCTGATGGCGATCGCCTTCGTAGCCTCGCTGATCATGCCGAACCCGAAGGTGCACGGCTATCTCGACGGCGCCGGCACCGTCGAAGAGGCGCTCGGCAAGAAGCCGCGCTTCGCCCACGCCTGATCGCGTGCAGGATCCGGCTGGACCAGCCGGATCTTTCCCGCTGATATGCCACCCGTCGGGCGCGCCAGACGCCCGCGGGAGGAAACCATGCGCAAGACCGCCTTTGCCGGCGCCCTGACTCTCCTGTGCCTCGCCGCAGGCGCGCCGGTTCGAGCAGCCGAGCCGTTCAAGCCTACGCAGCGTGCGGGCTACTTCTTCGTCGGCGGCCACTACGAAGCCGCCAAGGACAAGACCACCGCTTCCGGCCAGATGTACGTGACCTACCGCGCGCCGGAGCGGGTTACGCAGCCTTATCCCATCGTCATGGTGCATGGCACCGCTCAAACCGGGACCAACTTTCTCGGCACGCCCGACGGCCGTCCTGGTTGGGCCGACCGCTTCGCCGCCAAGGGCTTTGCCGTCTATGTGGTCGATCAAGTCGGTCGCGGACGCTCGGGCGGCGACCCGGAGACCTACGGTCCCTATGCCCGGTTACCAGTCGAGGATCTGGAGACCGTATTCACCGGGCAGGAGCGATCCGGGCTCTATCCGCAGGCCAAGCTGCACACGCAATGGCCGGGTGGCCCGGGCGTGCGCGGCAACGCTGCCTTCGATCAGTTCTACCTCTCGCAGGTGCCCTACATCGCCAGCGCCCTCAAGAGCGAGGAGCTGGTCGATCCGGCGCTGATCGCGCTCTTGGAGAAGACCGGACCGGCGATCCTCCTGACGCACTCGCAGGCCGGCGTGTTCGGCTGGGCGGTCTCCGATCAGCGGCCCGATCTCGTGAAGGCGCACGTCGCCGTGGAGCCGAATGGGCCGACCTTCTATGACATCCGCTTCAAGGGTGGCGACGCCTGGTACGAGCGCGTGGGCGATTCGCGGGCCCGGCCCTACGGCATCACGCGGGTGCCGCTTCATTTCGAGCCCCCGGTGAGCAAGCCTGCCGATCTCACCGTCGTCCAGGCCGAGACCGCCGCCGCGCCCGACAAGATCCGGTGCTGGCTCCAGGCCGAGCCGGTCCGGACCCTGCCGAACCTCGCCAAGGTGCCGGCCGTGATTGTAACCTCGGAGGCGTCGTTCCGCGCCACGATGGACGATTGCACCGGCGCATTCCTGGAACAGGCCGGCGCGAAACCGGACCGGCTGCGGCTCGCCGAGCGGGGGATCCACGGCAACGGCCACATGATGATGCTGGAATCGAACAGCGACGAAGTGGCCGACGCGATCATCGGCTGGATCACGTCCCAGACCGCTACGCCGGACGGAAAGCCACGCCCTTAACCCGCCGCTTACCCTGTGGCGGCGAGGGTGTCCCGGTCATCCGATGAGGGAACGCATGACCGACATGACCGACACCGTGGGCGTTGCGGGCGACCGCATTCGCTCGATCATCGAGCGCGTGGAACGGCTGGAGGAAGAGATCAAGGACCTGATGGAGGCCAAGAAGGAGGTCTTCGCCGAGGCCAAGGGTGAGGGCCTGGACGTGAAGGTGCTCAAGGAGATCCTGAAGATCCGCAAGCAGGACAAGGACGAGCGCGACGAGCAGGAGACCCTGCTCGACGTGTACCTGCGCGCCATGGACGCGCCCTCCCCGGCGCCGATTGCGCAGGCCGCCTGAGGCAAGCGGCAGGGAGCGGCGCCCGGTGCGCCGCTCCCCTCGATGTTACGCGGTCGTGCCGAGATAGGCCACTAGATTGCCGCGGATGCGCGCGAGCGGCTCCTCGCCCGGGTCGGGCAGCACGAACCGCGCGCCGGTGATCGTCTCGTAGGCGCGGATGTAGACCGCAGCGGTTTCCAGCACGACTTCAGCGGGGATCTCGGGGATCGGGTCTTTGTACGGGTCGCAGCGGGCCACGACCCAGTTGCGGACGAAATCCTTGTCGAAGCTCTCGGGCGCCGAACCCGCGGCGAAACGCTCGGGATAGCTTGCGGCGAACCAGTAGCGGCTGCTGTCCGGCGTGTGGATCTCGTCGGCCAGGACGATGCGACCCTCCGGATCGGTACCGAACTCGTACTTCGTGTCCGCCAGGATCAGGCCGCGCTCTGCCGCCATCGCCTGGCCGCGGGCGAACAGCGCCAGCGCCGCCGCCGACACCGTCCGCCACTGCTCCGGCGTCAGGAGCCTCCGCTCCAGAATCTCGCCTTCGGTGAGGGGCTCGTCGTGTCCGCCGTCGAAGGCCTTCGTGGTCGGCGTGATGATCGCCTCTCGCAACCGCTCGTTCGGCCGCATGCCGTCGGGGAAGCGGTGGCCGTACATGTCGCGCTCGCCTGCCCGGTAGCGCGTCAGGATCGACGTCGAGGTTGTGCCGGCGAGGTAGCTGCGCACAACCACCTCAACCGGCAGGATGTTCAGCCGGCGGCCGACCACGACGTTCGGGTCGGGATAGGCCAGCACGTGGTTCGGGCAGAGGTCGGCCGTGTGCTCGAACCAATAGCGGGCGGTCTGCGTCAGGACCTGTCCCTTGAACGGGATCGCCGCGAGGGCCCGGTCGAACGCGCTGATCCGGTCGGAGGTGATCAGGATGCGCCGACCGTCGGGAAGGTCGTAATTGTCCCGCACCTTGCCGCGGTAATGGTTCGGCAGCTCCGGCAAGGTCGCGTCGCGCAGGACTTGATGCGCGTGCGGGGCGAGGTCTGCCGTGTTCATCGGGACGGTCCGTCAGGCTGTACGGCGATCGCGCCGCCCTGCCTGTGTGCGCGGACGGGCGGAAGATTTCCAGCCCCGAAGCTCAGGCGTCGCCGCCGGTGCCGAGGACGCGTCCGAACTCGGCACGGCCGCAGCCATGACGCGGAACGGCAAGCGATTTCAGACGGGTGACACCGACTTGCGGTCGGCACTCCGAGACTTCGTGCTCTGGTCGGGGTCCCGGCGGAGCCCTATCCTAACCGAGGGCGGCACACGATGCGGCGGCTCGTGGTCGGCGGCCGAGGGCCGACGCCTGACCGCTGAGGAGCGATGACAGTACAGATGCAGCAGGCAAGCAGGCATCCCTTCCTGCGCAAGATCGACAGTGTCGCTCTGTTCAAGCCAAGCGAAGCCGAGATGGCTGCGCTCGCGGCCATGCCGATGCTGGTGACGCAGATCGACGGCTATCAGGACATTGTGCGCGAGGGCGACCGGCCGTCCCGGAGCTTTGCCGTGCTGGACGGAATCGCCTGCACCTACAAGTCGACTTCCGCCGGCAAGCGGCAGGTCATGGGATACCATGTGCCGGGTGACATGCCGGATTTCCAGAGCCTCTACCTCGAAATCCTCGATATCAGCATCGCCACGGTCAGCCCGTGCCGGGTCGGTTTCGTGCAGCATGAGGCCGTGCGCGCGTTGCTGCGCCAGCATCCGCGGCTCAACGAGGTCTTCTGGCGCGCGACTCTGATCGATGCCGCCCTGGTTCGGGAGTGGATGCTCAACACGGGACGGCGTGACGCCTACGCGCGGATGGCGCATCTCTTCTGCGAGTTGATCACGCGCCTCGGTGCCGTCGGGCTGGCGCCGGATCAGACCTTCGAGATGCCGATGACCCAGCCCGAACTCGCGGATGCCCTGGGCATCACACCCGTTCACGTGAACCGCACGATCCGGGATCTGAAGACGGCCGGCCTGATCACGCTCCGGAGCCGCCGCCTGACCGTGCATGATTGGGACGGCTTGATGTCGGCCGCCGAATTCGATCCGACCTACCTCCACCTGCGCGACCGGGATGCTGTTTGAGCCGGAAGCAGAGGGTTTTCCGGCCGGCGGGACGCGTCAGTTGAACCCCTTGCGCTGCTCTGCGCGTTCCTGCGCGGCGAGCTTGCGACCGATTTCGAACAGGAGCGCCTCGGCTCGCGCCTTGAGGCCCGGATCGGGAACAGCATCGATGGCGCGGTAGGCGATCATCGCCGCGGCCGCCGCACGTTCGAGGGGCGGCTCTCCGGTGAGGAATCCCGTCTCGGTTTGGGTGAAGGCAGGGCCCCTATCGTTCGTCCGCAGGTCGGTGATGTCGACCACGATCCCACTCCCTCCAGCCGGACGGCCCCGGTGATTGTGGGAGAAGCGGCCGCGAACGAGGACCCAGTGCAGCACGCCGTCCGCCGAGATGACGCGGAACTCGGTGACATACGGCCAGCCGTTGCGCGCCGCTTCGCGGAACGTCGTCAGGATGCGCGATCGATCCGCGGCATGGATCCCGGCGCCGTAGGCGGACAGCGGCAGACCCGCCTTGGCTTCCTCCGGATCGACATCGAACAGACGTGCCACGAACCTGTCCGACCGAGCCCGGTCCAAAGCCGCATCCCAGCACCAGCTGCCGATCACGTCCAGTGCATCGGGCACGCCTGGAAACGTAGGCGGACGGGGCAACCCATCGAGAGACTTCCACCTTGGCATCGTGTCGCGGGCTCCCGACTTAAAGCTGATCCATGTTAGACTGCTTTCAATCGACATCAAGGAGTTTTGTCACAATCGAACGCGACTGTTGCGCTCAGCCGAATGGATATTCCCCGACAATGCGTTTGCCGTACACCATGACGGGGAAGGAAAATATATATCCGGTCGCCGCTTAAGATAAAAGCCGTTGCTCGACCGGCAGATATTTATTCCAAAATCATGGATATTTCATATCAATCTAAACTCTTTGCCGTTTGCAGGAACCGGCTTGATTTTTATCTATAAATGAATATTCGACAATCTGAAGCAAAGGAATATTTTCGACTCTGACGCAACTGCGGGATCGCGCTGGAATCGTCCCTCCGCCGGCTGCATCCCGGCGACGTGTGGACCGCCAGCCGGCTAATCCTTAGAGATCTCACCGCGCAGAACGCCGACGGTGAAGATTTCTGAGGCCACGGCCGGTCCGGCGGCACCCGGGCTGCTGCTGTTATCGGCTTGGGCAGTTCACGAACATGCTTTCCGGCAGCGTTAAAGCTGCGTGAAGCCGGCGCCGAGACGTCAACGCCGTTGTCAGGGATCGTCTGCTCGGCTGTCGCGTGGCCTGTCCGATCGACGGCTCACGCATCGATCTGCGCGATGCGTTCCGGACAGCGGTTGCCGCGGGCGGCCGCAACGCCGTCCGCCTTCAGACTGTCTCTAGGATCAGGGCCCATCAGGTACAGCTGCGACGGCAGCGAGCCAGAACCAGCAGCTTCGCGGTCACCGATCGGACTGCTTGCTGCAACAGAGCTGATCACACCGGCGCGCAAGCGAACAAGCCGATCTCGCCAAGTCTCTGTAGATATTCAGAAAGTTGATGGTGCCCAGGGGCGGAATCGAACCACCGACACTGCGATTTTCAGTCGCATGCTCTACCAACTGAGCTACCTGGGCGTCGTCCGCGCCGGTCTCGGCCTCGGACGCCGCGGGGTATAATCAGTGCCGGACGGCCTGTCCAGCCTTGCCGTGACACCGGCGTGACGGAAAGGCCGGAAAAAATGTCAGTGCTCCGGATCCGGCTCAGGCGGGGGCTCGTCCGAGTCGAGCTCCTCCGGGATCGCGTAGCGCTCGTTGAGCCAGCGCCCGAGATCGACATCGGCACAGCGTTGGGAGCAGAACGGCCTGTAGTCCGAAGCGGCCGGCCGTCGGCAGATCGGGCAAGCCTCCCGCGTCTCCCGGCTCACGCGAGGCCGCCCCAGCCGGCACGGACGGGATAGCCTTCGCCCTCGAGCAGGCTGATCGTCTCATAGAGCGGCAATCCGACCACGGCGCTGTAGGAGCCGACGAGCTTCACCACGAAAGCGCCGGCAAGGCCCTGAATCGCGTAGCCGCCGGCCTTTCCGCGCCACTCGCCCGAGGCGACGTAGCCCTGGATGTCCCGTCCCGACAGGCGCTTGAAGCGCACGCGGGTCTCGACGATCCGCTCGCGCCGCCCGCCCGGCGAGAGCACGCAGATCGCTGTGAAGACCCGATGCTGGCGGCCTGAGAGGAGGCGCAGGCAATCGGCCGCTTCATCCGGCACCTCCGCCTTCGGCAGAACCCGACGCCCGACTGCGACAACGGTGTCGGCGGACAAGAGCCATGTCGGCATCGTCGCGTCGCCGAGATGGAGCGCAGCCTCGGCGGTAGCCAGCTTGGTCCGGGCGAGCCGGCGCGCGAGCTCACGGGGCGGTTCAGCCTTGCGCGGTGTCTCATCGATCTCGGCGGGCAGCAGCGCATCCGGCTCGATGCCGATCTGCTGCAAGAGCGCGAGGCGGCGCGGCGACGCGGAGGCCAGCACGAGCCGGGCCGTCGGCCCCTGCGTCGCACCGATCGCTTCTGGTGTGGCGTCCATAGTGTTCCGTTCGCACAATCGGCCGGGTGCGCCAGCGGCGCCGGCCAGGCGGCGTCCTCATCGCTCGGGATCGCCTCAGTCGCCTGCGTGATAAGGGATGGGGTCGGGCTTGTGAACCGAGATGCCCGCTTCCCGTGGGCCGCTACCCCGCCGGGTCGCGCAACGTCGGAATTCGGCGAGACAATCACGACCGAAACAGACGAAGACAGTCACGCCGCTGTCTGGAGTGCGCTCGGCGGCTGTGCCAATGAAGACATCAATCACAAATGGAAGATTTTTCAGACACATCCAAAAGCTCGGGATCGGCCGTAACTGGATGTTAACCATGGACGCTCGACGATGCCGGTGTCGGAAAAAGACCGGACCCGATGTTGAACGCTGATCCGCTCCTGCAGCGCCCGAAACTCGTGAACCTCGCCACCCTGGCGCGCGCCCTCGACGGCTTGCGACCGAACGCGAACTCGCCCGTCGAGATGTGGCAGATGCTCACCGACCAGTATGTCGTCGATCTCGACGCCGTCGCAGCGCTTCTGCCGGCGGGCGAGCCGGAGACGCTCTGGCTGCCCGCACGGGACTGAGCCGCAATCAAGGCCGACGACTGGCACAAGCCGTGCTTGAGAGTATCGACAAGCGGAGGAAGCACCCAGGCAACGACAACGCGGCGGCTCTCACGCCAGAGCACCCCGCGGACCTTTCGATCGCTCGAAGCCGAGGTCCGTCATGTCGGAATTGCTCTCCGTTGCCCTGGTCTGTGCCGGCACGCTGCTCGCACAGGATTGCTCCCGCGATACCGCACTCGATGTCATTGTGGCTCCGGCGCACACGCCGATGGAATGCCTGATGCACGCGCAGACCATGGCGGCGCAGGCCGGTCTGCCCGGCGGCAGCGACCGCTACCTCAAGATCGCCTGCGAGCACCGGCACACCGACAAGGGGACCGGCGCGGTGATCCGCAGGGCATCGTAGTGCCGTCGCCGCGTCCGGCTCCGGCCCTCAGACTCTCCGTCGCGGCTGGCCCATGCGCGGCGCGATGACCGATCCCGCCTCCGTGGTAGGGGCGGCAGGAGAACGGATTGGTGCATCAAAGCCACGTCCGTATGATTCTTGTCGCCCTCCCCCTCTCGGGCAGTTGCCGCGCTTAGCCGCGAGAACCATCCTGCACGGCCATGCTGATGCAGATTAATCCCGGCATCAACCACGTTGCCGCCCAGATCGCCCGCGCGCCGGGCGGGGCTCCTGCGAGTGCCCGCCCGATGCTGTACGATGCGTTCGACCTGCAGACCGATCTCGCTGCGCAAACCCGCGCGTGGGGTCAGGTGCTGGACACGATGTGGTCACCCTGGGCCGGCCTCGGCGAGCCGGTCTCGTGGATGTCCGCGGGCGCCCGGATGATGATGCGCGCCGGCCTGACCTTCGCCCGGCCCGCTTACGGGATCGACAGCGTGATGGTCGGCAACCGCAGCGTCCCGGTCGCCGAGGAGCCGGTCGCCGTGACGCCGTTCGGGACCCTGCTGCACTTCAAGAAGGACATCCACACCGAGCAGCCAAAGGTGCTGATGGTGGCGCCGATGTCCGGGCATTTCGCGACGCTGCTGCGCGCCACCGTGCGCACGATGCTTCCGGATCACGACGTCTACATCACGGATTGGCACAATGCCCGAGACGTGCCGCTCTCGGAGGGCCGGTTCGGGTTCGACGATTATGTCGGGCACCTGATCCAGTTCCTGCAGACGATGGGCGAGGGCTCGCACATGGTCGCGGTGTGTCAGCCGGCGGTTCAGGCCCTGGTGGCGGCCGCCGCGATGGCCCAGGCGAAGGACCCGGCCGCCCCGCGCAGCATGACCCTGATGGCCGGGCCAGTGGATTGCCGGGTCAACCCGACCGGGGTGAACGAGCTCGCGACCTCGAAGCCGATCGCATGGTTCGAACAGAATCTGATCGCGACGGTGCCCAGGCGGCACAAGGGGGCGGGCCGCAAGGTTTATCCGGGTTTCGTCCAGGTCTCCGCCTTCATGGCGATGAATGCGAAGCGCCACGTCCAGGGCCATACCGACCTGTTCTGGCACATGGCCAAGGGCGAGGCCGCTAAGGCCGAGGCGATCGAGAGCTTCTACGACGAGTATTTCGCCGTGCTGGACCTCGCGGCCGAGTTCTACCTGGAGACGGTCAAGACGGTGTTCCAGGATTACACCCTCGCCAAGAACGAGGCGACCTATCGCGGCGCACCGATCGACCTGCGGGCGATCCGCCGGACGGCCCTGATGACCGTCGAGGGTGAGCGGGACGACATCTGCGCCGTCGGCCAGACGATGGCGGCCCACGATCTGTGCACCGACCTGCCGCCCTATATGCGCTCCCACCATCTCCAGGCCGGCGTCGGCCATTACGGCGTCTTCGCGGGCCGGCGATGGGATTCGCAGATCTACCCGCAGGTGCGCAACTTCATCCAGGCGCACAACTGAGGGCCCGGGCAGGCGCCCTGTCGCGCGGATTTGACCCGCCGACCGCCGCAGCCCACCATGATAGCCTCAGGCGATCGGGGTCCGGATCCATCCGGCAGCCCCCGGCCCATCCTTTGGCGTGAGGCGGAACGGTCGGCGTGATCGACAGGGACGGCTTCGGCAGCAAGACCGGCAGGAACGGACCCGAGCCGGGCCGCACGACCGCCAACGCGCGGCTCGACAGGCTCGTCGCGCAGGCACGGGCGGCCGCCGTGTGGGAGCAGGCGTGGCCGGTGCTCTGGCGCGGGCTGGGCGTCGGTCTCCTCTTCCTGATCCTGTCGTGGTCGGGTCTGTGGCTCGATGTGACCCCGCTCTGGCGCCAGATCGGCCTCGGGATCCTCGCCATGCTTCTCGTCGGCGCGCTTTTGCCCCTGGCCCATCTGGGCCGGCCGGGCCGGCGCGCGGCCCTCGCCCGGCTTGACCGCGAAGCGGCCGCCCGCGATCCGGCCCTGAGGCACGGCCCGGCCTCGGCGGCCCAGGACAGCCTGGCGGTGGGCGCCGCGGATGCGGGCAGCCAGGCCCTCTGGGCCCTGCACCAGCGCCGCGCCGCGCAGGCCGTGGCGGCCCTGCGCGTCGGCCTGCCCCGCCCGGGCATGACCCGGCGCGATCCGTTCGCGCTCCGGGCCGGCCTGACGGTCGCGGCCATCGCCAGCCTGTTCGCCGCCGGCCCCGAGTGGCGCGAGCGCATCGGCGCGGCCTTCGACTGGCAGGAACCGGCCGCGCCGGGTCCGAATTTCCGCGTTGACGGCTGGATCGATCCGCCGATCTACACCCGACTGCCGCCGTTGCTGATCGCCATGGACGGCACGGACCAGCACCTGCGGGCGCCGGTCAATGCGCAGCTGATCGTGCGGATTGCCGGCCAGGGCAAGGCGGCGGCCGACACGACCCTGACACCGAATGCGGGCCTCATCACAATCCCGGGCCAGGAGGCGCGTCCCGATCTGCGCGAGGAGCGCTATCGCATTGTCGGCGGCGCGGAGCTTGTGATCGCCACGCCGGCCGGCCGCCAGCGCCTGACGGTCGACGCGATCCCCGATCGGCCACCGGAGGTGACCGCCGTCGGCGGCCCCGAGGTCAACGGGCGCGGCACCTTCAACCTCACCTACAAAGCCAAGGACGATTACGGGATCAGCGCCGCCGAGGCGGTGATCGCGCCGCTGAAATCCGGCCGCTCGCTGGTCCCGCTGCCGCATATCGGTCTCGCCCTGCCCGCCGATGCCAGCGGCGATTCCGAGACCAAGACCCTGGTCGACCTGACCGACAGCCCGTGGTCGGGAGCGCGGGTGCGCTATCACATTGTGGTCAAGGACGAGGCGGGCCAGGAGGGCAAGACCCCCGACACCGAGATCACCCTGCCGGCGCGGCCATTCCGCGACCCGCTCGCGCGGGCGCTCGCCGAAGAGCGGCGTCGCCTGGTCACGGCGCCTGAGACCGACCGCCGCTGGGTCCAGAGCGCCCTGGACGCACTCCTCGTTGCCCCCGACACGTTCACGCCGCAGCCCGCGATCTTCCTCGGCCTGCGGACGGCGACCGAGCGCCTGCGCCGCGCGCGCTCCGACACCGATCTGGTCGATGTCGCCGACCTGCTCTGGGAGATGGCGCTCAAGATCGAGGACGGGGACCTGTCCGACGCCGAGAAGCAGCTCCGTCAGGCCCAGGATCGGCTCAAGGATGCGATCGAGCGCAACGCGCCCGACGACGAGATCAAGCGCCTGACCCAGGACCTGAAACAGGCGCTCGACAAGTTCCTGTCCGAGATGGCCCAGAAGCAGGGCCGCGAGAATCGCGATCAGAGCGACCGCGGGCAGAGCAACCCGCAATCCAAGACCGTGACGCCCCAGGACCTCGACAAGATGATCCAGGACATGGCCGAGGCCATGAAGCGCGGCGACACCGCCGAGGCCCAGCGGCTCATGGAACAGCTGCGCAACATCCTGGAGAACCTCCAGACCGCCGAGCGCGGCAGCCGCTCGGATCAGGCCTCGCGCGAGATGCAGAAGCAGATGCGCGATCTCGACGACATGGCCAAGGAGCAGCAGGGCCTGCGCGACGACACCTTCAAGGATGGTCAGCAGCCGCGCAGCGGACAGCGGCAGCAGGACCGCGGACAGCAGCAGGGCCAGCGCGGACAGCAGGGCAGCCAGGGCCAGCAAGGTCAGAAACAGCAGGGGCAACAAGGTCAGCAGGGCCAAGGTCAACAGGGCCAGCAGGGACAGGGCCAGCAGGGCAATGTCGGTGAGCGTCAGCAGGCCCTCCGCCAGCGCCTCGAGGATCTTGAAAAGCGCATGAAGGAGAACGGCATGCGCGGCGAGCAGGGTCTCTCCGACGCCGAGGACGCCATGCGCGAGGCCGAGAACGCCCTGAAGCAGGGCGATTCCGGTGAGGCGGTCGATGCCCAGGGTCGCGCTCTCGACGGCTTGAAGCGCGGCGCCGAGGGCATGGCGCAGCAGATGCAGGACATGGCCGAAGGCCAGGGCGAGGGTCAGCAGGATGGCGGCCAGCAGCCCGGGCAGCAGGGGCAGGCCGGCGCGCGCGACGACGACCCGCTCGGCCGCCCCACGCGCGGACGCGACATGAGCGACGGCCGGGTGCGCGTGCCGACAGCCGATGAATCGGCCGTCCAGCGAGCGCGACGGATCATGGAAGAGCTGCGGCGCAAGCTCGGCGACCCGACCCGGCCGCGCGAGGAACTCGACTATTTCGAGCGGCTGCTCCGCCGCAACTGAACCTCCCTCATTTCAACCAGCGTCGCGGGGCCGGTCGGCGGCCCTGCATCCGGCCCGGATCCCCGTCAGCATGTCGTCGAACACCCTCGTCCTTCTTGCGTGCCTCGCCGTCGCGGTGGTGCTGTTCCTCGGCCTGGCCAACATGATGCGAGGCGGCAGCGCCAACCTCTCGCAGAAGCTGATGCGCCTGCGCGTGCTGCTGCAATTCGTGGCCATTCTGGTCATCATGGGCGTGGTCTGGCTGCGCTCCGCCTGAACGGCTCGGCTCGATCGATTCCCGTCCGTCCCCCCGCACCGTCGCTCAAGGCGTCGAAGGTGAGCCCAAGCTCGCAGGGCGCGCCTGGGGCCGGCAACGCATGGGTGTGACCACGCCGCCGCACATCGCGGGTTTCGCGCAGGCGACGGATGAATTCGGCGCCTGAGCACGCAGGCCTCTGCTAGGTTCGGTGGAGCAAACCGCCAAGCCTACCCGGCCGAGACCGCATGATTGCCCCTTCCCGTCACTGTTTGATCGGCCTCATGACCGGTGCGGCGATCCTGCCCGCTTCGGCCGCCGACCTGCCGCGATCGCTCCCCGCGGCATACGCGGCACCGGCTCAGCCGCTGAGCATCGTGTCGGAGGTCCGGATCGGCGGCGCGGTGCAGGATCCCGGCAGTGCCGAGGGCAAGCTCCCGGGCTTCAGCAAGGCGAACGTCAACGGCGAGATCCTGTTCGCCAAGCCGCAGATCAGCGCCGATCCATTCTGGCAGGCCTTCGTGCCGCGGCCGACGGTGGGCGGCAGCTACAACACGGGCGGCCGAACCAGCTACGCCTATCTCGGCGCCACCTGGACGCTCGAGATCTTCCCCGAGACGTTCAACCGCCGCATCTTCCTCGACGGCTTCTTCGGCGGCGTTGCCCATAACGGCTGGACCGGTCCGAAGGCGCAGACGCCCTACGGTTTCAATACGCTCGGCTGCTCGCCCATGTTTCGCGAGGCCGCGGCTCTGGGCTATCGCCTGACCGAGCACTGGAGCATCATGGCCACCGTCGAGCACATGTCGAATGCCGGCCTGTGCGCGAACAATCGCGGGCTGACCAATTTCGGCGGCAAAATCGGCTACACGTTCTGAGGCGCCAGACTCCTTGGTCAAGCTCAACCGCATCTACACGCGCACCGGAGACAAGGGCACGACAGCCCTGGCGGATGGGCAGCGCCGCTCAAAGGCGGACCTGCGTATCGAGACATACGGCACCGTCGACGAGACCAATGCCTGCATCGGGATGGCGCGCCTGCACACGCAGGGGCCCCTCGACGCCATGCTGGGGGCGATCCAGAACGACCTGTTCGATCTCGGCGCCGACCTCGCCACGCCGCCGAGTCCGGAGCCCCTCCCCTACGAGCCGCTGCGGATCGTCACGAGCCAGGTCGAGCGCCTGGAGCGCGATATCGACGCCCTCAACGCAGCGATCCCGCCGCTGAAATCCTTCGTCCTGCCGGGCGGTTCGGCGGCCGCCGCCGCATTGCACCTCGCCCGCACCGTGTGTCGACGGGCCGAGCGCCTCGCCGTGGGCCTCGCTGACCGCGCGGACGAGACCGTCTCGCCCGAAGCGCTGCGCTATCTGAACCGGCTCTCGGACTTCCTGTTTGTGGCAAGTCGCGGGGCCAATTCCGACGGTGCGGACGATGTCCTGTGGGTGCCCGGCGCCAACCGCTGATCGCGCTTTCGCGCTTCAAGGTCCCTCACCGGGCTGAACCGGTCAGGATCGGCCGACCCCGTCGGCTCTAAGCACGCGCGCCGTCGCTCCGGGACGCCGAAGGCAATCCCTGGATCCGGAGCCGCCGACGGCCCTCAGCCGGACACGCGGACCCCGATCGATTCCGCGTCCTCCCCTCGACCAACCGAATGACGCGATCGTGGGTCCCGGGCGCCGCGCGGTTCCGGCTGTCCAAGCTCGGCACCCCCGGGGCCGCCGCCGCGCCGCGTTGACAAGGCCGAAATGTGGCCGTTACGGTCCGCGCGCTTTGCGTGCCCTCGCCACGCCGCGCTCATGGCGCCGGTTGGCGAGGCCTGCACGACGAAAAGA
Source organism: Methylobacterium sp. PvR107 (assembly GCF_017833295.1). Lineage (NCBI taxonomy): Bacteria > Pseudomonadati > Pseudomonadota > Alphaproteobacteria > Hyphomicrobiales > Methylobacteriaceae > Methylobacterium > Methylobacterium sp. PvR107. Next base: position 1,760,629 of record NZ_JAFIBW010000001.1, read on the forward strand.
ATCCTCCGGGGAAGGATCGTGACCGCCATGAAGGTGCTGGTGCCCGTCAAGCGGGTGGTGGACTACAACGTCAAGATCCGCGTGAAAGCCGACGGCTCCGGGGTCGAGCTCGCCAACGTGAAGATGTCGATGAACCCCTTCGACGAGATCGCCGTCGAGGAGGCGATCCGCCTGAAGGAGAAGGGCACGGTCACCGAGATCGTGGCGGTCTCGATCGGCCCGCAGCAGGCCCAGGAGACGCTGCGCACTGCGCTGGCGATGGGGGCCGACCGCGCCATCCTGGTGAAGACCGACGTCAATTGCGAGCCGCTCGCGGTGGCCAAGCTCCTGAAGGCCGTGGTCGAGAAGGAGAGCCCGGAGCTGGTGATCCTGGGCAAGCAGGCGATCGACGACGACTCGAACCAGACCGGCCAGATGCTCGGCGCGCTGCTCGGCTGGCCGCAGGGCACCTTCGCGTACAAGATCGAGGCGGGCGACGGCAGTCTCGACGTGACCCGCGAGGTCGATGGCGGCCTTCAGACGGTGAGCCTCAGGCTGCCGGCCATCGTCACCACGGACCTGCGCCTCAACGAGCCGCGCTACGCGTCGCTGCCGAACATCATGAAGGCCAAGAAGAAGCCCCTCGAGGAGCTGGCGCCCGACGCCCTCGGCGTCGACGTGACCCCGAAGCTCAAGGTGCTGAAGACCGCCGAGCCGCCCGGCCGCTCCGCGGGCGTCAAAGTCGGCTCTGCGGCCGAGCTCGTTCAGAAGCTCAAGGTCGAAGCCGGCGTCATCTGATTCGCATCGCGGGGCTCCCGGCCGCCGGTCGAGTTTCGCGCCACCCCACACGAAGGCTCTCTGGCGACCATGACGACACTCCTCTTCGTCGAGCACGGCAACGGACAGATCAAGGACGGAACGCTCAAGGCGCTCACCGCCGCCAAGCAGATCGGCGCGCCGATTCACGCCCTCGTGCTCGGCAGCGCCGCGAAGGCCGTGGCCGAGGCGGCGGCCAAGCTCGAATGCGTGGAGAAGGTTTTGGTCGCCGAGGACGGCGCCTACGACCACGATCTCGCCGAGCCCGTCGGGTCGCTGATCGCCTCGATCGCCGGCCCCTATGAGGTGATCATCGCGTCGGCCTCCACCACCGGCAAGAACGTGCTGCCGCGGGTGGCCGCCCTGCTCGACGTCGCGCAGATCTCGGACATCATCAAGGTTGTCTCGCCCGACACGTTCGAGCGGCCGATCTACGCCGGCAACGCCATCCAGACCGTGCAGACGCCCGGCGGCAAGACCGTGATCACCGTCCGGACTGCGGCGTTCAAGGCCGCGGAAGAGGGGGGCGCCGCTGCTCCCGTGGAGGCGGTCTCGGCGAACGCGCCCGACGCGGGCGGCTCGACCTTCAAGAGTGAGGAGATCGCCAAATCGGACCGGCCGGAGCTGGCCTCGGCCCGGATCATCGTGTCCGGCGGGCGCTCCCTCGGTTCGTCGGAGAAGTTCCACGAGCTGATCGAGCCGCTGGCGGACACGCTCGGGGCGGCGGTCGGCGCCTCGCGCGCCGCGGTCGACGCGGGCTACGCCCCGAACGACTGGCAAGTCGGCCAGACCGGCAAGGTTGTGGCGCCGGACCTCTACGTCGCGGTCGGCATCTCCGGGGCGATCCAGCATCTCGCCGGGATGAAGGACTCGAAGGTCATCGTCGCGATCAACAAGGACGAGGACGCGCCGATTTTCCAGGTGGCGGATTACGGCCTCGTCGGCGACCTCTTCCAGGTTGTTCCGGAGCTGCAATCCGAGATCGGCAAGGCAAAGGGCCAGTAGCGGCGGGGTTTTCGCGTCGTCGACGCTGCATCGGCATTGTCGCAGCGGGCGACGTCGCGGGTTTCATCCGCGCCGGTGATTGGTCTAGAAGACAGCGATAGCGGGAGCTCGCCGCCGCGTCGGCGCAGTTCGCTGAACAGGCGGCCGTGCATCGGCATCCGCATTAGAGGCACAGGTCGGCAGATGGACATGGAGATCAAGCGGGTCGGCATCATCGGCGCGGGCCAGATGGGCAGCGGCATCGCGCAGGTCTGCGCCGCCGCCGGTCTCGACGTCCTGCTGAACGACCGCGATCCGAACCGCCTTGAGAACGGCCTCGGCGTCATCGAGGGCAGCCTCAACCGGCTCGTCTCAAAGGGCAGCCTTTCGGAGGATGACAGCCGCGAGGCGCGGGCGCGGATCCATCCGGCGCGGGATTTCGATGCGCTGGGCCCCTGCGATCTGGTGATTGAGGCCGCGACCGAGAACGAGGCCACCAAGCGCGAGATCTTCAGCACGCTGTGTTCGTCGCTGCGGCCGGAGACGCTGGTCGCGACCAACACCTCATCCATCTCGATCACCCGCCTGGCCGCAGCCACCGACCGGCCCGAGAAGTTTATCGGGATCCACTTCATGAACCCGGTTCCGGTGATGCAGCTCGTCGAGCTGATCCGCGGCATCGCCACCGAGGATACGACCTACGAGGCGGCGAAGGTCTTCATCGCCAAGCTCGGCAAGACCTCGACCATGTCGGAGGATTTTCCGGCCTTCATCGTCAACCGCATCCTCCTGCCGATGATCAACGAGGCCATCTACACGCTCTATGAGGGCGTCGGGTCGGTGGAGTCGATCGACACGGCCATGAAGCTCGGTGCCAACCACCCGATGGGCCCGCTACAGCTCGCGGATTTCATCGGCCTCGATACCTGCCTGTCGGTGATGCAGGTGCTCTACGAGGGGTTGGCGGATTCGAAGTATCGCCCCTGCCCGCTCCTGGTGAAGTACGTCGAGGCCGGCTGGCTCGGCCGCAAGGCCAAGCGCGGCTTCTACGATTACCGCGGCCCGACGCCGATCCCGACCCGCTGAAAGCCGCGGTGAGGCGGCGCGCGCGCCGCCCCGGAATCAAGCCTTACTTTGCCGCTCCACCATTGGCGTTCGGCTGGGCCGGCTGCGGATATGACGGATTTCCGCCCGGAACCCCGGTGCTGTTCGACGGCGACGCGCCGTTCGACTGACCGTTGACCGAGCCGGTCACCTCACGCCGCGACGCATCCTGGCTCTGGCTGGCGTAATCCTTGGGCGAGTTCGCGCCGTTCCAAGTCAGCAGCCCCACCGTGGCGATCGCCAGGAGGACGAGGCTCGCCACGAGCACCCACAGCACGGACTTGCCGCGCTCACCCTGCCGGCTCTCCTGCTGGTTCAGTTCCTCGACCATGTACACAATCCTCGTCGGCAGGACGCAACTCGCCGGACGGCGGTCTGCGACACGTTTCCGTTACCGGCCGCCAACGCGGCGCCGACGAGGCGGGTTCCTGCGCTCGGGCCGTCAGCGGCCGGTCGTCAGCAGGATCTTGCCGAGATGCGCGCTCGATTCCATCAGCTCATGCGCCTGCCGGGCCTGTTCGAGTGGGAAGGTCGCGTGCGTGACGGAGCGAATGCGGCCAGCATCGAGTTCCGGCCAGACGTCCTTGCGCAGGCCTTCGGCGATGGCGGCCTTGTCGGCCTTGGGGCGTGGGCGCAGGGTCGAGCCGGTGAAGGTCAGGCGATTGCGCATGATCGGCGTGATGTTCAGGCCGTCGACCTTGTAGCCGCCCATGAGAGCGATCATCACCAAGCGTCCGTCCGGCGCGAGGGATTTCAGGTTCCGCGGCAGATAGCTGGCGCCGATCATATCGAGGATGACGTCGACGCCGCGCCCGTCGGTCAGGCGCTTCACCTCCTCGGCGAAGTCCGTCTGCTTGTAGTCGATGGCGGCATCCGCCCCGAGTTCCTCGCAGAACCGGCACTTCTCCGCCGAGCCGGCGGTGGCGAAGACCCGGGCACCGACATACTTGGCGATCTGAATCGCGGTGGCACCGATGCCGCTCGATCCGCCGTGGACCAGGAAACTCTCGCCCCGGGCGAGGCGACCGCGCTGCACGACGTTCGAGTACACTGTGAAGAAGGTCTCCGGCAGGCCGCCGGAATCGACGAGCGAGACCGCCTTCGGCCGCGGCAGGCAGTGGCCGGCTTCCGCCACCGCAAATTCCGCATAGCCGCCGCTGATGACGAGGGCGCAGACTTCATCGCCCGGTGCCAGGCCGGTAACGCCCTCCCCGAGGGCGATCACCCGGCCGGCGACTTCAAGGCCGGGGATCTCGGTCGCGCCCGGAGGCGGCGGGTAGGCTCCGGACCGCTGGGCAACGTCGGGCCGGTTCACCCCGGCGGCGACGATCTCGATCAGCACCTGGCCCGCGCCCGGGCGCGGCACCGGGGCGGTTTCGACGGCGATCACCTCCGGACCGCCGGAACCCGTGAAGCGGATCTGGCGCATGGTGTCGGGCAGGTCAGGGCTGGCCATCGATGGATCCTCTCCGGCGCGGGGTCTCGGGCCGGGTCAACGGCACCGCGCTGCGGCTCTAGTTGCGGCAACGACCGCGCTTGGCAAGGACTGCGTTTGGCAAGCGGCGGAGCCGACCGGCTCCGCCCCGGGACACCGCCCTAACGCGCCGCGGCCTTCACGGCGGCAGGGATCACGATCTGTCCCTGCGCGAGGCTCTTCGGCCAGATCGCCACCTGCTTGCCGTCCTGCCACTGCGCGATCAGACCGGTGATGAAGCCCTGGCCGTATCGGATCGAGTGGGTGAACGGGTCGTCCTTGCCGTAGAACTGTGTCCGCCCGACGGTGCCGACCCAGTCGGTTGTCTCCAGGGCCTCGACGAGCTTGTCAGCCTCCGTGGTACCCGCGCGCTTCACGGCGTCGGCTGCGTAGTAGACCTGATCGTAAGCCATGTAGCCGGCATAGGACGGATCGCTGCCGAAGCGCTTCTTGAACGCGTCGCTGAACGCCAGCGACTTGTCGGTGATCGCCGCCCCTGGCACGGCGATGCTCTGGAAGATCACGCCCTGGGTGGCGCCGTTGGTGTTGGCCCAGAAGGTCGAGGAGGTCGCCTGCGAGTTCATGCCGGTCATGGCCAGCGGCACTTGCTGGTTCTGCCACTGCACGGTCGGCTGCACCCCGACATGCGAGATGCCGGTGACGATCAGGTCCGGCTTGGCCGCCTCGATCTTGTTGTAGATCGGCGTGAAATCGCCGGTGTCCGGCGAGAAGCGAATGTGATCGACGACCTTCACGCCGATCTCGGGCAAGCATTTCTCGTAGCCGACATCGAGCGGCCGCGTCCAGGCCGCATCCTCGCTCATGATCGCGGCCGTCTTCACCTTCATCAGGTCAATCAGCATGTCCTTGGTCGAATCACAGATCGACTGAGCAAGGGCCGCCGAAGTCAAATATCCGTGGAAGGTGTACTTGTTGCGCGCGTAATCCTTGTGGACCGCGAGGCTGATCTCGTTGGAGGCCGCGCCCGGCGTGATCATCGGCGTCTTCAACCGCGCCGCCCAGGGCATCAGCGCCAGCACCACCTCGGAGATGTAGCTGGCGATGACGAGGTTGACCTTGTCCTCGGAGACCGCCCGCTGGAAGGCGCGAACCGCATCGGAGGCGGACGACTTGTCGTCGTAGGTAACGACCTGAATCTGACGACCCTCGATCCCGCCCTTGGCGTTGATCTCGTCGGCGGCGAGTTGCACGGCCTGCGGGATCGAGGCCCCGACCACAGACTGCGCCTCGGCGATCACCCCGATCCGGATCGGATCGGCGGCCCGCGCCGGTTCCGTGGTCACCAGCCCGGCCACTGCAAGCAGGGCTAGGGCCCGGCGGGAAACGCTCCGATCGATCGCCATGGATTTCCTCCTGCACGCCGTGCGGCTTTTGCCGCCGCATCGGCTTGACGCGCGGAGTGTGCAACACCTCGGCGGATGAATACAATGTGCAGCTGTGATCAATGGCAGGCGAATGTTGGAGAAACGCCGGGCTCAGCGGGGTGAAGCCGCTGGCGAGCGTGGAACGTTCGATCGCCGCTGGCGAGAAGATTCCGCACCTTTGGATCCGAGCCCCGCGTCGCGCCGAGTGGCTCGGCGAGACGCAGGCGGCTTCATCAGAGGGCCGTGCCTGCCGCGATTCCGGGGCAATCCGGCCCGCATCGAAGCCGTCGGTTCGGAGCGACCGCGTGTTTCGCTTGGGATCCCGTTGCCATGCCGCATACGAGGTGATCTTGGCCCATAGGGCCCGCTTCCTGAGCTGCGCCCCTCGGGTTTCAACCAGCCGCCCGAGCGATGGCGCTGCGGGGCCGTTTCGAGCGTCTGCCCTCGACAGAGACGTCCGGGACTCCGATCATCGTGAATGACCTGAACGCTGCCCCGAGCACGCCCGCGGCGCTCGCCAAGTCGCCGACCGGCATCGAGGGGTTCGACGATCTGACTATGGCGGCCTCCCGGCAGGGCGCCCGTCCCCGATCTGCGGCGCTGCGGGCTGCGGCAAGACCCTGTTCGCCACCACGTTCCAGGTCGACGGCGCGGCCCGGTTCGACGAGCCGGGCGTGTTCATGCGCTTCGAGGAACGGGCGGAGGATCTGGCCGCCAACATGGCGTCACTGGGCTACAATCTCGAAGGACTCGTCGCCGCAGGCAGGCTCGCCATCGACCACGTGCGCGTCGAGCGCGGCGAAATCGAGGAGACCGGCGAGTACGACCTGGACGGCCTGTTCATCCGCCTCGGCTTCGCGCTGGACAGCATCGGCGCCAGGCGCGTCGTGCTCCACACGATCGAGACCCTGTTTGCCGGTTTCACCGACCTGTCGCTGCTGCGCGCGGAGTTGCGACGCCTGTTCGGCTGGATCAAGGATCGCGGCCTGACGGCGATCATCACGGGCGAGCGCGGCGAAAGGCAACTCACCCGGCAGGGGCTGGAAGAGTACGTCTCAGATTGCGTCGTGCTTCTCGACAATCGCGTCGAGGACCAGATCACCACACGCCGCGTCCGCGTGGTTTAATATCGCGGTTCGGCCCATGGCACCAACGAATACCCGTACCTGATCGAACAGGCGGGCATCAGCGTCCTGCCGGTCACGTCGGCCGAACGCGACGACGAGGTGCCGGGTGGGATCATCTCGTCGGGCCTTGCCGGACTGGATGCCATGCTCGGCCCGGGCGGCTTCTATCGCGGCTCCAGCATCTTGATCTCGGGTGAGGCCGGGACGGGCAAGACCGTGCTGACGGCCTCCGTCATCGATGTGGCCTGCCGGCGCGGCGAGCGCGTTACAGGCGACACTCCTTCGGATGATCGACCTGATCAAGACCCGGGGCATCACGGCCGTGTTCACCACCCTGGGCGGCGACGGTTCCCTCGTCCAGGAGGACGACCTCGGCGTGTCCTCGCTGATGGATTCGTGGGTCAAGCTACAGAACATGGAAGCCAACGGCGAACGGACGCGCACGCTCTATGTCATCATACGCAGCACAGGGATTGCGGCATCCGCGGCGGCGTCTGCAGGCGTTCACCGCGTCCCGTACATCCGGTCGCCGGCGTCGCCGAGGCCCGGCACGATGTAACCGTGATCGTTCAGGTGGCTGTCGATGGCGGCAGTCCAGACCGGCACGTCAGGATGCGCGGCCTGGAGCTTGGCGAGTCCCTCTGGCGCCGCCAGCAGGCAGACGAACCGCAGGTCCGACGCCCCCCGGGCTTTCAACCGGTCCAGGGCCGCAATGGCCGAGTTCGCGGTCGCCAGCATCGGGTCGAGCACCAGGACGGTCCGGTCGGCGAGGTCGGACGGCGCTTTGAAGTAGTACTCCACCGCCTCCAGCGTGTCGGGGTCCCGATAAAGCCCGACATGGGCAACCCGCGCCGAGGGGACGAGCGACAGCATGCCGTCGAGGAAGCCGACCCCTGCCCGTAGAATCGGCGCCAGGACCAGCTTCTTGCCCTGGATCTGCCGCCCCTCCATCGGTTGAAGCGGCGTCTCGATGGTCACCGGCTCGAGCGGAAGGTCCCGCGTGACCTCGTAGGCGAGGAGCATGCCGATCTCGTTCAGCAGCTGGCGGAATCCCTTGGTCGAGCGCTTCTTGTCCCGCAGGTATGTGAGCTTGTGCTGCACGAGCGGGTGATCAACCACCGTGACCCGAGCTGTCGGCATCGCCTTAACCCCTCCGCTGCGGCTGCCGGAGCAATGCCGGACCCTCGGCCGGGGCGCAACTTCCGGAGCGAGGACGCAACACGACGGCAACCCACCTGACGAACGCGGGAGCCTCTCCGACCGAGGCACCCGCCACTTGTGACCTTCAGACCGGATCCGGCCGCGAACTCTGAGGCGCGGACTCGCGCCGAGCGCGACCGGAGCCGCCTATTGGGAGGCTGGCGCCCACAACCCGCTCGATCCTGGCACGAGCCGGCAAGAGGCCGCGGGAGCGCTGGCGTCGGGTCAGCGCCGTTTGTCTTGTACCCTCAGCCAGACACAGATGTCGGCTGGCCGCCTTAGATGGGCATAAAAATTTATAAGTCATGTATTAGCATCAATATATATTTTGAATATATTGCCACGCGATGATATATTTGAACAGATATTTACGGATTAGCCAGTTTAAGGCTCTATATATAACGATTCTTTTGTCATCTTGATGTTCACGATTTCCGAACTACATTAGACTCAGTCCAAAAATCGACCTGATGCGAAAATCGGGTTCTGAAATAAGCGAACGTTTCATGCCCATCAATTTATCTCTCAAATTGTTACTGGCAATCCTCTTCGGATGTCTAGCGCTTAATTCGGCCATCCAGGGCGGACTCTCTGTCCGAGAACTGGCCGTTATTCGCGGGTCGGCGACGGCCCTCGCGACCAATTGGCTGCCCTCCCTGGAAACGATCAGCGCTGTGGAGGTCGCGGCCTCGGAAGTGCGAATCAAGCAGTACCGGCTGCTCCTGCTGTCGATCACCGCGGAACGTCGCGCAGCCAACGAGAGCAATCTCGCCGCAACCTTCGTCAAGCTGCGCGAAGCCAGGAGCAGCTACGAGCCGCTGATTAGCAGCCCGGAGGAACGGAGCCTCTACGAGACCTTCGCGGCGTCCTGGGCGAAATTCGAACGAACGGACAGCGAGGTGCGTCGCCTCGTTGCGGCTGGTCAGCAAACCGAAGCGATAGCGCTTCTGACGCATCCTGACGTCGTCGCCCTATACGACGGGGCGCGTGCGACCCTCGCGCAGCTTGTTTCCTTGAACGAACGAGCGGCCGCCCACGAGGCCGACACCGCAATGACGCGGGCCGGCACCGCCACCGCCACCGCCTATGTCGGAATCGCGCTTGCTATGGCCTCGGCCCTGGCCGCAGCGATCTTCGGCCTGGTGCGGATCTCCCGACCGATCCAAGTGATGACCCGCATCATGTCGGTCCTGGCAGCCGGCGATACCGAGGCGGAGGTGCCCTTCCAGTCCCGCCGCAACGAGATCGGCGCGATGGCCGCGGCCGTTCAGGTGTTCAAGGACAACCTGATCCGTACCCGGAAGCTGGAGGAGGAGACCGCCGCGGCCCGGCTCGCCGCCGAGGCGCAACGCAAAGCCGGGCTGCGTCAGCTCGCGGACCAATTCGCCAGGGCGGTCGGCGGCATCATCCGTCAAGTCTCCGCTTCGGCGAACGAACTGGAGGCCACAGCGCAGATCATGACGGCCACGGCTCGCCGGACCGCCGACCAATCGACGACCGTTGCCGCGGCAGCCGAGCAGGCGGCCAGCAACGTCAGCACGGTCGCTGCCGCTGCCGAGGAGCTGGGATCGTCCGTGCATGAGATCGGTCGGCAGGTCGATGGTTCCGCCAAACTCGCCCAAGTCGCGGTCGGCGAGGCCGACCAGACCGGCTCATTGGTTCAGGAACTCAGCGCAGCCGTCGCGCGCATCGGTGACGTCGCGGGTATGATCGCCTCGATCGCGAGCCAGACCAACCTGCTGGCCCTGAACGCGACGATCGAGGCGGCGCGCGCCGGCGCGGCCGGCCGCAGCTTCGCAGTGGTGGCCTCGGAGGTGAAGGCGCTCGCGGAACAGACGGCGCGGGCGACTGACGAGATCTCGGCCCAGATCGCACAGGTTCAGGCTTCGACCGGACAGGCGGTCACGGCGATCGGCGCGACCACGGCTCGGATTCGGGAGATCAACGGTGTTGCTACATCCATCGCGGCAGCGGTGGAGGAGCAGGGCGCCGCGACGCAGGAGATCGTCCGGAACGTCGGCCAGGCGGCAGCTGGAACCGGTGAGGTCACGAACAACATCGTGAGCGTCGCGGAAGCGGCCGAAGAGACCGGGCACGCAGCGACTCAGGTGCTTGCCGAAGCGTCCCGGCTCTCGGAGCAATCCGAGCACCTGACCACCGAGGTCGACCGGTTCCTCGAAACGGTCCGCGCCGCTTGACCGGCTCGCTGTCGGACCACGCGCTGAGGCGATCCCGAGGCTGTCGTCGCACCGGGCCCGAGCCGATTGGCTCGGGCCCAGTGCACGATTGCGATTAGACCGAACGCGTCTCGCCGCCCTCGCCGCGGCGCTTGGCCATGAAGGCGTCGAACTGCTCGCGATCCTTGGCCCGCTTCAGCTCCTCGACGAACTCCGCGAAGGCTCTGCTCTCCTCTGCGAGGGCCCGGCGTTGCGCCTCCAGCCGGTCGAGCTCAGCACGGCGGTATTCGTCGAAGGCCGCATTGCCGGTGCTCTCGCGCCGGCTGGCGGCCTCGAAGGCACGGGCGAACCGGGATGCGGGGCGCGAGCCCCCGACATCCGAGAACGTCCGGCGCGCGCTGTCGCGGAGTTCCGTGAAGGCCGGGTAGCCGGCCAGCTTCCAGGCAACCAACGCAAGACCGATAGGCCACCAGTAGATGAAGCTGACAACGATGGCACCGATTTCCAGGGAACGGCGCGGGAACGGGCCGGACCGGCAGAGCCGGCCGGTCGCCCAGGGAGAGGAAGATTGAGAGGTCACGGCTGTGCTCCGCTGTTCATGTGAACGCGGTTAACATGCGAGCGCTCAGAACGCCTTTCAAGGCCGTCAGGCGCGGGGTTCGGATCCGCTGTTCCGCGCGGCCCCATGGACGAGAGCAAGCACCCCCGCCCGCAGCAGCTCGTATTTGTCCGGAAAGCCGGGTCCGCGCGGCAGGTGGCCGGCAGCCGAGAGGGTCGCCAGCCCGTGGGCGAGCGCCCAGACCTCGAGGGCGATGAAGCGGGGCGCGACGCCTCCGAATCCGTCCGCGAAGGTCGCCTGTAGCGCCTCGACCAGCAGGTCGAATGGACTCGGGCGCGCGGCGGCCCCGCTGGGGCTCGGCCCAGACTCGGCTTCCGTCAAGCCAGTCGGAAGCCCTCGCGTCTCGAAGATCGCCGCGTAATACGCCGGCTCCTCCTCGGCGAAGGTCAGGTAGGTCTCGCCCATACGGGTAAACCGCTCCAGCGGCGTGCCACGCGAGGTCAGCGCCCGAGCCAAGCGCGCGGCCAGCTCCGCAAATCCGCGTCCTGCGAGTTCCTCCAGCAGAGCCTCACGGCCTCGGAAATGGCGGTACAGCGCAGCCGGGGTCACGCCGACGAGACGCGCGGCGTCCACCAGCGTGAAGCCGCCGATCCCCCGCTCCGCGATGAACCGGCGCGCGGCCTCTATGAGCGCCTCCTTCAGATTACCGTGATGGTAATTCCGCCGGTCGCTCGGTCCGTCCAGCCAGGGTCGCAAGATCCCACATCCTCTACGCGCGCTCAGACACCTCACAGAAGGTTCACCGCGCTGTCGAGTCGAGACACGAGCGGAGATCGGAGATTCGTGAAGCGTCCGTTGGCATTACGGCCGAGGACCGGGTTTGTTTCGCGCCAAGTGACCGCACTCGCGCTTGACCGGCCGGCACGGGCGCAACATTATTACAACTTCGACGCGGGCGAGACCGCCGCGCGACGGAAGTCGATGAGGCCCGGTGGCCTGCCCCCGAGGAAGTGCATCCGGCATGGCGTTCGTGAGCCTCAAGGCGTGGCGAGCCCGCTCGGCGGAGCGCGCCGCGATTGCCGCGCGACTGAAGCAGGACCTGATCGCGGCTTTGGGGCTCGGCGAGGCCGACGCGCTGGCGGTCAACGAGATCGCCTGCGCCGATCCCGGCTGCCCCGACCTGGAGACGATCGTGCTGGTGATGCGTGCGGGCGTCCCGACTCGCGCCCTGCGCATCCGGCGCCCCCTGGATGCCGTCGACAAGAACGACATCGCCGCGCTCGTCGCCGAGGAGCGGCTCGGTCCGCCATCTCGATGATGTGACGAAACCCGCGTCGCATCCGGTGCGCGGCGGCATCGGAGGCCGCAACCTTTGCGCCGGGTTCGTGTACCCTGCAAGAGGAGCCGGCATTCTGTGCAGGGTACCTGGCCGGGAGAAACGCACCATGCATCGCCGTCGCGACGTCCTCACGCTGGCCAGTCTCATCTTGGCCGCCGGACTTGCGCCCGCCGCGGCCGGCGAGACGAGGCCGTTCTCGGATCCCGCGTTCGAGGCCGCCCAGAAGAGCGGCAAGCCGATCCTGGTCGAAGTCAGCGCCCCCTGGTGCCCGATCTGCAAGACGCAGAAACCGATCCTCGCAAAGCTCTCGTCCGACCCGCGCTTCAAGGACCTGCAGATCTTCGACATCGACTTCGACAGCCAGAAGGATTTGCTCAAACGGCTGAACGTGCGCATGCAGAGCACGTTGATCGCCTTCAAAGGCACGATGGAAGTCGGTCGGTCTGTCGGCGAGACCCAGCCGGAATGGATCGAGGGTCTTCTGGAGAAGGCGCTCTGACCGGCAAGGGGGCCCTTCCGGTTCCGTTCAGCCAACGCCCGGCATATCCCTCCTCGCCCCAAGCAATCTGACGGGGCCCATGGAGAGATCCGGTGACGAGCGCCCGACCCCTTGCGGACCCGATCCCCGACGCGATCGTGGCCGTGCCCGTGCGCAACGAGGAGGAGCGCATCGCGGCCTGCCTGCGCGCCATCGATAGCCAGACCGGTCTCGCCCCGGGCAGCCTCGGTGTGGTGCTGTTCTTGAACAATTGCACGGATCGGACGGAGGCCATCGTCGCCGAAATGGTGCCGGACTTATCGATCCCGGTCCGAGTTCTGGTCGAGACGTTTTCTGGCGCTCATGCCGGCTGGGCCCGGCGCCGGGCGATGGACGCCGCCGCGGCGTGGCTCGGGGAATCGGGGAATGCGGGGATCATCCTGTCCACAGATGCGGACAGCCGGGTGCCGCCGAACTGGGTTGCCCGGAATTTCGCGGCGATCCGGGGGGGCGCTGATGCGGTCGCCGGCCGCGTCGAACTCGATCCCGCCGAGGCGGCCTTGCTGCCGCCGTCCCTGCCTGCCCGCGGCAAGCTGGAGGATCTCTACGACGCCCTGATCACCGAAGCGGAGGCGCGCCTCGATCCCGATCCGCACGATCCGTGGCCGTGCCACCGCACGACGATCGGCGCCACCCTGGCGGTGACGCGCGCGGCTTATCGGCAGGTCGGCGGCATGCCGGAGATCCCGCTTGGGGAGGATGGGGCCTTCATCGCCCGCCTCCTGGAGCACGGCCTGCGGGTTCGGCACGCCACGGACGTGTGCGTGACCATCTCGGCCCGGCTCGCCGGCCGCGCGCCCGGCGGCGTCGCCGATACGATCCGCTCCCGTTGCGAGGAGCCGGACGCGCTGTGCGACGCTCGGATGGAGACCTTTCCGCGGGCGGTGCTCCGGTATGTCTGGCGGCGGCGGTTCCGGCGGCTTCACGATCGCGGCCAGCTCGGCGGCAACCTGGCCTGGGCACGTGCCATCGGAATCGATCCGGGCGACGCGGAACGGATCGCCGCCCTCCCCCTCGGACAGGCCATCGCCGAGGCCGAGCGCGCGAGTCCGCGCCTCGTCTACCGTCCGATCGGACCGCGCCAGCTGCCCGGTCAGATCCGGGTCGCGCAGCTCGGCGTTGCCGCAATACGTCTGGGCCTGGCGGTTTCCAGTGTCGTCCAGAGGACCTGGCGAGCCGTGTCTCCCGGACGCGCGATCACCGACACCCGCGACAGCCGGATCTGATTCGGTCAGCGAACGCGGGACCCGGAAGCATCCTGCGGATGGCATAAGCGCCGCGGAGGTTGGAGCGGGTGAATCGTGATGTCACCGGGATCGTGCGCCGAGGGTCTCGATCAAGCTTCTGCCCGACCGGGGGCTCTATATTAACGAGCCGGGAAGCGAATTAGCAGCGCGGGCGGACATCTGCCCTTTCGCGCACAGCTGTCCGCCATCGTCGCGCGGTCTCATGAGGCCCGGCGCACGAATGCGCGCAGGGATTCGCGCCGACTGGCACGCTTCAGTGATCGGCAGCTGCGACCCGCGGCTCGGCGCGCGCGGTGGGGGCGTCGGCGAAGCGAAGCACGACTGCCCGCCCCTCCGACGGGGGCACGGGGAGGCTCGCGCGGAACCGCGCAGTCTCAGCCGAGGCGAGGACCGCCCGGGGTGCCGGGACCGAGAAGGTTCGGATTGCCCGCCCGCCCGCATCCCGGATCTCCACGGCGAGCGGCGCGACCGGCGTGTCGGACCGCGCGACGCCCACGAGGTCGCCCTCGACCACCAGTTCCGCCGGCCGGCCGTCCTCGGCAGGGTTGCTGAACGCCACGACGTCACGAATCTCGATGCCGCGCAGGTTCACCGGCAGCCCGACCCGCGCGAACAGCGCGGCGGTCTGCGGGACTACCCGGACTACGCTCGCGCGGGCAAGACAGACCAGGGGCAGCGCCGCGAGAAGCGTCAGGCCAAAGGCGAGGGAGACCGACATTCCGGACATGCCGCGACGCGCCCTCCCGCCCCACGACGCCTGCCGGGCGGCCCGCCTCCCCGCCGGAGCCGGGATGTTGGTGGCGGCTCGCACCGAGGCGGTCGCCTCCTCCCAGGCCGCTGCGGCGACCGGATCATCGCTTGCTTCGGCGTCATCCGCGAGCTCGGCCTCGTGGCCCGCGAGGACGTCGGCCGGGGTGAGGAACCAGGTCTCGCGACAGGCCGCGCAGCGGACGGAACGGCCCTCCATGCCGACCTTGTCGGCATCGATCCGGTACTCGCTCGCGCAGCTCGGGCAGGCGATCAACATACGTGTCGGGCTCGCAACGCGCGGCCGCAGCGGGCCGGATGACGGATTCGCTGAGAAAGTGTGGCCGAACAGGGTTAAGCGCGCGTGAAATCCCGCAGGCCTTGAAAACGCCTGCCCGTAGGGCGATTCCCAGGCGATGCGTGGATGGAATACGGCACGGTCTTGAACCTACAGGCGAACATGAAGAGCCTGCTGCCCGGTGCGGAGCGTCCGGTTGTGCAGTTCGAGAACGTCGGCATGCGCTACGGCCTCGGGCCGGAGGTGCTGTCCGACGTAAGCTTTCGCATCGCGCCGCGCTCCTTCCAGTTCCTGACGGGACCTTCGGGCGCGGGCAAGACGACGCTGCTGCGCCTGATCCTGCTGTCGGTGCGCCCGACCCGCGGCCTCGTGTCGATCTTCGGTGATGAGGTCAGCGGTATCTCCGCCAAGGCCCTCACCGGGCTGCGGCGCCGCATGGGCGTGGTGTTCCAGGATTTCCGCCTCCTCGACCATCTCACCACCTACGAGAACGTCGCTTTGCCGCTCCGCGTCCAGGGGCGGGCCGAGACGAGCTACCGGGCCGAGGTGGTGGAGTTGCTGCGCTGGGTTGGCCTGGGTGAGCGGATGCACGCGCTGCCGCCTCTTCTGTCCGGCGGGGAGAAGCAGCGCGCCGCCATAGCCCGTGCCCTGATCGCCCGGCCCGACCTGCTGCTGGCCGACGAGCCGACCGGCAACGTCGATCCGGGGCTGGGCCGCCGTCTGCTGCGTCTCTTCCTCGAGCTCAACAAGCTGGGGACTTCGGTCATCATCGCCACCCACGATTTCGGCATCATGGACGCCGTCGACGCCCGCCGGATGGTGCTTGGCGAAGGCCGGCTTCGGATCGAGGAATGAGCACGCAAGCCATCCCGCGGACGCGGCCCGAAGCGTCCGGACCCGCCGACCCGGCGGTGCCGGCCAACCTGCGCCGCAATGCGCCCCTGGTTCCCACCGATACGGCGGCCGGGCGCTCGCTGGCTGCGGTGATCGCGATCCTGACCTTCCTGGCGGGCCTGTGCGCGGGCGCGGCCGAGATGGTCGCGGCGAACGCGTCCCAGTGGCAGGGCGACGTGGCCCAGGAGGTCACGATCCAGATCCGTCCCGGCCCCGGCCGCGACGTCGATGCCGACGTCGCCCGCGCCGCGGGCATCGCCAAGGGGGAACCCGGCATCGCCGAGACGCGGGTCTTCTCCAAGGCCGAGGCCGAACGCCTGCTGGAGCCGTGGCTCGGCAGCGGTCTCGATCTCTCGGACCTTCCGGTGCCGCGGCTGATCGCCCTGAGACTCGCCGGTGACCAGGGGGCCGACCTGAAGCGCCTCCGGTCGCGGCTCTTGGAAGCGCTCCCGGGCGTGGCCAGCCTCGACGACCACGCCCTCTGGCTCCAGCGGCTCTCGACCGCGGCCAACGCCTTCGTGGGAATAGGAATCGGGATGGTCTTGCTCGTCCTGGTGGCAACCGGTCTCGCCGTGACCTTCGCCACGCGCGGCGCCATGGCGGGCAACCGCGAGGTTGTCGAGGTGCTCCACTTCGTCGGGGCCGACGACGATTACATCGCCAAGGCGTTCCAGCGGCGCTTCTTCGGCCTGGGCCTGCGCGGTGGTGCGATCGGCGCCGGGCTGGCGATCCTCGCCTTCGTCATCACGGGCCTCCTTGCCCGGGCGGCCCGTTCAGGTCCGGCCGGCCAGGAGGTTGAGGCGCTGTTCGGTGCCTTCCACGTCGGGCTCCGTGGCTATGCGAGCGTCATCCTGATCGGCGTCATCGCCTCACTCGTGACCGGCGTCGTCTCGCGGATCACGGTGCGCCGCTTCCTGGCCTGAAGCGGAAATTCGCTGCGGCACAGGTGAGCAGGCGGAGCCCGGTCATACGTTAACGATTGGGAAACCTTATCGACGCGGTGTGGCCTGGGCCGATCATGGTGCCTCCGGGCCGCCGCAATCGGCGCCGATCCTCCGGAGGATGACCACGCGTATGCTGCGCGCATCGGATCCGCCCTCGACCGACGTTGTCGGCTGGGCATGGCACGAGCGGGCTCGCCCGCTTCGCTCGGTGGCGCCCGTACAGCCGCACAGACGGCGCGGGGTCGCGCTCTGGAGTTGCGGCGTCGGCGCCGTCCTAGCCGCGGTGGCCCTGCTGGCCGGCTTCTTGGTCTTCGTGAATGCGCTGGCCCGGCACGAGCGGATTCCCGCGGACCGGGCGGACGGGATCGTGGCCCTCACCGGCGGCGCGCAGCGGATCGGGGACGCGATCGACCTCCTTGCCGGCGGATACGGTCGTCGCCTGCTGATCACTGGCGTCAACGAACGCACCAGCCGCGACGAGATCGCCCGGCTGAACCCGACCCAGCGCGCTCTGATCGCCTGCTGCGTCGATCTCGACTACAGGGCGCGGAACACGATCGGCAACGCCATCGAAACGCGGCGCTGGATGCGGGCGCACCGCTTCAGCACCGTCGCGGTGGTGACCTCCAATTACCACATGCCGCGGACCCTGATCGAACTCGACCATGCCTTGCAGGACAGCGACCGCGTCCTGCCGCATCCGGTGGTCACCGACGCCTTCGATGCCGACCGCTGGTGGCAGAGCCCGCCAGCAGCCAAGCTCGTCGCCTCAGAATACGTGAAGTTCCTCGCGAGCTGGGTACGCACCCGGTTCGAATCGGATCCCGAACGCTCCCGGGCGGCGATCCTGATCGGCCGGGGCAAGCCGGTGAAGATGGTCGCCGAGCCGCTGGTGTTGCGCGGCGTGGATTGAGCGCCGCCGACGCTCCAAAATCATCAGAGCGTGACCGAGCGGCCCTTCCGGACACTCCGCGGACGTCGCCGGGTCGCACGGAGCATACCACGCTGCCCTGCTCGTCTGCGGCAGCTGGAGCTCAGAAGGCGTAGCCTCGGCAGCGGTCAACGCCCGGTGCAGCGTGCCTTGATCGCCTCCGAAAACTCCCGGTCCGAGGCCTGAACCTGGGCGAGCCGCTCGCTCCGGTCCGACCCGGACAAGCAGCGACCGTAGACGCTGGCGACCCGACGCATGGTCTCGACGTGGCGCCGCCAGATCCGACAGTTCTTCGCGTCTTCGCCATCCGCCTGCTCCAGCTGATCGATGGCCTGCCGCTGCATCGATTGCGCGACCAGGAGATCGCGTGCGCAGGTGGTCTCGCTCTGGGCTGGGGCGGGTCCGGTCCAGCCGGCGGCAAGGGCGAACAAGACGGCGGCTCGAATCCCCACCATCAGGCGGCCTGCGGCGCCGTCGAGCGTGTCAGCAGCGCGTAGAGAGCGCCGGCATCGCGGGCGGCTCGGATGTGCGCGAGCATGCCGGGCTCGCGCAGGACGCGGGCGACCTGGGCCAGGGCTTTCAGGTGATCGGCGCCTGCGCCTTCGGGAGCGAGTAAGAGGAAAGCGATGTCCACCGGCTGGCCGTCGAGCGCCTCGAAATCCACCGGCCGGTCGAATCGGGCGAACAGACCGAACAACCGATCGAGGCCCGGAAGCTTCCCGTGCGGGATCGCAACGCCCTCGCCGATGCCGGTCGACCCGAGACGCTCCCGCTGAAGAAGCGTGTCGAAGACAGGACGCTCACCCAAGGCCGGCAGGCGCCGCGCCGCTTGCGCGGCGAGGTCCTGAAGCACCTGCTTCTTGGCGCGCGCGCGCAGCGACGACACGACCGACTCGGGGTCGAGAAATTCCAGAACTGGCATCGAACGACCGTTGCCCCGTCACCCGTCCGCATCGGACCGGGCCTCGTGCAGGAGCGCCGCCGACCACTCCGGTCACGCCCCTGCCTGTCAATCAGCCGGGGAACGCGCCGGTTCCGGCTCCGTTCCTCTCGACCCACAGCGTCAGTCGACGGTGTTCGGCGGGTCCACCCAACCGATCGCGCCGTCGCTGCGCCGATATACGACGTTGACGCGGCCGGTACCAGCATGGACGAAGACAACGACTGGCGACCCCGTCATGTCGAGGGCGGTGACCGCCTCACCGATGGTGCGGCGCTGCAGGGTCCGGGTGCTCTCGGCGACGATCGGCGGGTGGGCGTCGCCCTCCCCGACATCGTCTTCCTCGTCCTCCGGAGCGGCGAGCACCGCATAGGCCGCCTCGACGGCCGCGTCGTCACCACGCCCGGCCGCATGCTGCTTCAATCGGTGCTTGTAACGGCGCAGCCGCGTTTCCAGACGCTCGGCGGTCTGCTCGAAGCTCGACCGCGCATCGTGGGCGAAGCCGTTCGCCTCGATGGTCAGGCCCGATACGAGATGCAGCACGCAGTCCGTCCGGAACGCCGTCCCGTCCCGTCGGAGCGTGACGTGACCGGAGCAGGAGTCGTTCATGTGCGAGTCGAGATATTTGGCCTGGATCGCGGACAACCGTTCCTCGACGCGGCCGCGCAGACTCTCCCCGAGATCCACGCCGTGGCCCGTGACTCGCAACGACGCCATGCTGCCTCCCCCATTTCGATGCGTTCCGTCGAATTAGAGAGCCGGCTCGCGTGAAGTCAACGGAGCCGCAGCGGTCGGCTCGCCGTTTAAGCCTGGGTTCAGCCGGGCAGCCTGTATAGAGACACAAGCAGACACATGAGACCGAACCCCGCATGACATTCGCCGACGGACCGCCCGCCCCGTCCCGCCGCACCGTGCTGGCCGGGGTTCTGGCCGCTGCCGCGGGATCGCTCCCGGCTGTCGCGCACGCGGCGGATCCGGACAAGGGACCGGCTCTCCCCGGTCCCGGCGAAGCTTTTGAGGCGAATACGCTCACCGATCTCGCCCGCGCCCGGGCCGCTGCCCCTTACGTCGGCCCCAAGACCGGCGACGTACCGGCAGTCCTGAAGGCCCTCTCGCGGGACGCCTATCAGGCGATCCATCCCGCGGAGGGGCGCGCGGTCTGGGCTGAGGAAGCGTTCGGCTACACGCTGGAGCCGCTCCTGCGCGGCGCGATCTTCGAGACGCCGGTCTCGCTCTATGTCGTGCAGGACGGGCTCGTGCAGCCGATCGCCTACGACAAGACGGCGTTCGTGGCCCCGGGGCTGAACCTGCCGGACCTCACGGCCGACACCGCCTTCTCGGGATTCCGCCTGCGCGCGCGCTTCGGCGACGGGGACACGCTCTCGGATTTCGCGCTGTTCCAGGGAGCCTCCTTCTTCCGGCTGGTCGCGCAGGGGCAGGATTTCGGCATCAATGCGCGGGCGCTCGCCCTGCGGCCCGCCGATGCCCGCGGCGAGGAGTTCCCGCTGTTCCGCGCCCTGTTCATCGAGACGCCCAAGCCTGGGCAACCGGTCGTGGTGCACGCCCTGGCCGAGTCGGAATCGGTGACGGCGGCGTTCAAGCTGATCCTCACGCCCGGCCGCGAGGTCTCGACGGCCGCGATCGACGGCACCGTCTTCGCCCGGGCCGAACTCGACCATATCGGGCTCGGGGGCATGCAGGGCAGCTACCTGTTCGGCCCGCTGGACCGGAACCACGTCGACGACCTGCGCGCAGCGGCCTTCTCGGTGGAGGGTCTCGCGATTCACAACGGCTACGGCGAGCCGATCTGGCGGCCGGTTCACAACCCCGAAGCGCTGCAGGTCTCAGCCTTCCTGGACCGGGGGCCTAAGGGTTTCGGGCTGATGCAGCGCGCGCGCGCCTACGACGATTTCCAGGACGATGCGCGACACTGGGAGCAACGCCCGTCGCTCTGGCTGGAGCCTCAGGACGATTGGAGCGAGGGCGCCGTGACGCTGCTCGAGATCCCGAGCGATTCCGAGCTGAACGAGAACGTCTTCGCCTACTGGCGACCGAAGGCGAAGCTGGCCAAGGGCGCCGAGATGCGCTTCCGGTGCCGGCAGCACTGGTCGAAGGGCTGGCCAGACCCGCTGCCGCCCGAGATTGCGCGGGTCCGCGACAGCCGCTGCGGCCGCGGCGCCTCCGGAACCCGCCGCTTGTTCGCGGTGGATTTCGAGGGCGCGACGCTCTTCGAGCCCGGAGACATCGACGTCGATCTCGGTGCCTCGGCCGGTACAATCACGCGGCAGGAGCGATTCCGCTATCCGGCGCGTAAGACCCTGCGGATCCTGTTTGAACTCGATCCCGGAAGCGAGCGTGCGAGCGAATTGCGTCTGGTTCTCCGCCGGGGACAGGCGCGGATCAGCGAGACGTGGCTTTACCGCTGGACGCCGTGACCGACCGCCGTCTCCAACCTCGAGGATCAGCCTCCACCGTGCCATTGGACGAGACAACATTTCCGACCGTGCTGCCCGCCGCCGGGCCTTCGGCAGAGGCCGGCTTGGCCACGGCCTCAGCCGGTTTCGGCCTGCCCTTCGAGGCGCCCCTGGCCATGCCGATCCAGGATCTGGCGCATTGGGATCCCGGGTCCGCCCGAAGGGCGGCACGCCCCGTGCGGGCACCGTGGCTGGCGCGCCTCGCGGTGTTCGGCGGCGCACTGGCGCTGACGGCCTACGGGGGTTGGCAGATGCTGGAGACGGTGTCGGTCTCGGGCAACCCGACCGGCCTGCAGCTCGTCTTGGTGGTCCTGTTCTGCCTGACCTTTTCGTGGATTACGCTCGCCTTCACCAGCGGGCTGCTCGGCTTCGTGATGCTGATGCGGCGCGAGCGAACCCCAGACCGTCCGGCCGCACTGCGGACCCGGACCGCAATCCTGATGCCGGTCTACAACGAGGCAACGGCGCGGACCTTCGCGGGCATCGAGGCGATGCGTGAGGCCGTGGATGCAACGGGGCTCGGCCAGCATTTCGACTGGTTTGTGCTCTCCGATTCGACGCAGGCCGACGCCTGGATCGCCGAGGAACGCGCCTTCCTCGACCTGCGCGAACGCCTCGGGCCGGAGGCACGCCTCTACTACCGGCATCGTCCGAAGAACCATCACCGCAAGGCCGGCAACATCGGCGACTTCGTCACCCGCTGGGGTGGGCACTACGACCACATGCTCGTTCTCGACGCCGACAGCCTGATGAGCGGTCCGGCGGTCGTCGCGCTTGCCGCCGCAATGGAGGCCGATCCCGATGCCGGCATCATCCAGACGCTGCCGCTGATCATCAACCGCAACACGCTGTTCGCCCGTCTTCAGCAATTCGCCGCCCGCATCTACGGACCGGTGATTGCCGCCGGGCTCAGCGCCTGGTCGGGTCGCGACGGGAATTACTGGGGCCACAACGCCATCATCCGCACCCGCGCCTTCGCGGAATCCTGCGGCCTGCCGGACCTCCTCGGCACGCCACCGTTCGGGGGCCATATCCTGTCCCACGATTTCGTGGAGGCGGCGCTCATCCGCCGGGCCGGATGGGCGGTCTACATGCTTCATCGGCTGCCGGGTTCCTACGAGGAGAGTCCGCCCTCGCTGATCGACGTCGCGATCCGCGACCGTCGCTGGGCACAGGGCAATCTCCAGCACGCCCGGGTGATCGGCGCCGCCGGGCTGCATCCGGCAACGCGGCAGCATTTCGCCACGGGAATCGCCGGATACCTCGCGTCGCCGCTGTGGCTGCTGCAGCTGCTCGTCGGTATCCTGCTGGTCCTCCAGACGGCTACGGAGCGGCCCGACTATTTTGCTGGCGCCGGATTCTCGCCGGTCTTTCCGCGGTTCGACCCCGTCCGCGCGCTCCAGCTGTTCGGGCTGACCATGGCGGTCCTGCTCGCGCCGAAGTTCCTGGGCCTGATCCTCGCTCTCCTCGACGGCCCGGTCCGGCGCGCCTGCGGGGGCGCCGGTCGGCTGGTGCTCTCGAGCCTCGTGGAAATCCTGCTCTCGGCGCTGGTCGCGCCCGTGGCGATGGTGATTCAGTCCGGCTCGGTCGTGAGCATCCTGCTCGGGCGCGACACGGGCTGGAACCCGCAGCGCCGCGACGACGGCACGATCCCGCTGCGCGACATCATCGCCCGGCACCGCTGGCACATGGCGCTCGGCCTCGTGGCGGGGATCGCGGCGTTCGCGATCGCCACCTCGCTGTTCCTCTGGATGAGCCCCACGATCGTGGGCCTCGTCCTGGCGATTCCGATCTCCTGGGCGAGCGGCCAGGTCGGCCTTGGCCTGGCACTCAAGGACAAACGCCTTCTTGCCACCCCGGAAGAGGCGACGCCTCCGGAGATCGCCGTGCGTGCCGGCGCGCTGGCCGCGCGTAATACCGCAAAGGGATACGACGAAGCCGACGCGCTGGCGGCGATCCATGCCGATCCCGATTTTGCGACCGCGCATGCGCGGATGCTGCCGATCGGCCGGCCACGACCGCGCGGTGCGATCGATCCGGACCAGACGTTGGCCACCGCAAAGATCTGCGAGGCGGAGACGGTGAGTGAGGCGCAGGTTTGGTTGTCGCCCAAGGAGCGCATGGCGCTGCTGCACGACCGCGCGCTCGTCGACCGGCTGACCCGCCTGACCTAGCGGACGGTCCTCGATCAACCATCTCAGCCGGCATCGGGCGAACGGCTCGGCGCCCGGCCGCAGGCCCGAGGGCGCGGACGTGTGCCACGCGCCGGATCCGTGGTGGCTCGCTTCTGCCGCCGCGAACCCCTTCCTTGGGATCTGGCTGGATTGCCGCCCGGAACCACGCGGCATGCTTGAGAGCTCCCAGGCGAGCCGCGGCGATGGTCGTCAGAAGCGATTAACCATTCGCGTCCTAGGCTCTGCCAGCCTTACCGCCAGCCGCTGATCGGACCTCCGCAATGACGTTGCTGCTCGCGTTCCTGCTTGTGCCGCTCGCCGCGGCGATCGTCCTCGCCCGCGGCGAGCCGATCCGCACAATCAGCTGCCTCGGTGCGATGGGTGTCGGTTGCGTCATCGCCTGCTGGAGCGTGATGAGCCTGATCCGCCAGCGGGCCTGAACCGAGCGGCCGGCCCGTCGCGGGCAGTCAGAGGAACCCCACCTGGCGCGTTCCGCCCGCCAGCGTGCGACCGGCCCGGGCTACAAGCTGGGAAAATGCCAGCGCGGCCGCCGTCGCCTGTGCACGGGATGGGAAGTTCCGCCGCGAGACGAGCACCGTCTCCGCGGTCTCGTTGACGAGAACCCAGGACCATCCCGACCGGCCGCTCTCGCGAATCTCGAATTGCACGGGATGCCTGCCTTCAAGCGACATGCAAGATGGGAACCTTGCGCCAGTCGATGACATCACGATGACACGATCAAACCAAGGTCAAGGCTCGGTCTGATCTGTGAATATCTGACGGTGATATGTTCTGGTTACACTCGATACAGCTCAGATGCGCTATCACCTGCTCAGTTCGTTGAATTGAACCGCGTTTATTGAAACCTGCCGTTGCGGAAACTGGGGCGGGACCTGCAGCGACGCGAGCTGATTGTCCACAAGATCCCGGTATGCGCGAGGTCGTGAAGGCTGCGGCGGATCTGCGCGACGGTCGGTGACCAGTTTGACGCGACCGCCTTGTTTCCGACGGCATGGCGGCTCAGGCAGAGCCTCGATCCAGCCGCCGCAGCCTTTGCCGGAGACCGCATGAAGCCCGTGAACGCGCTCATCGCCGAGGAACTCGGCGTCCGGGAAGCGCAGGTCGCCGCCGCAGTGGCGCTCCTCGACGGCGGGGCCACCGTCCCGTTCATCGCGCGCTACCGCAAAGAGAATACGGGCGGCCTCGACGACACCCAGCTGCGGGGCCTTGAGGAGCGGCTGTCCTATCTGCGCGACCTCACCGAGCGGCGCCGGGTCATCGTCGAGAGCATCACGGCGCAAGGCAAGATGAACCCGGCGCTCGCCGCGGCCCTCCAGGGCGCCGACACGAAGGCGCGGCTGGAAGATCTCTATCTGCCCTTCCGCCCGAAGCGGCGGTCGAAGGCTCAGACCGCCCGGGAGGCGGGGCTGGAGCCGTTGGCGCAGACCCTGCTGACACGGTCCGACAGGGCGCCCGAGCAAGAGGCCCGGCCGTTCGTCTCGATCGAACGCGGCGTACCGGATGTCGAGGCGGCGCTGGAGGGTGCCCGCGCGCTACTCGTGGAACGCTTCGCCGAGGATGCCGACCTCATCGGTCGTCTGCGGGCGGATTACTGGCGCGGCGGCCAGCTCGTCTCTACGGTTCGCAAGGGCAAGGCGACGGAAGGCGCGAAATTCTCGGATTATTTCGCCTGGAACGAGCGGATCGAACGGATGCCCTCGCACCGGATCCTGGCGATCTTCCGCGGCGAGCGCGAGGAGGTGCTGGACATCGCCTTCGCGGCCGAAGGCGAGGATTCACCCCCAGGCGCGCCCGGCCCATACGAACGCGCGATCTGCCACCGTTTCGCAATCGCCGCACGCGGCCGTCCCGGTGACGCTTGGCTCCTCGAAACGGTCCGGACCGCGTGGCGGACCAAGATCCGGACCGGGATCAAGCAGGACCTGCGCACCCGCCTGTTCGAGCGCGCCGAGGACGAGGCCGTGACGGTGTTCGCCGGCAATCTGCGCGACCTTCTCCTGGCTGCGCCGGCCGGCGGCCGCGCCACGATGGGGCTGGATCCGGGCTATCGGAACGGCGTGAAGGTCGCGGTGGCGGATTCGACGGGTCGGATCGTTGCCGTCGAGACCACTTACCCGCACGAGCCGCAGCGCCGCTGGCGAGAAGCCGTCACGGCGCTCGGGCGGCTGTGCCGCCTCCACAAGGTCGAGCTGCTCGCCATCGGGAATGGCACGGCCTCCCGCGAGACCGAACGGCTTGCTGCGGAGATCATCGCCGATAATCCCGATCTCCAGCTCTCCAAGGTCTCGGTGTCCGAGGCCGGCGCCTCCATCTACTCGGCCTCCGAGATCGCCGCCCGCGAATTGCCCGAACTCGACGTGTCCCATCGAGGTGCCGCATCGATCGCCCGACGCCTCCAAGATCCCCTCGCCGAGCTGGTGAAGATCGACCCGAAATCGATCGGCGTGGGCCAGTATCAGCACGATGTCAGCGAGACGAAGCTGTCGCGCTCGCTTTCGGCGGTCGTAGAAGATGCCGTGAACGCGGTCGGCGTCGACGTGAACACGGCCTCCCCGGCCCTGCTGGCCCAGGTGTCGGGCCTCGGCTCGTCTCTGGCTGCCCGGATCATCACGCACCGCGACGCCAACGGCCCGTTCCGGTCACGAGCGGCGCTGAAATCCGTACCGGGCCTGGGCCCGAAAACCTTCGAGCTGGCAGCGGGATTCCTGCGGATCCAGGGCGGCGACGACCCGCTCGACGCCTCCGGCGTTCACCCCGAGGCCTATCCAATCGTGCGTCGTATCCTGCAGGCGACGAAGAGCGATATCCGGGTGCTGCTCGGCAATACGGCAGCGCTCGGCGGCCTCAACCCCGAGACCTTTGTGGACGCACGATTCGGCCTTCCCACCGTGCGCGACATCTTCGCCGAGTTGGAGAAGCCTGGCCGCGATCCGCGCCCAGCGTTTCGGACGGCCAGTTTCCAAGAGGGCGTCGAGACGATCGGCGATCTCAAGCCGGGCATGCAGCTCGAAGGCGTGGTCACCAACGTGGCGGCGTTCGGCGCTT
This sequence comes from Methylobacterium sp. PvR107, assembly GCF_017833295.1. Taxonomy (NCBI): domain Bacteria; kingdom Pseudomonadati; phylum Pseudomonadota; class Alphaproteobacteria; order Hyphomicrobiales; family Methylobacteriaceae; genus Methylobacterium; species Methylobacterium sp. PvR107. The sequence continues at coordinate 1,787,026 of NZ_JAFIBW010000001.1, forward strand.
TCGTGGATATCGGGGTGCATCAGGACGGTCTGGTCCACATCTCGGCCATGGCACGCCGCCGGATCGCATCGCCTTCCGAGGTGGTCCGGGTCGGCGATGTCATCCGGGTCCTCGTGCTCGGCGTCGATGTTCCGCGCAAGCGCATCGCGCTGACGATGCGGCTCGACGATCCCGTCGAGCCGGCCGCGGGAACGCCGCGCTTGAATGAGGGCCGGACCGATCCGCGGCGGGATCGACCGGATGCGCGTGCGGACGCCGCGCCGAATGGACCGCTTGCCGAGGCGCTCCGGCGGGCCGCCGCCGCAGCGCCCCGGCGCCCGTGAAGGCCGAACGACACAGCGCAAATGGAAACGGCCGGGGCGATGCCCCGGCCGTTCCCGTTTTCGACGATGCCGCTCTTAGCGAAGCAGCTGCAGGATGCCCTGCTGCGCCTGGTTGGCCAGCGACAGGGCCGAGATGCCCAGCGACTGCCGGGTGGTCAGGGCCTGCGAGTTGGCCGCCTCCTGGTTGAGATCGGCCGAGGTGAGGTTCGACGATCCGGTATCCAGGATGTTGATCAGGTTCTTGCTGAAGTCCTGACGGTTCTGCACCACCGAGAGGTTTGAACCGAAGGCCGACGCATCGGTGCGCAACTGGCTTGAGGCCGAGGTCAGCGTGTTCAACGTCGAGTTGATGTCGCTGTTCAGCAGGAAGTTACCCTGACCGACGTTCGCTCCCGAAGTGCTGGTGATGGCGCTCAGATTGAGACCAGCTGAGGTCTCGTCGGTCGCAGTCACCTGCAGGTTCGAATTGCCCTTCGGATTGAAATTGATCGTCAGATTGTTGTTGGTGCCTTTTCCGGCGATCAGGTTCGTTCCGTTGAAGCTGGAGTCCTGAGCGAGCTGATCGATCTGCGTCAGCAGGCTGTTGTACTGCTGGGCAAGACTGTTGCGAGCCGACACGCCCGACACGCTCAGGTCGGCGCTTTGAGCGACCGAGGCGGCGGTAGCGCCGGTAGTTCCATACGTTGTGCCGGCAGCAGAGTTTCCTGCGAAACCGAGCGTCGTTTGGTCAGTCGACGTCTTGAACTCGACGTCAGCCTGGGCATTCATCACGATCTTCGTGCCGGTCGTGTCCTTCGTGAAGCTACCGGCACCTACAGCCGTGTTGAGCTTGGTGATGGCCTGGTCGATCGAGTCAGTGGTGGCCAGTGCTGCGGTCTTCAGGCTGCCGTTGACGTACATCGACACCGTGGTGGCGGTGGCCGTGCTGTAGGTGGTCGAAGCGGTACCCGTGGTGGTGATCTGCGTCGACAGCGCCTGGTTGGCGACCGACTTCGCCTGATCGACCAGCTTCTGGATCGAGGTGATGCCCTGGTTGGCCGCCTGGATCGCCTGGACGCCATTGGAGATGCCGTCGAGAAGATTCCCCAGGTCGCCGGACCGCTGGCTGAGGGATTGAGAGGTGAAGAAGCTGACGGGGTTATCGAGCGCCGACGAGACTTTTAGGCCGGTCGAGAGCCGGTTCTGCGTGGTCGCGGTCAGAGACGCCGTGTCCTGCAGGGAGAGCAGGTTCTGACGGGTGGCAGCAGTGAGAGTAACACCAGACATAGACACGATCCTTTTGATCGGGGAGCCGTCTTATTGGCGGCCAAACTGTTTTACCCTCCCTGGATTTCCGAGATCTTAATGCGATGCTCGAATGCTCGAGAGCTGAAGAACAAAATTAACAATTGCCTACGAAAAATACTAAGATGCTGCCTCGGCATCGACTGCGTCCCGCCGGGAGCACCTCGTTGCGCTCGTGTGTCCGACTCGCGCGTGCCTCTGCACGAGCGCGCCGTGCGGGTTGGTGCTTCCGGCCAAGCTCGCGCCGTGCCGTAAGCAGCGCCAAGCCCAGCTATCTACTCAGCCCGCCAGATCCTATCGCGCAAAGTCGTGGTCTACGCGCGAGACCGCGGCTCCGCTTTTCAGACGTTGCTTCCCGAGAGCCAAGTCCGCCACATTCCTCGGAAGGCATCGCCGACGTCCCGGGCTAGGCCGCGATGATCCATGAGCGGGCTTGACCGCATGCGCTCGCGCAGACCGTGCCGTATAGATCGCAGACGGTCGCGGTCGCGGCACAGATCTTCAGCGATCGCCACATAGGAATCGGCATCGTCGGCGATGAGCTCCGGAAGGCCGATTGCCGTGAGAACCAGTACCCCGTGCCGCGCGACGGCGTGCCGACCACGTAGTGCCACAATGGGCACGCCCATCGACAAGGTATCGAAGCTCGTGGTGCCGCCATTATAAGGATAAGGATCGAGCGCCACGTCCACTCGATTATAGAGCTCGTAGTACCCGCTGTTGACGCGCGGCTGATAAACAATTCGATCCATCGGCATGCCGGCCTTCGTCATGCGGTCATCGACGGTCCGCCGGACATCAGCATTCTCGATATCGCCGACGACCATGAACAACCGGGCATTAGGCACGGCGGACAGGATCCGCGACCAAGTTTGCAGCGCCTCGTCACTAATCTTGGTCAGCCGGTTGAAGCAGCCGAACGTCACATATCCGGCCTCCTCGAACGGTGCTCGGTCCCGTACCGGCGGAAGTTCACCGGGCCCCTCATAGGTCACCCAGACCTTAGGCAGCCGCCAGAGGCGCTCAGAGTGCAATGCCTCGGTGAGGCCGGGTGGGTCCGTGATAGCATCGGAGAAGCGGTAATCGATCGCGGCAAGGCCGGTCGTCGCCGGATGCCCGATCCAGGAAACCTGGATCGGCGCCGGTTTCCGCCCGAATACGAACAGGCGGTTGCCCGCGCTGTGACCCGACAGGTCAACAAGGATGTCGATCCGATCGCGCTCGATCAAGTCGGCCGCCTCGTCGTCGTCGAGGCCGAAGATGTTGTGCCACGCGTCGAACAATGGGCGCAGCCGGGCCGAAACCGCATCCTCGACCGGATGCGTCATGTAAGCGACCACATGGAGCTGCTGACTGTCGACCGCCTGCAGGTAGGGCTCGAAGAAACGGACCAGAGCGTGGTTGCAGAGGTCCCCCGAGACGAAGCCGACGCGCAGGGGACGATCCGGGTCACGATCGTTGGCGAAAGGCCGGCGGCGCAGGAGCGGATCCGCGAAGCGGCGGCCATAGGCGAACGCGTCGGCGGCATAGTCTTCCGGCGGGACCTCAGCGGAATAGAGCTTGGCGAATAAGCGGTTCGAGGCGACGAGCAGCCTCGACGGATCCAGGGCCAGCGCCTTGTCGAAAGCTTCAACCGCCTCGCCCAGACGACCAAGCGCGAGCAGGGCGCTGCCGCGATTGCTGTACGCTACGGCATTGGTCGCATCGAGGGCGATCGCCCGCGAGGCGTGCCGGAGCGCGTCGCCAAACCGGAAGCGGCGCTGATAGACCCCCGCGATGTTGGCATGGGCCATCGCGAGGTCATCGTCGATCTCCAGTGCTTTTTCCAAAGCGGAGATGGCGCCGTCGTGATCGCCTCGATTGATCAGAACGGTGCTGAGGCCATTGAAGAATAGCGGGTTCTGCGGCTCGCGCAGGAGCGCGATCCCGATCAGATCGGAGGCGCGTTCTAGCCTGTTCGTGAGTGCGGCAATCACTCCTGCGAGATATGTGGCGTGGCTGTGGTGGTCGTCGAGGAGGATGATGAGATCGAGCAGCGCCTCTGCCTCTTCCCATTTCTCCAATTGAAAGCGCCCCTCCGCCGCCGCGAAGGTGTGAGCGACAAAGGCCTTCGTGAGCGGCCGCGCCTCGGGGCCGAAATTCTGCGCCTTGTAGCGCTCCAGGATCGCGCGCGCGTCGGGCAGCCGCTCGGCGGCGAGCAAAGCCGAGGCCAGTGCGATCCAGTGCGCCGGCTTGTCGGGCGCTCCCCGAAGCGCCGTGACAAAGTGCGTGACGGCCTTCTCCGGCGCGGTCGCAGCGAGGAGCTGGCCCAACTCGTAATGCGCCTCCGGATGATTCGGCTCAGCACCGAGCACCCGGCTCAGACTGGCGCGCGCCCGCTCGGAGCGACCGGCCGCCCGGTGATCGCGGGCTTTCGCGAGACAGCGCTGTGCCAGACCGGATGATTCCGATCGGCCACCCCGCCCACTGTGATGATCGAGCATGACCTGAGCCCTCATGTGCCCAGGACCGTCGCCAAACCAGGGTTAAGGACGAGTAAAATTACCCGCGACTTACTGCTCAACGGCGCCGCTTTGACAGCGCCTTCGTGCATTCACTGAGCGTGAGATTGGCGCGATACGGTCGATCCGCGACATCGAACGGTCAAAACGCTTTCCTTCGTCGGCGCGGATGCGCGCCGACGCTGCGTGTCATTTGAGGCGTCGGGCCGCCGGCTCGCATATGCCTCGCCGCGCTCGTTACGGGCCGGAATCGCGGACACATCGCCGTCCAGAACAGGACCGACGTTACTCCATGGTCTCCACAGGTGCGGCGCCGAGCGCCTCCAGCCGCACACGATTTAGAATCCGCTGCCGGACCTGCGGTTCGGTTACAGTGTTCCACAGGTGAAGCAGCTCACACGTCATGCCGGATTCGGGAGCCTCGCCGTCAGGCAAGTAGAACACCTCGACGCGGCAGCCAATCACGGCCGCGATCTCGCCCAAGCGTCTGGCAGCGCTATCACTGGCGGCCATTGGCAGATCAATCCTGTTCCACAACGGGCGCCGCCACTAACATCCGGCCGGCGCCATAAACAAGTGATCGTTTTATACCAAATCTGATCATTCCATATCATGAGGCGGGCGCGACTGAGCTATCGCAAGTTGTGATTTAGGCGTTTTCCAGCGTGAACCGGCTCCCGTGCGGCATCCCGTCGAACGACAGTGGGTCGTCGGATCCGTTTTGTGGCAGGAGCAGCTCATCGCGCAAGGCCTCGGGGCAAGACGCGCAGCATCGCGGCAGACCGAAACGTAGACCGGACTGGCTGCAAGCGCGGTCGCCACGTGATCGAATGTAATGCGACACGACGGAGTCTTGTTTCGGTCCGGTTCTTAAGACATGAGCTGGAATAAGATACGGCCGTTAACTGGTCGTTAACACTTGCGTCCTAGCGAGAATCGGGCGGCCATCCAGCGAATGGGCTGCATAGCTCGAGTGAGCCACCGATGTTCGTTCTGGTAGCGGTTGGGATCAGCAGCGGCCTCCTTGCGGCAGCTGTGCTGGCGCCTGTCAGTTTTCTGGCAGCGGTGATGATTGCACCCCTCATATCAAGTGCCACAGCGATCCTTGCCTGTTTCCTGATCGCCTGGCGCAACACCGCAGAGACCGGGCAGCCTTCACAGCTCGATGCGCAGACCGACGCGATGGTGGTTGCACTCCGCGATGTCGCCCAGAAAGCGGCCGCCGTGTCACCCGCACCGCGCGTCGGATCGAGCCGCCGAAGCGCCATCAAGGTGGGCTGATATCGGTGCAGTTCCGGACCGCAGCGGGCAACGCGTCTCGCCGGGAGATCGGTCGCGCGTGAGCGCGGCAATCCCGAACGGTCCCGAGCAGTGCAGGATCGGTCAACTAACGCCACCGTTCCTTCGTGCAAGCCAGCAGGTAAACCGTGCGCATGCAGCGCTCCTGATCGACCTGCGAACGCGCACTCTTCATGCAGACATCCATCCCGGAGGTCAGCAGCAGGCGGTCGATGTCCCTCTTCGATTCACAGGTGAAGATCGGCTGGAACCCTTCGAACTGGCTCACCTGCCAGAAAATGGCGACGAAGGCCAAGAGACAGAACGCGCAGACCAGGATCTTGCTGTCGTAGAACCAGTGCCGGCGCTCGGCCGCCAGGGTGGCGCGGGTGCTCACCACTTGCCTGCCCCCGCAATCGGGAATGGGCCTCTGAGCCTTACGCCGCCCTTACAGCCGTCCCCGCAACCTGCAGAGCGCAGGCCGGCGTCAAGGCACGCCCGAGGCCGCGGCCGCTGGTGGAGGTCAGAGACTGTGCGGGCGGCGACCATCAATTCCTGCTTGCTCATGACCGGTGGCGGAGGACCAATCGTCGGGCATTTTCACTCATGATCAAGGCACACTTGCGGAACACACCGTGTTGACCGTCCGCTTGCCGGAAGCACCGCACGTGAACGCTTCGCCTATCGGAACTCCGCTCGGTTGCGGCATCACGATGACGTAACGCATTCCGGTTCCGTTCCGTCATCTCTGGGAGGTTGCCGGTGCGGCCTCGGATCGGCACAGACGGTCGGCGGAGAGGTGCCCCCTCCGAGCCTCGCGCCGTCGACCAACAGGTGCGAGCATGGCGCCCCCGAGTCCGCAAGCCGAGAAGGCGCACTGTGAAGCTCAGACCCGTCATCGCACTGAGCGCCGCCCTGGCGTTCGCAGGCCCGCTGTCGGCGCGCGCCGCCTGGACGGCATCCGAGGGCCGCCCGCTCTTCACCAACGAGGCCAATCCGCGCGGCTACAACTATGCCCCGAGCCTGATCACGGAGAACGGGACCACAGACATCTGGTGGTGCGGCCAGGGCAAGACCGACGTGATCTACCATCGGTCCTACAATGCGCAGACGGGCTTCTCGCCGGCTCAGATCGTATTCCAGCCGACCCCGGGCTCATGGAACCGCCAATACGTCTGTGATCCCAGCGTGATCAAAGGCAGCTTCATCAACCCGGCCGACGGGCAGCATTATGCCTACGCGATGTACTATTCGGGCGCCGACAATCTGCCGGGCAACAACAACCAGACGGGTCTGGCGTTCTCCAACGACAAGCTGACCTGGGTCGATTACCCATCACCGGTAATTGCCCCTCTCAACCCGGTCGTCGCACAGACAAACTACGGGGCCGGCCAGCCGGCGAGCTTCGCCGTCAGCGGCCAGCCGGGTCACTACGTCTTCGTCACCGACCTGACCGGGCCGCAGGGCGTGCCGGGCTTCGGAGACCTCTATGCGCGGCACACGGCCGACGGCGTGCATTTCGATGCGCCCGCCCGGGTGCCGAATCTCGCCACAGACGGCACGACGATCAATCCGAATTCCGACTTCGGATACGACGCGTCGTCGGGCGAGGTCTACGTGATCACCGGCCTGCCGGGGCGGGTTTGCGCGCAGGTTGCCTGCAAGGATCCGGCTCGCAATCCCGACCGCGAGACCTACCAGCTCGGCCTCTTCAAGATGCCGCTCAAGGCGCTGCTCAGCGGAAAGCCCGCGCGCTGGACGCCGTCCGGCTACCTGAACTCCGACGTCACCGGCTTCTACCTCAATCACAGCCCCGGTTTTCAGCGCGATCCGCACGGTAGCATCACGCCGTTCCTGCCGGAGATCACGGTCTATTATGCGGGCGGCGATCCCTACCCGGGCACGTGGCGGATCGCGACGGCGACGCAATCGGTTGCGCACGACCGCGCGCCGCTCAAGCGGTACCTCGGGCCGGGCGGACATTGGGTCACCACCGGGTACGCGGCACCGGATTTCGCGCTGGAGGCCACCCTGGGATCGCTGTTCCTCCTCCCGAGGCCCGGCGCCGCCAAGCTTATGAGCTGCGTCGCCGGGACCGATCATTTCCTGAGCCGGGATGCGCAATGCGAGGGGCAGACGCCCCTCGGCCAGACCGGCTACGTCTTCGAGACGCCGCAGCCCGCCAGTCACGCGCTGTTCCGCTGCAGGGCGGGCACGCACGACCACTTCGTGTCGCGCGACAAGGGCTGTGAGGGCCAGACCATCGAGGGCCTTCTGGGCTACGCCCTCGACTGAACCATAGATCGGCTCACGGCCTCACCGGCGGATGATCGGTCAGCGCAGAGGCCAGCGCCCAGAGCGGGAACAGCACCGGCGGCAGGTGCATGAGGCGCTGAAGCCGGCGAGCGCCGCTGCCCTGGCGTCATCCCGGGGTCGCGCAGCGGCGTCCGGGACCCAGAGCCGCCGGCGTGCCAGGATCCTGCAGCCGGCGGCGCTGCTGGATTGGCCGCCTTTGGCGTCTTCCTTCGGGGCCGGGCTCGCCTGCGGCGCCCCGGAATCACGGCGACATCATCACGCCTCGGACAGCGCGTCTGCAGGCCATTCTCAACCTCCGGAGCCGACCCGTTCGGCCGCGCAATTAGCGCACGAGGCAGGGGCGCTTGTTGTCGAAGGTCCAGCCGGGGATCAGCGCCTGCATGGCCTGCGCGTCGTCGCGCGCGCCGAGACCGTGCTTTTGGTAGAGCGCGTGCGCGGCCTCGACCTGCGGCCAGTCGATCTCGATGCCGAGCCCCGGACGCTCGGGCACCCGGACGAGCCCGCCGCGGATCTCAAGCGGCTCCTTCGTCAGACGCTGGCCGTCTTGCCAGATCCAGTGCGTGTCGATCGCGGTCACCCGGCCGGGCGCGGCGGCGGCGGCGTGCGTGAACATGGCGAGGGACACGTCGAAGTGGTTGTTCGAGTGCGAGCCCCAGGTCAGGTCGTGGTCGCGGCACAGCTGCGCCACCCGGACGGCGCCGGCAAGGGTCCAGAAATGCGGGTCGGCCAGCGGGATGTCGACCGACCCCAGCTGAATCGCGTGCCGCATCTGCCGCCAGTCGGTGGCGATCATGTTGGTGGCGGTCGGCAGACCTGTGGCCCGCCGGAACTCGGCCATGATCTCTCGGCCCGAGAAGCCCTCCTCGGCACCGCACGGATCCTCGGCGTAGGCGAGCACGTCGCCCTTGCCCTTGCACAACCGGATCGCCTCAGCCAGCCGCCACGCGCCGTTCGGGTCGAGGGTCACGCGGGCCTGGGGAAAGCGCTTGGCGATCGCCGTGACGGCCTCGATCTCCTGCTCGCCGGCCAGCACGCCGCCTTTCAGCTTGAAGTCGTTGAAGCCGTATCTGTCGTGGGCCGCCTCGGCCAGCCGGACCACCGCCTCGGGAGTCAGGGCTTCTTCGTCGCGCAGGCGCAGCCAGCCGTCGCCGGCCTCCGGTTCGCGGTACGGCAGATCGGTTCGGCGGCGGTCACCGACGTAGAACAGGTAGCCGAGCATCTCGACAGCGTCCCGCTGCTGGCCCTCGCCGAGCAGCGCTGCCACCGGCACGTCGAGGAATTGCCCGAGCAGGTCGAGCAGCGCCGATTCGACCGCCGTTACCGCGTGAATCGTGATGCGCAGGTCGAAGGTCTGGAGGCCACGGCCGGCGGCGTCGCGGTCGGAGAAGGTCTTGCGGATCGTGTTGAGGACCGCATTCCAGGCGCCGAGCGGCTGGCTGACCACGAGGGCGCGCGCCTCCTCGAGCACCCCGCGGATGCCCGCGCCGCCTGGCACCTCGCCGAGACCGGTGGCGCCGGTCGAGTCGGTCAGGACGACAAGGTTGCGGGTGAAGAACGGCCCGTGCGCGCCGCTCAGATTCATCAGCATGCTGTCGCGGCCGGCGACCGGGACGACCTTCATCTCGGTGACCACGGGGGTCTGCCGCGTGGCGTGACGGGTCGCGGCGTGATCGGTCTGCATGGTTCCTCCTGCGGTTGAGAGACGGGCCCGTCTTCGCGCGCGGGCTGCGCCTGCTGGATGATGCCCGGACTCGGCTGCGGCCAACCCGCCGGATGTCAGTGCGGGTCCAGATGGACCCGTCGGATCTCGCCGACCACGACGAGGTAGCAGAGCACCGCGATCAACGCGTTGGCGCCGACAAACACGAGGGCGCCCGAGAACGAACCAGTCTGCTGGACGATGTAGCCGATGGCGATCGGCGTGGTGATGCCGGCGGTGTTGCCGAAAGTGTTGAACAGGCCGCCCGACAGGCCGCCGCTCTCCCGCGGCGAAGTGTCGGCCACCACCGCCCAGCCGAGGGCGCCGATGCCCTTGCCGAAGAAGGCGAGCGCCATGAGCCCGACCACCACGGCGTCGGCCTGGACGTAGTTGCAGCCGATGATCGACATGGACAGCAGCATGCCGCCGACGATCGGGATCTTCCGGGCGGCGGTCAGCGAGAAGCCGCGTTTCAGGAGCATGTCGGAGATGAAGCCGCCGAGGAGACCGCCGGCGAAGCCGCAGAGCGCCGGAAGCACCGCCGCGAATCCGGCTTGGAGGATCGACAGGCCGCGCTCCTTCACGAGGTAGACCGGGAACCACGTCAGGAAGAAGTACGTCAGCACGGTGATGCAGTACTGCGCAATATAGATGCCGACCAGCATGCGGTTCGACAGGAGCTGCTTGATCGTGCGGCCCGCGTGGGACGTCGCGTTCCGGCTGCCGCCGTCCATGTCGACGAGGGCACCGCCGGCCTCGATGTAGTCGCGCTCGGCCCGGTTCACGGACGGGTGGTCCTTCGGGCCGTAAATGGTCTTCACCCAGACGAAGGCGAAGGCGATCCCGAGGGCACCCATCACCGTGAACACGTGGTGCCAGCCGAATGTGTGGACGATCCACGCCATGAGCGGCGTGAACAGCACGGTGGCGAAGTACTGCGCGGAGTTGAAGAACGCGGAGGCGAGCCCGCGCTCCGCGGCCGGGAACCACGCCGCGACGATGCGGGCGTTGGCCGGGAAGATCGGGGCCTCGGTGAGGCCGACCGCGAGGCGCAGGGCGAACAGCAGGATGACCGCGGTGAGGCCGGTGAAGAAGCCGATGCCGCCCTGAACCAGCGTGAAGGCCGACCAGAGGAAGATCGCCGCGGCATAGACCCACTTGACGCTGAAGCGGTCGAGAAGCCACCCGCCGGGGATCTGCGCCAGCACGTAGGACCAGGACAGCGCCGAGAAGACGTAGCCCATCTGGACGGGGGACAGGCCGAGATCCCTGGCCATGTCCGGACCGGCGATCGAGATCGTCGCGCGGTCGGCGTAGTTGATGGTCGTCGCGACGAACAGCATCAGGACGATGAGGAGGCGGACGCGGCTGCGTCTCTCGGCGACGACGCCGAGCGCAGGGCTCGTAGCACCGGTCATGAACGTTCTCCCTGAGAGGCGCCGCCCGGTCCGGTCGGACGGCTGCTGGCCCCGCCGTTGGCTCGGCTTGGTTTTTTTATGGGACCGTCGGTATGGCGCTCAGCGCCGGTCGCCGATGAGCGCCGTCAGCTCGGCCAGTTCCGCAGCGTCGAGATCCGTGAGCGGCGGCCGGACCGGGCCGGCCGCCCGGCCGACCGCGGTCATCCCGGCCTTGACGATCGAGACCGCGTAGCCGCGCTTGCGGTTGCGGAGGGCGATGTAAGGCAGGACGAAGGCACGCAGTTCGGCATAGACCGCGTCGCGGTCGCGCCGGCGCACGGCCTCGTAGAACCACAGCGCCCAGTCCGGCAGGAAGTTGAAGATCGCTGAGGAGTAGGTGGTAACGCCCATCTCAAGGTATGGCAGCGCGAAGGTCTCGGCCGTGGGCAGGCCGCCGATATAGGTGAGGCGATCGCCGAGGCCGGCATAGACCCGGGTCATCAGCTCGACGTCACCGACACCGTCCTTGAAACCGACGAGGTTCGGGCAGCGCTCGCACAGGCGTGCCAGGGTCTGCTCGTTCAACTGCGCATTGGCGCGGTTGTAGACGATGATCCCGAGCTTCGTGGCGCGGCAGACGGCCTCGACATGGGCGGCGAGGCCGTCCTGCTCCGATCCCACCAGGTAGGGCGGCAGTAGCAGCAGGCCGTCGGCTCCGGCGCTCTCGGCGGCCTTGGCCAGTTCGACCGCGATGGCCGTGCCGTGGCCGGCCGGCGCGATGACCGGCACCCGGCCGGCGGTCTCCTCCACAGCCGCGCGGAGCACGCGGTCGATTTCGGCTGGCGTGAGTGAGAAAAACTCGCCGGTGCCGCCCGCAGCGAACAGGCCGGCGACCCTGTGCTCGGCAAGCTGCGCGAGATTCCGGCGATAGGCCCCCTCGTCGAAGGCGAGATCCGCGCGGAAATGCGTGACGGGAAAGGAGAGCAGGCCGGAACCCAGAGCCTGCGCCATCTCGGCGGGCGTCATCTTGGACATTGCGCGGTCCTCCCGACCAGGCGTGCGCCTTGCTGATGTTGGCCGGGTCTCTACGGATGCTGGATTTGTGCGTCCAATGTTGATTTTGGCTGATTTATCCCAGATCTTGCATCAATGTTCGATCTGGGCCACGTCCGAAGCTTCGTCGCCGTCGCGGAAGAGATGCATTTCGGCCGTGCGGCCGCGCGACTGAATCTCTCGCAATCGCCGCTGTCCCGGCAGATCCAGGCCCTGGAGCAGTCCCTCGGGGTCACCCTCTTGGAGCGCACGACGCGCGCCGTCCGCCTGACGCCGGTCGGGCGCACCTTCCTCGCCGAGGCCTACAGGGTCCTGGCGGCGGCCGAGGGAGCCGCCCAGATCACCCGCCGGGCCGCCCAGGGCGAGAGTGGGCTGGTCCGCCTCGGCTTCACCGCGGCCTCGGCCTTCCGCGCCCTGCCCCGCTTGGTCGCGCAGGTCCGCACGATCCTGCCGGACATCGACCTCGTCCTGGAGGAGATGGTTTCGGAGGAGCAGATTCAGGCGCTCAACGGCAGGCGGATCGACTTCGCGTTGCTGCGCCCCTCCCCCGCCCTGCTGAGCGAGGACGGCTCGATCGCGACGGCCCTCCTGCTGCGCGAACGCCTTGTGCTGGCAGTGCCCACGGGCCGTCCGCTGGCGTCGGCCCGCCAACTCGGCATCCAGGCCCTCGACGGTCAGGCGCTGGTCACGTGGTCGCCGCGCGGTGGCCGCTACTTCGTCGAGTTGCTCGACCGCCTGTTCGAGGCGGCAAAGGTGCGGCCCCGGATCGTGCAGAGGGTCAACCAGGCGCATACCATGCTGGCGCTGGTCGGCGCCGGGCTCGGCGTCGCGCTGCTGCCGGAGAGCGTCCGCAGCATCCGCATGACCGGCGTGGTCCTGCGCCCGATCCGGCTGCCGACCTCCGCGCAACCGGAGCTGATGCTGGCCTGGCACCGCGACAACGAGAATCCCTGCCTTCCGACGGTCCGTGACGCGGCCCTCGGCCATGCTCGATCGTCCGACGCGACCGCGTGATCGGCACTCGCGTCTACGGCCATCGCGCGCAGTGGCGATTGAGCGAAATGGAAAGCGCCGCGATAGGGCCGATACGCTTTCGGCGCACAGCGGCCGGAGGCGGCCCTACC